>NZ_JBEXHL010000024.1:0-147271 GCF_040607795.1 Amycolatopsis sp. NPDC005232 | reverse complement strand
ACTACGCCACATGACCCGAGACACCACCCGACCACTCACCCTGCTCGGCATCCACCCCTAAAACACCAACGACTTTGCCGGAACCCTGCCCTCCCTGGGGGGCGTCCCCTTGTCCATTCTATCGGCCACCCCCGACAAAAACGGGGCCCGAGCCGAAAAGGAGCCGAGCTGTCCACAACTCGGGCCCGCTGTGGACAAACGCCTGAGGGGCGGCACCGAAAACGGCACCGCCCCTCAGAACGTGGGTACCCGAAGCTGTGCCGGGTCGGGGCACCGGCACACCTTCGGGCAGCTATCCCCCCGTACCCAGCCGCATGGCCAGAGCCACCGCGCCGAGCAACGACGCGTCCTGGTCGAACCGCGCCGCCACCAGCTCCGGCGGGAACGGCACCGCGCCCGCCAGCCGGTCGCGCAGGGCCGGCAGCAACACGTCGGCCGACCGAACGAGTCCGCCACCCACCGCGATCCGCGAGGGATCGAACGCGATGGCCAGATTGGCGACGTGCATGGACAACTCGTCCAGCGCCGACGTGACCAGTTCCTTCGCCTGCGTGTTCTCCCGAGCCAGCGCGAACAGCGATGCAGCCGTCACCGGGCGACCGAGCAACTCCGCGGCCCGGCGGCCCAGCCCCCGCCCACCCACGGCTTCCTCCAGCGGCGCGGAGCCGCTGGCGAAAGCGTCGGTGTCCTGGGGCGCGAGCAGGTTGTAGCCGATCTCGCCGGCGGCCCCGTTGGCGCCCGACAGCACGACACCACCGATGAGGACCGCGGCGGCGATGCCGGTGCCGAGGGACAGGAAGACCGCCGGGTCGGCGCCGGCGAGGGTGCCGAACTCCCATTCCGCCAGGGCGGCCGCCTTGGCGTCCGTGCCGGTGGCGATGGGGGCGCCGCCGAACTCGGCCTCCACGAGCGAGCGCAGGTGCAGCTGTTCCCACCCGGGCACGTTGGGCGCGAGCAGGATCCGGTCCTCCAGGACGATCCCGGGGCTGACGACACCGACCGAGTCGACGCGCGCGCCCTCGTCCGCCACCAGGGCCTTGGCCCCGGCGAGGGCGCGCGTCACCACCTGCTCGGCCCCCGCCTCTGCGTCGGTGTCCAGCCGGCGCGTGGCCAGCAGGGTTCCGGCGTCATCGGCGAGCCCCAGCGCCACTTTCGTGCCGCCGAAGTCGATACCCAGGATCACTCGCGAGTCCCCTCGATCGCCGGCGGGCGGACGGCGTGGTCACCGTGGTGGCCGTAACCGCGGGCGGCGGGCACGACCACGTTGCCGGTGTTGAACCCGTCGACGCTGATCACGGCGGGGGCGCCGTGCAGGTCGGCGGAGCGGTAGGTCACCGTCAGCGTCTGCGACTCGCCGGGCCACAGCGTGATGTCGTTGTCGTTCCACGTCGCGGCGGCGAGCTGGCTGTCGCCGGACGCCACGCCACCGGAAGCGGTGCCCCGGCGGACGTCGGCGCGCAGGAAGAACCCGACGGACGGCGTCTTCGACGTGTTGGTCACCGTCACCGTGGTCGCCGTGTCGGCCCCGTCCGGACCCGCCACGTGCTTCGTCGAGCTCTCGACGCCGATCTGCGCCTTCGGCAGGTCGCGCAGCGCCGACATGTCGCTGTACTGGCTGAGCGTGGCCTGCGGCTCGCCCAGGGTCTTGTTCCAGTCGACGACGTCCTTCTGCGTGGAGAGCCAGTAGACGTTGCGGTCCACGACCTTCCCGCCCTGGGTCACCTGCAGCTCCACGAAGTACACCTGCGCCTTGGCCGGCGCCTTCGTCTCGGCCGGCACCTTCGGCTTGAGCAGGCCCGTGACAACACCCTGCGAGTTCAGCGACACGTTCTTCGCCGTCTGGTCGTCGAGCACCTTGCCCGCGGTGTCGTAGACCTTGGCCTGCACCGAAACGCCGGCCTGCGTGCCGCCGCCGAGGTTGGCCACGGTCACGGAACCGTTGTCGTACCCGTAGATCGCGTGCAGCGGCTCGTTGGCCTTCTTGGCGCCGAAGAACGCACCCGGCTGGTCACCGTCGTCGTTGTAGAGCGACCACAGCAGTGTCGGCCAGCCCTTGTTCAGCTGCCAGTAAACGACACCGGTCGAGGGGTTGTCCTTGTCGGTCGAGTGCGCGATGAAGGACTCGAACTGCGAACGGGTGTTCTCGTAGTTCGCGACCTGCGCGGACTCCACATAGGACTCCAGCGAGTCCCACTTGCCGTAGCGCTGGGTGATGGAGTTGTCCAACGTGTACAGCGTGCCGAAGGCATAACCGCCGTGGTCGGGCTCGAAGTTCGCGTGGTACTGGTTGTACGCCGGGTCCTGCCACAGCTTCGCCTGCTCCTCGGGCGAGAGGAACCGCTTGATGGAGTCCAAGGTGGGCACCGTGTGCCCGGCGCTCTGCTCGCTCGCGAAGCCCCACGAGCCACCGGCGTTGGTGCGGCTGGAGTCACCGGAGTCGAAGTGCGACGTGTCGTACCAGTAGGCCGGCGGGACCCAGTCGTACGGGCCTTCCTTCTCACCGGAGACACCGAGCGTCGGGGTGCTCTTGTACTCCGCCGAGGCGATCACCGGCACCTGGAAATCGGCTTCGGAGAACGCGTTCAGCGTCTCGGACTCCTGGCGCGCGACGGGTTCGTTGTCGCTCCAGCCGTAGTTGAACACGCTCGGGTGGTTGCGCTCGCGCTGCGCGATCGAGTACGCGGAGTCGTGCATGATCCGGTAGTCGCGATCGGTGAGCTTCGAGGCGTCCTCGGGCTGCCACGCGTCGCAGCACAGGAAGCCGCCGATCACCAGCAGGCCCGCGCGGTCGGCCTGGTCGTAGAAGTCCTGCGGCATGTCGTGGCCCTCGAGCCGCACGCCGGACAGGCCCATGTTCTTGATCAGCGCGATCTGGTGCGCGGTGTCGGCCTTGTCGTAGCGCAGGAACAGGTCCGGGGCGAAACCGCCGCCGCGGAACACGAAGTCCTTGCCGTTCACGGCGAACAGCCGCGAGCCCTGCGGCAGGGGTGCCGACTTGCCGACGAGCTTCGAGGTCACCGTGCGGATGCCGAAAGTGTCCGAAGAGGACGTGGACACGACGCCGCCCTGGGCCACCGAGGTGTCCAAGGTGTACAGCGGCTGCGCACCCATCGAGTACGGCCACCACACCTGCGGCTTGCGGATCTTCAGCGCGGCGAACTTCGCCGGCGTGAACGTCACCGTCTGCTTGGCGTGTGCCGGGACCTTCACGCTCTGCTTGACCACGATCGGCGCGCCCGACGGCGGGTTCACCGTGGCCGTGACGTCACCGGTCTGCGCCGAGGCGGCGTTGTTGGTGACGTCGACCTTCACCGTCAGCGAGGAGGTCGACAGGTCGGCGGCGTTGTCCTGCACCACGTGGGCGTTGTCGCCGGTGAGCGCGTCGGACAGCTGCAGCGTGGGCGGGTACTGGATGCCGGTGTTGTTGTCCGGTGGGATCTGGCCCCAGTCGACCTGGTCGAGCGTGTACATCGTGAGCGGGTTGTTCGGGTAGACCTTGATCGCCAGCGTGTTCTTGCCCGGCTTCAGCAGCTTGGTCACGTCGAAGGTATGGCCGGCGAACGCGCCGCTCACCACGTCCTTGCCCGCCACCAGCGTGCCGTTGACCCACACGTCGCCCTCGCCGACGATGCCCGGGATCGTGAGCTCGCCGTTCTTGCCCTTGACGAAACCGGGGTCGAAGTCCGTGCGGTACCACCACGGGTCGGAGAACGGCTTCGTGGTCACGGGGCCGAGCTTGTCGACGTACCCGAAGCACTTGCGCATGTTGTCGGAGTAGAAGACGTCGGGGCACTTGCCGTTCTGCACCAACGCGTTGATCTCGGTGCCCGGCGCGCCCGCGTCGTCGGACTTGACCGGCAACCAGCCCTTCGTGGCGTACCCGGGCTGCGAGACGCGGTCACCACCGTCCTTCACGCTCGCGGTGGTGAGCACCTGCCAGCCGGAGGTGCCGATCGTGGACAAACCCTGCTCACGCGGAGCGTGGTGCTGGGGCGACGCGGCGGGCGCCTGGGCCGACGCCGTCGCGCTCACCACCCCGGGGACCAGGATCAGCGCGGCGGCCGCCGCGATCCCGGCGACGAGCGGTTTCCTCATGCCTCAAGCCCCTCTTCGGTCGGCTGCTGCTGCGCGAGGACGAACTCCTCGCGGATCTCCTTCGGCCCGAACGGCCAGGTCTTCTCAGCCGCCGCGTAGATCAGGAACGCGACGACGCCGAGCACGATCCACGCCACCGAGAGGATGATCGAGAGCGTCGTGGCGGAGATGTAGATGTACACCCAGCCGGCGAGCGCGATGATCGTCGGGATCGGGTAGAGGAACTGGCGGTACGGCCGCTTCAGCGCGGGCTGACGCCGGCGCAGCACCCAGATCGCGGCGACCTGCGCCAGCGACTGGATGATCACGAGCACGGTCACGGCCGCGTTGATCACGTCGGTCAGGGTGAACAGCGAACCGATCGCGGTGATCACGCCCATCGTCAGCACGCCGGCGGTGGGCAGGTTCAGCTTCGGGTGCAGCTTGGCGAACACCGGCAGGAACACCTTGTCGCGCGCGGCTTCGAACGGCACGCGCGAGCCGCCGAGCAGGCCCGCGAAGACCGATCCGATGGCCGCGATGATGATGAAGACGGTGATCACCTTCGCGGTGACCGTGCCCCACGCCTGCTCCAGCACGGTGGAGGCGACCGACGTGGCGTTCTTCAGCTGGTCGAGCGGGATCGAGCCGAGCACGCCGACCTGCAGCAGGAAGTAGAGCGCCATGATGCCGAGGATCGAGAAGATGATCGACCGTGGGATCGTGCGGCCCGGGTTGCGGACCTCACCGCCGAGGTAGGCGCTGGTGTTGTAGCCGAGGTAGTCGTAGATGGCGATCACGAGGCCGGCGCCGAGGCCGCCCCAGAACGCGCCGCCCGAGCCGAACGCGCCGGGCGTGAAGGCGAACGCCTGGCCGCCGCTGAAGTGCGAGAAGGCCGCGACGATCACGGTCAGCACGGCGAACAGCATGATCACGAACAGCACGGTGGTGAGCTTGCTGATCTGGCCGATGCGCCGGAACAGCGCCAGCACGATCACGGCGATGATCACGATGCCGATGATCTTGCCGAGCGGTGTCACGCCGCCGTCGTCGACCACGCCCGGGATGAGGTAACCGAGGTACTGGACGAGGCCGATGATGCCCGTGGACATGATCAGCGGGATGAACAGCACGGCGCTCCAGGCGAACAGGAACGGCATCAGCCGCCCGGTGCGGTACTGGAAAGCTTCGCGGAGGTAGATGTAGGTGCCGCCGGCGCCGGGCAGCGCCGCGCCGAGCTCGGCCCACACGAGGCCGTCGGCCAACGCGATGATGGCGCCGATGATCCAGCCGAACATCGCCTGCGGGCCGCCCATCGTGGCGACCATCGCCGGGATGGTCACGAACGGGCCGATCCCGCACATCTGCGTCATGTTGATCGCGGTCGCCTGCAGCGGCCCGATCTTGCGTTCGAGACCGGTCCGTGGAAGATCCGCCGTTCCGGAACCCCCCGAACGGGTGGGTGAGCTCACGTCGTGCCTCCATCCAATAGTTAGTAAAGCTTCTTAACATAAGATTTGCGGGGTCGGAAGAGCCGCGTTCGTAAAGTTGTGGAAACGGCGAGGGGTGGCGGGGAGCATGGCAGGGCCGCAGGTGGGCACACCGGCGAACATGCGCGAGCTGAACCAGCGGCTGGTGCTGGACCGGTTGCGCACCGGCGGTGAGGCCACCCGGCCCAGGATCGCCGCGGACACAGGGCTTTCGAAGCCGACCGTAGGCCAGGCACTGCTCGATCTGGAGCAGTGCGGATTGGTCCGGGCCACCGGCCACAGCCCGTCGGGGCCGGTGCGCGCCGCCGTCGTCTACCGCGTGGCGCCGGAGGCCGGACACGTGGTGGGCGTGGACACCGGCCGGCGTTCGATCCGCGTAGCCGTCGCCGATCTGGACGGGAGCATCGTCGCGCGGCTCGACGAGCCGAACCGGTGCCGTTCGGGCAGTGCGCTCGTCGAGACGGTCGGCGACGCGGTGGGCCGCGCGGTCGTGTCGGCCGGACTCGAGGCGGCCGACGTCGTGGCCACCGTGGTCGGCACGCCGGGCATTCCGGACGCGCGCACCGGAACCGTGCACCGGGCGCCGAACCTGCCGGGGTGGGAGCGCAAGGGGCTGTTGCACACGCTGGCCGAACGGCTGTGCGCGCACGGTTCGGGCCTCGTGGTGGAGAACGACGCGAACCTGTGCGCGGTCGGCGAGCACGCGCTGGGGGCGGCGCTGGGCGTGGACGTGCTGGTGTGCCTCACGGTGGGCACCGGCATCGGGATGGGCGTGCTGGTCGGCGGGAAGCTGTTCCGGGGCGCCCACGGCGCGGCGGGTGAGATCGCGGACCTGCCCGCGGGCGCCCGTGTTTCCGGGGCGCGTGCTCACCGGCCCGGGCCGATGGAGGACGTCGCTTCGGCGCACGCGATCGTCGCGCGCGCCCGGGCACTGGGCTTGATCGTTCGAAGCGCTCGGGAGGTCTTCCGGTCGGCCGCGGACGGGGATCCGCGGGCGCTGTGCGTGGTCGAGGAGGAGGCCGCGCACCTGGCGCACGTGGTGGCCGCGGTGACGGCGGTGCTCGACCCCGGGCTCATCGTTCTGGGCGGCGGCATCGGGAGCAACGCGGCGCTGCTCGCCGGGCCGATGCGACGCGCGCTGACCGCGACGACACCGTTCGCCCCGGAGATCGTCGCCGGGCAGCTGGGGTCCGACGCCGTGCTGGCGGGCGCCGTGACGACGGCCCTGGGCACGGCGCGGGAGCTGGTGTTCGAGCGCCGCGAACCCCGGCGGACGGCCGTGCGAGCCTGAGCGTCACTTCGTGGCGGCCTCGACGATCTTCAGCAGGTCTTCGAGGTCTTTCGCGAACTCGGCGTCGCAGTCGACGTGGTGCGGCAGCGGGCCGAGGCGGTGGTGGGCGGGCAGGTCGGCGGGGCCGAGCCCGACGCGGCGCGAGCGGGCGAGGCGGGTGCTCGCGGCGAAGCGGCCTTCGACCTCCGAGAGGACGTAGCCGAGGACGAACGTGGACAGCAGGCGTTCCAGGCGCGGGACTTCGGCCTCGGGCACGCCCGCGTCCAGCAGGGCTTGGTAAACGCGTTCAGCCGGGAGGAGGGACCGCTCGCTCGCCGCCGGACGGGTGAACAGGAGACCGGCCACGGCGGGATGCTCGCGCGCGACCGCCCGCACTCCCCCGGCGAGTTCACGCAACCGAGTGAAGGGGTCGAGGTCCGCTGCGGGCGCGGGCAGCAGGCTGAGCAGCTGGGCGGCGATGCCGTCGAGAAGGTCGTTCTTGCTGCGGAAGTAGCCGTACAGCGCCATGGGCGTGAGGCCGAGCCGGGTGGCGACGCCGCGCATGGACAGGGCAGGCAGACCGCGTTCGGCCGCCAGCTCCCAGGCCGCGCCCACGATCTCGGACCGCCGGGCGGTCTTGAGTCTGCGCACCCCGCGGAGTCTGCACCGTAGACCCGCGAGTCTACGGCGTAGATCACACCGGGCCACCCGATCGATCACGCAGCGGAACCCGATCGAGCGACACCGCGCAGCCAGGCCGTGGTCCGCACTGTCCACTGTGGTCACTGGCGCCCGGCGATGAACGGGGTTCACCCCGGCGTGCCGCGGAGGCGGTTGCCGAGGGCGATCACCGACCCCATATCGTTGCGCGGCAGCCATTCGGAGGTGGAACGCGAACGTGCCCGAAGTCGACTACTACGCGGTGCTCGGCGTGGGGAAGACGGCGTCGCCCCCGGAGATCAAGGCTGCCTACCGCAGGCTGGCGAAGACGCTGCACCCCGACGCGGGCGGCACTGTCGGCACGTTCCAGCTGCTGCGCGAGGCCTACGACACGCTGAGTGATCCCCGCGCTCGCGCTGCGTACGACGCCGGCGTCCCGACCGTGCACGCGCGCCCGCCGGCGAAGCCGAAGCGCCGCCGGTTCAGCGAGGAGCCCGGGTTCGTGCCCGAGCCGCTGGACCTGGAGCCGGACGAGCTCGAGTGGTGGGAGTTCGCGGCGCAGGACCCGCGCGTACGCCACGGGCGGCGCCGCGGTCCCGGGCACACGCCCGTGGTCGCGGCCGTCGCCGGGATGGTGCTGGTGCTGGCGCCGCTGGTCCTGGGCGTGGACTTCACGCCGCCGGTGCTCATCGTGTGGCTGGTGCTCACGGCCGGCACAGCACTGCTGGTGCAGCGCCTGGCCCGCGGCTACCTCGCCGCGCGGCGCGCCCGCAGCGAGTTCGCCGCGGAGTTCGGCGGCGGCGCGGTGTTCGGCAGCCCCGGCGTCGAGGCCGACGAGCTCGCCGAACGCCTCACGGCCGACCTCCTCGAGCGCTACCTGACGCAGCTGCTCGCCGCCCGCATCTTCCACGGCCTCGCCTGGCCGGGCTCCGTCTTCGCCGACGTCGACCACGCCGTGCTGTGCGGCAAACGCCTCGTGCTCATCGAGTCGAAACAATGGCTCCCCGGCCACTACGAAACCGCCGACGACGGCCGCCTGCTCCGCAACGGCCGCCCCTTCCGCGGCGGCGGCTCCCGCCTCGCCGAAAGCCTCGACTCCTACCGCGACCTGCTGCCCGGCATCGCCCTGCGCGGCGCCATGATCGTCTACCCGAGCCACGCGGGCGCCATCACCACCGCCGACGACGCCGACTACGCCGACGGCGCCCCGCCCATGACGCCGGAACAGTTCCTGCACGAAATCGGCGGCTGGCTGTCAGCCGAACCGTCTACTGTGGACCACAACGCGCTGCGGACGCTGCGGGGGCAGGTCGTGGGGAGTGGTCGGGCCGCCTGATCGCGGCGTCGGCTACGGGCGGCGCGGGATCTCGCCCGCGCCTCGCAGGGTCGCGCGGCGGTGCCCGGGCACGGGCACGGGCACTGCCGAAATTCGCCACCGGGGCGCCCCCCGCCGCCCGACACGCACGCGCGAAGCAGCAAAACTCGACCTGACGGCCCGGACCCGCGCCGCCCTCAGCCCCCGCCAGCGCCCCAGCCGAACTCGGCGCGGCAGTCCCCCGCCCTCCGGCAGCCAGGGCAGTCCGCGAGAGGATGGCGGTGTGAACACAGCAGCGACTCTCGGCACGGTGCTGCTCGTCTACGCGCCCGCGGCGGTGACGCCAGGGCCGAACTTCGTGCTCATCGCGCACACTGCGGCGGCCGGGTCGCGCAGGGCGGCGGTGGCCGTGGCGGCCGGGGTGGTGGTGGCGGGTGGGCTGCTGGCGGCGGTCGCCGTGTTCGGGCTGGGGGCGTTGCTCGCGGCGACGCCGTGGCTGGCGACCGCGTTGCGGATCGTCTGCGGGCTTTACCTGGCGTGGCTGGGGATCAGGCTCTGGTTGAAAGAACGAGCACCCGACCGAGAGCCGCTGCCGGAGCGCAGGAGTGCGTTCGGGCAGGGGATGCTGAGCAACGTCACCAACCCCAAGGCCGCGGTGTTCTTCGGGAGCGTGCTGACGGCCACGCTGCCGCCGACGGAACCCACGGCGACGAAGGTGGCGGCGATCGCGCTCATCGTCCTGGCGTCGGCGACGTGGCACCTGTCCGTGGCGCTGCTGTTCTCCTCCCCCGCCACGCAACGCTGGTACGACCGGGCGCGGCCGGTGCTGAACCGGGTCGTCGGGGCGGTGCTCGTCGTGCTCGGGGTCGCGTTGGCCGTGACCGGCTGAGCAGGTCCGTGAAGGGCCCGAAAGCGAACCCTTCACGGACCGAAACCTCAGCCGTGCGAGCGGTTCTTCGCCGCGCGCGCCGAGTTGGTGCAGATCTCGCCGACGTCGATGGTCTGGCCGCGGTCGAGGTACACGTCCGCGATGCCGGCCAGCTTGCCCTTCGCGTTGGTGCAGGTCAGCTGGTAGGCCTCCTTCGGTCCGTACGTCGGGGGCACCGGCGACGCGAACGACACACCACCGGTCCAGTCGTCCACCTGCGCCGGGTCGGCCTGGGCGTAGTTCACCAACACCGCGCGGTAGTCACCGGCGGGCGGGTCGAACAGCACGGCGTGCTCCGAGGTGGTGCCGCCGTTGGCCGACGACGTCACGGCGTTGCCCGCGGCGTCGTACACGTACAGGTCCCAGTCGGTGTCCGGGTTGGCCCAGTTGACGTCGACGCTGAACTTCCCGTTGTCCACCTTCGGCAACCCGTCGACGTGGAACGTGAAGCTCTCCGACGCCGGGTTGTCCGGGTAGGACTCATTCACAGGCGGCACGCCAGCCGGGTTCGTCACGGCGTACCCGGCCTGTGCCGGCCCCTGCGGGTCGCGCCCGTAGCGGCCCGCGACGTACGGCCGCGTCGACGGGTTCACCGACCACGCGAACCGGCCGCCGGTGGAGGTGTAGGTGGAGTTGAGGTTGTCGGTCACGTACACGGGCGGCTTGGTGGAGCCGTCCGGCTGCAGCACGGGGGACGTCGGGGTCTGGAACGTCTTGTGCAGCTTGAGCTGGTAGCCCTTCGGCGCGGTGCCGATGAGCGTCGAGTGCGCGGCCGGGTCGGCGGTGTTGCGCAGCATCTCCATCAGCGCGCCGCTGTTGCCGCCCTTGCCCGCGCCGGTCGACGGGGCCAGGCCCGCGTACTCGGCGACCACCCCGACCTCGTACGGAGTGTGGAAACCGGCGCCGCCGATCTCGATCGTGAAGCCCCAGCCGCCGGTGGCCCAGTACGACCAGTCCTCCGTGGTGCCGGTGGTGTCGTAGAGCGCCCAGCTCGGTTCGTTCGTGTAACCGTTGTGGGAGGCCAGTTTGTCGCCCAGCGCCCGGTACACGGGGTCCTCGAGCGGCGGGCGCACGTCGGCGACGCCCGGCGGACGCAGCACGAGCGCCGCGTTGGTGTGGAAGGTGATCAGGTTCGTCACCTGCCGCGACGACACGACCGAACGGATGTTGCGCGACTCCGGCTCGCTGAACGGCGCCGAACCGCGGAACGTCTCACTGCTCCACGACAGGCCCGCTCCCCCGCCGCCCCAGAAGCCGGCGTAGTTGCGGTTCGGGTCGGTGCCGCGCTGCGCGCCGCCCGGGTTCGCCTTGCAAACGCCGGTGGCGAACTGCGGCGGCGAGTCGGCGGAGTTGCAGTTCTTACGTTTCATTTCATAGTCGAACCTCGTGAAATCCCCACGGGGTTCGGCTTCGCGGGAGATCGAGAAGCCGTCGGGGTTCACGATCGGCACGATGATGTTGCGCGTCTTGCCGACCAGCCCGCGGATCGTGGTGTCGTGGGCGTAGCCGTTGATCAGCTGGTACGCCCACTCCATCGTGGTCTCACCGGCCGGCCATTCGCGCGCGTGGTGCACGCCCATGGTGAAGTCGACGGGCTTGCCGTCGGCGGTGTTCGCGACGTCCGTGGCGATCTCGAGCCCGACGACGTCGCGGCCCTCCCACGTCGGCTCCGGCAGCGTGAACGCCTTGACCAGCTTGGGGTTCTTGCGCGCGAGCTCCTTCATCTCGTACTCGTAGTCGTACAGATGGCGGTAGCTGGTACGGCCGGACGGCAGCACCGAGGAGGTCGTTTTCGCCGCGTACTCGCGGTCGGTTTTCGCGTCGCGGATCGACTTCGCCGACAGGTCCGGCTCGACGACGGTGGATTTCAGCCCGCTCGCCGCGAGCGTGCGGCGGTCAGCGTCGCCGGCGAGCACGACCTCGACGCCGGTCGCATCACCCTTTTCGGTGACGTCGAGGCCGAGTCCGAGGAGCTTGTTCTTGTCCGCGCGCGAAGGCGTGTGCACGCGCACCAGCTCGGCGCGCTGGGCCGGCGCGGCGGATCCGGTCGGGGTGCCCTGCGGAGTCAGCGCGAGGAAGTCGACACCCAGCTTCGCCTCCTTCGCGTTGCCCGCGTACCGGCAGCCCTGGATCACGAGCTGCTGGCCCTTCTTCACAAAGCTCTCGGCGAGCTCATGGCTGCGCAAGGCCGCCGAGGCCGCGACGAGCGCCCCGGTGGCCTTGTCGAACACGGCGAGGTCCCAGTCGCCCTCGGCGCCGGCACCCGGCGTCAGGCGGGCCTGGACCAGGCCATCGACCGTCGAGGCGACTTCGCGACGGTCGGTGCCGGGCGCGCCGGCCGGCTGGAGCGCGGCGAAACACGACCGCACCACTGCGCGGTCGGCGTGCACCACGTTCTGCGCGGCCGTGGCCGACGTCGGCAGGGCGACGAACGTCCCCGCCAGGACGCCGGCCGTGGCCAGCAGAACCCATGGTCTGGATCTTCTGAGTGACAGTCGTTGTGAAAGAGGTGAATTCCCCACGTTCGCGGACCTCCCAGAGCCGAGCCGAAGCTGGGACGCTTCGGCAGCGAACGACCATATCGATGCAAAACGCCCGGGGTAACCTTCGGAAGTACGGGATCATCCGCTCACAGCGGGCACATACCCGTCCTGGCTAATCTCGAAGGATGACCGCCCTCGCCGAGGACCGCCGCCCCGCTCTGCTGTCGATCGCCGGCATCGCCGCGTTCGCGATCGGCGCCGCACTGGTCCTGCTCCTCCAACTGGTGCCGCCCACCGACGAGATCAGCGTGACCAGCCGGACCATCAGCGAGTACGGCCTCTCGGACAACAAGTGGGTGTTCGACCTCGCGGTGGTCCTCGTGGCCGTGGGCTCCGCCGTGACGCTCGCCGTGCTGCGGCTGCAACGGCGGCTGCCAGTGGTTTCGGCCGTGTTCGGTGCACTGTGGACGATCGGCTTGCTCGTGATCGTGGCGTTCCCGAAGACCAACTGGGCCACCGCCACCGGTGGTGCCGCGGGCGGCACGCTGCACCGGGTGGCGAGCGTGGTCGCGTTCGTCTGCCTGCCGCTGGCCATTCTGGTGGCCGCGCGCACGACCTTCCCCCATTCGCCGCGCCGCCGGTTCGCCGCGCGGCTGCTGGCCGTGCTGTCGCTCGGCTGGCTGGCGATCATCCTCGGCGCCGTGGCGGTCGCCGCCATGAACGACGAACGCTGGTGGCTGCTCATCCCGCTCGGCCTCGTCGAACGCGGGATGGCGCTCACGGGGCTGGTCGCGTTGGCGGTGCTGGCGGCGCCGGTGCGCGCGAAGAAACGGGCCCGCGTTTCGAGCTGAAACTCAGCACGAGCTGCCGGCCGGCGATCAGAACTCGTCGCCCTGCCCGAGGTCGTGTTCGAGCTGGTCGGCACGGGCCACCAGGGCGCGCAACGGCCGGTCCAGCTCGTCCTCTATGTCCAGCGACGCGAGCGGCACGGCGTGCTTGATCAGCGCCACACCGTCGACCACGGCCGCACCGCCGACGCCGGACTCGCCGACGAGCTCCAGCAGCCGGCGCAGATCGACGCGGTCGGCCCAGCCGACGGGCGAGGACAGCTCGGCCCAGGCCACCCCACCGTGGTCGGGCAGCAGGTGGACGGTCGCCTGCTGGCTGCGGCCGTCCTCGGTGGGCAGGCGGAAGCGCAGCCAGCCGTCGTGGTCCTCGAGCACCTCGTAACGCAGGCGCACGAAACTGATCACGTCGTTCCAGATCGTCACGGTCGACACCTCTCGCCCCTCGGCCACGGCGCCAGCTTATCGGGCAGCCGCGCCGCCCCGCCCGGCGCACGCTCCCGGTGAACCGGACGCGCCACCGGTACGGGCCGACGGCTCCGAAAGGCGGGGAAGGTCAGCGGGCCGCGGACACCGCCGTCAGCACCGCGTCCAGGGCACCGGGGTCCTCCATCGCGCTGGTGTCGCCGCGCGGAGCGCCCTCGACGAGAACGTCGCGCAGCAGGCGCCGCATGGTCTTGCCCGTGCGGGTCTTGGGCAGCGCCGTGACGGGATAGACCTTGGCCAGCCGCGCGTAGCCGCCGAGTTCCTCGCCGACGCGGCGGATCAGCTCGGCCGACACCGAGTCGGCGTCGGCTCCGGCCAGGAGCGTGACGAAGGCGATCGGGACCGTGCCCTTCGTCGGGTCGGGCACGCCGACCACGGCGGCCTCCGCGACGCGTTCGTGGGCGGTCACGACGCCTTCGATCTCCATCGTGGAGATGCGGTGGGCGGCGACGTTGATGACGTCGTCCGCGCGGCCGAGCACCCACAGGTGGCCGTCGGCGTCGAGGACGGCCTCGTCCTTGGTGTTGTATTTGCCGGGGTACTGGCTGAAGTACGCCGACAGGTACCGCTCGTGATCACCCCACACCGTGCGGGCCAAGGTGGGGAACGGGCGGGTGATCACCAGATTTCCCTTGGTACCGGCGGGAACCGGCACGCCGTCGTCGTCCACGACCTCGCAGTGGTGGCCGGGCAGGGGGCGACCGGCGGAGCCCGCCTTCAGCGCGTCGACGCCGGTGACCGGGTAGGTCCACGTCGAGCCGGTCTCGGTCTGGCCGTAGGCGTTCACGATCGGGACGTCCAGGTGCGCGCCGCCCCAGGTGAACGTCTCGGCGTCGAGCGGCTCGCCCTGCACGGTGATCAGCTTGAGGTGCGGCAGCGGGTGCGCGGCGCACAGGTCCTCGCCGAACGAGCGCAGCATCCGCAGCACGGTCGGCGCGGCCAGCACCTGCGTGACCTCGTGGCGTTCGCAGAACTCGTAGAAGCGTTCCTTCGTCGGGGTGTCGAGCGCGCCCTCGTAACACGCGATCGTGGTCCCGCACGCCAGCCCGCCGATCACGGCCTGGATCGGGAAGGTCAGCCAGCCGACGTCGGCGGCCACCCAGTAGACGTCGCCCTGCTCGAGCCCGGCCTGCCAGTAGGCGTTGGCCCACGTGCCGACCAGGAACCCGGCGACCGAGTGCACCACACCCTTCGGCGTCGACTCCGTGCCACTGGTGAAGATCAGGAACGCCGGGTCGTTGGCCTCCAGCGGCACGGCCGGCGTGCCTTCGGGGTGGCGGGCGACGAGGTCGGCGTAGGAGACCTCGCCCGCTTCGAGCGGCAGGTCGCGGCCGGTGCGGTCGAGCACCACGACGTGGCCGAGGTCGGGCAGGCCCGGCCGGGCCGTGCGCAGGGTCTCCAGCAGCGGCACCAGCTTCCCGCGCCGGTAGGACGCGTCGGCGACCACCACGGCCTTCGCGCCGGAGACCTTGAGCCGCGCGGCCACGGCGTCCTTGCCGAAGCCGGAGAACAACACCGTGTAGATCGCGCCGATCCGGTTGCACGCGTGGATGGCCGTGAACGCCTCGACGAGGTTCGGCAGGTAGATCGCGACCACGTCGCCCTTGCCGATGCCCAGCTCCAGCAGCCCCGCCGCCAGCGCCGAGGTCTCCCGGGCGAGCTCGGCGTAGGTCACCGTGCGGGTGTCCCCCGGCTCGCCCTCCCACACCACGGCGGCGCGGTCGGCCGTCGCGGGGTCCTCGGCCCAGCGGTCGACGCAGTTGTCGGCGACGTTGAGCAGGCCGCCCGTGAAGTAGCGGAACTCGGGCAGGTCACCGCTGCGCACCTCGTCCCACGGCCGCATCCAGCGCTGCTTGCCCGCGGCCCACGCCCAGTACTCGTCCGGGTCGCGATCGTGCAGTGCCCGCGCGCCCGCGATCTCCTCGGCCCGGCTCGCCGAGCGCCACCGCTGGGGAAGTTCCTGCAACGGGACGGAGATCAGCTGTTCCACACTGTCGGCCACGGGCACACTCCCTTGTGTGTTCGATCGATCGGCACCTGCTCAAACGGCCAGCCCCAGTGAACGCGCGATCAGCATCCGCTGCACTTCGGACGTGCCCTCGCCGATGGTGAGGATGCGGGCGTCCTGGTGGTGGCGGGTCGCGGCCGTCTCTTCGATGAAGCCGTAGCCTCCCTGCAGCTGGGTCGCCAGGTAGGCGGCCTTGTTCGCGGCTTCCGACGCGACCAGCTTCGCCGTGGCGGCGGCCTCCCTGATCGACAAGCCGTGATCGTACTTCCACGCGCCGTCGTACGTCAGCGTGCGGGCGGTGGCGGCGAGCGCGGCGATGTCCGCGGTCTGGAACGCCACCGCCTGGTGGTGGCCCAGCGGCTTGCCGAAGGACGAGCGCTCCGTGACGAAGCGCAGGGTGTCGGTCAGGCAGCCGCGGGCGAGCCCGGCGCTCATCGCGGCGATCGGCAGCCGCGCCCACGTGAGGAACTCGAGCGCGTCGCGGTAGCCGCGGCCCGGTTCGGACAGCAGCGCGTCGCCCGGCACGCGGACGTCGTCGAAGAACAGCGGATGCGTGTCGGAGGAGCGCCAGCCCAGCTTCGGATACCCCCTGCCGACGGTGACGCCCGGCGCGTCGAGCGGCACGAGGAACGCCGAGACCGGCGGCCGGCCGCGCTCGTCGTCGCCGACCGCGGCGAGCAGGATCACGTAGCGCGAGAACGGGGTGCCGGAGTTGGTGATGAACTGCTTGGCGCCGTTGATGATCCAGCCGTCGCCGTCCTGGCGCGCGACGGTGGTGATGTTGCCGGCGTCCGACCCGCCCGACGGCTCCGTGAGGCCGATGGAGATGAACGTCTCGCCGGTGGCGGCCGAGGGCAGGATCTCGCGACACAGCTCGGGCCGGTCCTGGGCCAAGTGGGCCAGCAGTGCGGCGCAGATCGCCTGGACGTGCACCGTGACCGCCAGCGAAGAGTCCGCTGTGGCCAGTTCCTCGATCGTGAGGCACAGCGTGCGCAGGTCCGCGCCGGCGCCGCCGAACTCGGCCGGCACCATGAGGCCGAAGACGCCGAGCCGGCCCGCCGCGCGGACCAGGTCCGCGTCGAACCTCGACTCGATGCTGCGCCGGCCGGCCTCGGGCGCCACCACCTCGGCGGTGAACTCCCGCACGGTGTCGCGCCACTGCAGGTGCTCGGGGGTGAAGGCCCAGGGCAGCTCGTACCCGTGGTCGGCGTGCTGGCCACCCCGCACGGAGTTCGTGGTGGTCGCGGTCATGGTGCATCACCTGTTCTCGGGGTTCCCCGCCTCGGGGCGGCGGGAGCACGGGATCGTCGGGCCCGGCCGGAGACTGGGCCATCCGGACCAACGGTAGGCGCGGCGGGGTCGCGCAGATACCCACGAGTGGGGGTGGTCAGTCGTCCTGGCGAAGGAACGGCGCGACCAGCAGTTCGGCGAGCTCGTCGGCCAGCTCGGCGGGGCTCACGTCACCGGCCGGGTCGTACCAGTCGGGCAGGTAGGCCAGGGTGCCGTAGGCGATCTCCAGGCACAGCCGGGCTTTGCGTGGGTCCGTGCCGAGTTCCCGCGCCGTCTCCTCGAACACGGTCGCGTGCTCGCGTCGCAGCCCCAGCACGGCTTCCTGCAGCGCGGGCACGCTTACACGGGCTTTGAAGAACAGCGGCACGTACTCGGGGTAGTCGCGGACCTCGATCAGCACCTGTTCGCGGAAGAGCCGCCGCAGCCGTTCCCTCGGCTCGGGTTCGGCCTCCGCGATCGCCCGCAGCCGGGCGGACACGTCGGCCGCCGACTGGCGCAGGCAGCGCAGGAACAGCTCTTCCTTCGAGGAGACGTAGTAGTAGAGGCTGGCGCCGCGCAGGTCGAGCTCGGCCGCGATGAGGTCGAAGTTCGCGCCCTCGTAGCCCTGGTCGGCGAACACGCGCGCCGCCGCGCGTTCGATGCGCGCCACCCGCTCGGCCCGCTTGCGCTCGGCCCGGGTCACCGGCACGTCCCCGGACCCGCCGGCCGTCAGGCTCCCCACCGCGGTCACGGTAGCAAGCCGGCCCTCCGGGCGCGGTACACGGCTTCGCCGCGAGTGTGACTGTCCAATTTGGCCATCGCGCTCTTCAGGTAGGACTTCACGGTCTGCACGGTCAGGCCGAGCCGCCGCGCGACGTCCACGTTCGAGTGGCCCATCGCGACGGCCGTGAGAACGTCCAGCTCACGCGGCGAAAGCCGGACCGGCAGGTCGTCCTCCACCGGTTTCCCGGTCAGCCCGGACAGGCTCGCGCTCAGTTCGGTGAGCCGGTGGCGCACCGCGGGATCGGGCACCGCGGCCGCGATCTCGGCCAGCTCCGCGGCGATGTCGCCGGCCGAACGCCGCCGCGGGCTCGGCGGTTCCGGCACGGGCGGGCGGTTCACGAGGTCCACGGCCTGGTCGATCAGGCCTTCCCCGAAGACCACCGACGTGCGCGCCGCGCCGTAGACGACGTCGCGCACCACGCCGTCGGTCTTCACCGGCACGGCGAACATCGCGCTCAGGCCCTCACCGGCGACCGCGCCGTCGAAGCGGTGCGTGATGCCCTTGGCCGCCACGTAGTCGCGGACGAACACCGGCCGTTCCAGCGCGATGCAGCGGCCGCCGACCCCCTCGCCCATGGGGATGACCAGGTCCCGCAGCAGGTCGGTGCGCGCGCCGTCGAACCGGTCGAGCACGAACGTGCCCGTGGCGCGGTCTACGGAAGCCGCGAACGCGATGTCGACGGGACCGAGCGCCCGTACGGCGCGCAGCACCCCGCCGACGCGTACGCGCTCTTCGCGCGGCGTCACCGTCGACATCCGCGCCTCCTTCCACCGCGAACGGACAGCAGCTGAGACGCAGGTCACTTTACGCAGGGGGTCCTGGAATTTCTAGTCGAGCCTAGAAATCCGAGAGCCAGGAACCCCGCCCCGACCGGCGTGCGTCCGGGCGAAGGTGAGGCCGGTCACAGTGGGCTGCCGAGAGCGCTCAGCGCCCGCCGACCAGCCGTGAGGCGACGCGTTGAGGGCCGGTCAGTAGTGGCTGACGTACTTGGCGACCAGCCGGCGCAGGTAGTCCTCGTCGGCCGGTCCCCAGGACAAGTCCGGTGCGAGGCGTCGGAGCTTTTCGTTCGACACCAGCGTTTTCATCGGTTTCGTGTCGACCGTTTCGCGGTGCGCGCGCACGCCGAGCTCCGCCTCGATCGCCGCCGCGAGCCGCTCGACCGGGTAAGGGGAGCCGGACGCCACGTTGACCACCTCGTCGGTGCAGTGCGCGGCCAGCAGCGCGTCCACCGCCGCGACCACGTCGTCGATGTCGAGCAGGTCCCGGTGGCTGTCGCGGAACACGCGGACGCTGCCTGCGCGCACCGCCCGCACCAGGTACGGGAACAGCTGGTGCGCACGCTGGTTGCCGCCGACCGCGTGGCTGAGCCGGATGCCCAGCCAACGAGCCCCGCTGGCGGCGACGGTGTCTTCCAGCTTCTTCTTGTGCACGCCGAACACGCTCGCCGGTGTCGAGGGGCCGGACTCGGTCGCGGGCGCGTCGGTGTGTCCGTACATCGCATGCGAGGCCGTGGAGAAGAAGACGACCTGCCGGTCATCACGTTTGGCCCGTTCCAGCACCCCGCCCATCAGCTCGAACTCGCGCTCGAACTCCGCGGGTTCACAACTCTGCGTACTCGAAGGGCCGGCCGCGACCAGGATCACGTCCGGGTGCTTCGCCGCGAGCGGAAGGTGGCTCTGGGCCAGGAATCCTCGTCCGATGATCTCCATCGCCGGCCCCCCTCAGCCCGCGACCCGGACGGAGGCGTCGAAGATCTTGTCCAGTCGTTGCGACAGTTCGTCGGACACGTGGAGATCCAAGGCCCGCACCGCGTCATCCAGATGCGCCATGGTGCGCGGTCCGATCACCGCCGCGGTGACGCCTCGGGACAGCACCCAGGCGAGCGCGACCCCGGCGGGCGGGACGTCGATCTCGTCGCAGTAGGACTCGAATTCGGTGAGCCGCGCGCGCAATCGGGGCAGCGCGACCTGTGCCCGGCCCTGTGCCGATTTGACCGCGGTGCCCTCGGCCAGCTTGCGCAGCGCGCCACCGAGCAACCCGCCGTGCAGCGGCGACCACGCGAGTACCGCAACCCCGTAGGCGTTGGCGGCGGGCAGCACCTCGGCCTCGGCCTCGCGCGAGACGAGGTTGTACACGCACTGCTCGGAGATCAAGCCGAAGTAACCCCGGCGATCGGCCCGTTCCTGGGCCGCCGCGATGTTCCACCCGGCGAAGTTGGACGAGCCGGCGTAGCGGATCTTTCCTTGTGTGGTCAGCGTTTCCATCGCCTGCCAGATCTCGTCCCACGTGGTGTGCTCGTCGACGTGGTGCATCTGGTACAGGTCGATCCAATCGGTGCGCATGCGCCGCAGGGACTGCTCGCAGGAGGCGATGATGTTGCGAGCGGACAGTCCCTGGTCATTGGGCCAGTCCGTCATCGGGTTGAACACCTTCGTGCCCAGTACAACCTTGTCGCGACGTCCGCTCCCCAGTGAAAACCACTCGCCGAGCAACTCCTCGGTGAACCCGCGGTGAACCTGCCAGCCGTAGTCGTTCGCGGTGTCGAAGAAGTTGATCCCCCGCTCCAGGGCGGCGTCCATGATCGCGAAACTCTCGTCTTGCGGAGTCCGGTGGCCGAAGTTGAGCGTGCCGAGGTTGAGCCTGCTGACCTTCTGCCCACTTCGCCCGAGGTAGGCGTACTGCATGAGCGTTACGTCCTTTCCACTCCTACGCTCAGGTTGGTCGACCGCACTGGCGGCACCTACCCCTAGCGCACCCCTCAGACCAGCCTCCGACCCCGGCATCGCCGAGGCGGTGCCGGGTTGCTCGGCGGCACCGGCCGGGTGCCGGCGCTAGGCGGCCTGGGCCGCGCAGCGCTTCTCCAGTTCCGCGACGACCTCACCCGGGCTCGGCTGGGACAACACCTCTTCGTCGCGCAGGCGCGCCGCCGCCGCGGCGACCGACGGGTCGGCGAGCATCCCGGCGAGGGCCGCGGGCAGTTCTGACAGGTCGGAGACACAGGCGCCGGCGCCCGTCGCGGCCAGGTGCTTCGCCTTGTGCAGCACCTCCCAGTTGCTCGCGATCACGAGCTGGGGCACGCCGGCGTGCAGCGCCGTGCTCCACGTCCCGCCGTTGCCGAAGTGCACGATGGCCGAGCAACTGGGCAGCAGCGCGTGCATAGGGACGAAGTCGACGACCCGGACGTTGTCCGGAATGGACGCCCGGTCGACGTCGGCGCCGAGCTTGATCGTCGCGACGAGTTCGATGTCCAGTTCGGCGAACGCGGCCAGATCGGCGATCCCCAGCGCGTCCCGGCCGGTCTGCTCGCGCAAGGACATCCCGCTCGTCAGGCAGACCCTCGGCTTCACCGGGTCGGCGTTGAGCCACGACGGCACGACCGCGGGGCCGTTGTAGGGCACGTAGCGCATGGGCAGCAGGTCGAGCCCGAGCGGGACGCGCACACCGGCCGGGCAGGGGTCGATCGTCCACTGGCCGGTCGCCACATCCGGGCCGAACTCGGCGCCGCTGCGCTCGAGGAACGGCTTCAGCCAGGTCTCGAGCGGATCGGCGACCAGCTCGCTCGGCTGGTCCGCGCGGGTGCGCAGGAACACCTGCCGCATCTGGAGCAGGAGGTCGGGGCCCCAGACCAGCCGCGCGTGCGCGGCGCCGACCGCCTTGGCCGCGACCGGCCCGGCGAAGGTGAACGGTTCCCAGATCACCAGGTCCGGCCGGTAGTACCGGGCGAAGTCGACCAACCCGTCGACGTAGGAGTCGTTGTTGACGCCCCTCATGTAGTACTCGACGAACGCCCGGTACAGCACGCCCTGGCCCGCCCAGGTCGCGTCCGGTTCGATCCGGCCGTCGTGGGTGAGAGCCGACGAGCTGTCGGTGAGCCCGGAGGACCAGTCGGCCGTGTTGAGCTCCTTGAGGATCTCCGCCATCCGATGGTCGGTCCCGACCGGCACGGCGGTCAGGCCCGCCGCGGTGATGTCGCCGGACAACGCCGGCTGCGACACGACACGCACCTCGTGTCCGGCCGCGCGCAGCGCCCAGGCCAGCGGAACCATGCTGTAGAAGTGCGATCTCTCGGCGTGGGTTGCGAATAGGACGCGCATCGACTCTCCTGGATCGCGGTTGCACTGGAGGACAAGGCTGATCAACACGTGGTCGTCGAACCGTCAGCGTGCTCCCGCGCCGGGCCGGCGCGTACCCCTGGTGCACCCCTGCGTCCGGCGCACGCGGGCCGGCCGCCGGCGGCCTGCCGAGGGCGCCACGGTTAGGGGTTCTCCGGCCCCGCGACGGTGATTTTCACTGGCCCGTATGAATACCGAGTCGCCCACGTCGAGCACGTATTCGCCGGAGTTCGCCGAACTGTTGGACTGGTGCACGCAGCAGCGGGCATCGGGGACGGTCAACCCCGATCTCGTGCCGGGCCAGTGGAACGTCTTCGGGTTCGCGGAAGCCACGCGGGTGCTGTCGGACCCGGCCACGTTCTCCAGCGACTTCACCGGGCTGCTGTCGTCGGACCCCGAGCTGATGCTGTTCACCAAAGGCAACTTCGTCGGCGTCGATCCCCCCGAGCACAAGCGGCTGCGCACGTTGGCGGGCAAGGCGTTCTCTCCGCGCCTGGCCCATTCGCTGCTGCCCCGGATCGAGGAGATGACGGCGGAGCTGATGGATTCCGTACGCGACCAGGACACCATCGAACTGGTCGGGAACCTCAGCTATCCGTTGCCCGTCACCGTGATCGCCGAACTGCTGGGTATCCCGCCGGAGAAGCGCGGCATGTTCCGCGACTGGGCGGACAAGCTGATCCAGACCGGTGGTCAGGACGGCGCGCTGCCGACCGAGGAACAGCTCGAAGACTTCAAGCCAATGGCCAAGCAGATGAACCAGTTCATGCTGGACCACATCGCCGAATGCCGGGCGAAGCCCCGCGAAGACCTCATCAGCCAGCTGGTCCTGGTCGAGGAGGAAGGCGACCGGCTGGCCGACGAGGAGATCGTCGGGTTCGCCGCGCTGCTGCTCATCGCCGGGCACATCACCACCACCGCGCTGCTGGGCAACGCCGTGCTGGCCATGCAGGAGAACCCCGCCGCGGCCGAGGCGATCAGGGCCGACCGCGCACTGGTTCCGTCGTTCATCGAGGAGACCATGCGGATGCGGCCTCCGGTGGTCCGGCTGCCGCGGATCGCCAAGCGCGAAGTCGAGCTGGGCGGGGTCGTCGTGCCCGCCGGCAGCATCGTCGCGGCCTGGGTGCTGGCGGCGAACCGTGATCCCGGCGAGTTCGCCGACCCGTCGGAGTTCGTGCTGGGCCGCACACCCAACCGCCACCTCGGGTTCGGCTACGGCATCCACTTCTGCCTCGGCGCACCACTGAGCCGCCTCGAGGCCAAGGTCGCGCTGAACACCCTGATGGACCGCTACTGCACCATCCGCGTCGACCCGGCCGACCGGATCGAGTTCTACAACCCCAAGAGCCTGGTCTCGGTCAAGCGGCTGCCGCTGGCGGTCGAAGCCGCGCGGTGAACCGCCGGCCGTTCGTCGCCGGGAACACAGGACGCGAGATGAGCGTGAGGTAATGAATGGGCGTCGACTCCGTCACCACGTTGCCGGACAGTCACCTCGCCACGCAGCCTGACCGGTTCGCCGGCCGCGTGTGCCCGCCGCGGTGATGGCGAACCCCGGCGGAGGGCGCCTGCGACTCGGTGTTCTCGGCTGTTCCGGTATCGCCTGGCGCCGTACCTTGCCCGCAGTGGCTGAGGAGCCAAGGCTGGCGCTGGTCGCCGTGGCGAGCCGTGACGCGGCGCGGGCCGCGGAGTTCGCCGCGCGGTTCGGCGGTGAACCGGTGCAGGGCTACCAGCGGCTGCTCGACCGCTCCGACGTGGACGCCGTGTACGTGCCGCTGCCGGCCGCGCTGCACGCGCACTGGGTGCTGCGCGCCCTTGACGCCGGCAAGCACGTGCTGGTGGAAAAGCCGTTCGCGACCAGCCGAGCCGAGGTCGCGGCCATCCTCGACCTGGCGAGCGCACGGGGCTTGCGGGTCATGGAGAACTTCATGTTCCTCTACCACGGCCAGCACGAATCCGTGCGCCGGCTGGTGGCCGACGGCGAAATCGGCGAGCTGCACACGTTCTCCAGCGCGTTCGGCATCCCCTCGCTGCCCGATTCCGACGTGCGCTACCGCAAGGACCTCGGCGGAGGCGCGCTGCTCGACGTCGGCGTCTACCCGCTCCGGGCCGCCCAGCTGTTCCTGGGGCCCGAACTGGTCCCCGTCGCCTCGATCCTGCACGTCGACCCGGTCCGGGAGATCGACGTGCGAGGCCACGTACTGCTGCGCTCACCGTCGGGCCGCAGCGCCGAGCTGACCTTCGGGTTCGGGCTGTCCTACCGGTGCACGTACTCGTTGTGGGGCAGTGCGGGCCGCATCGTCGTCGACCGCGCCTACACACCGCCGGCCACCTGGCAGCCGGTGCACCGCATCGAACGGCAGGACGAGGTCCGTGAGCTGACCCGGCCCGCCGAGGACCACTTCGCCGCCGCGCTGCGGGCGTTCGCCGCGGTCGTCCTGGACGGGGTCGACCCGCCCTTCGGCCCCGAAGACCTGCTGAGGCAGGCCGCACTCGTCGACCGGGTGCGTGCCGTCGCGACCGAGGTGCCCGGATGAACGCGAGGCACGTGAGCGCGGGCCGGGTTGCCGACCACACCCCACGAAGAGGAAGGCGACGCCGATGCGCGTGGCACTGCTGAGCATCGGTACCCGCGGTGACGTCCAGCCCTTCGTCGTGCTCGGCAAGGCGCTGCTGGCCAGGGGCCACGACGTCGTGGTGGCCTCCGGCGCCGAGTTCGAGCCGATGGTCACCGGGGCCGGGCTGGGCTTCGTCCCGTTCACCAGCCTCGGCACCGACACCACCGCCGACATGCTGGCCAGCCCGAAGGTCAAGGCCGCGCTGCGCAAAGGACCATCGCTCTTCCGGATGTCCCTCGCCGCGCCCCGGCGCAGCGCAGCGGACATGGACGCGTTCGTCGAGGAGATGGTCGCCGCCGCCGACGGCGCGGACGTGATCGTGAACACGACGTTGACCCGCATCGGCGCGCTGGTGCGCGAAGACACGCCCTGGTGTTCGGTGGACGGCTGGCCCACGACACCGACTGCCGCGTGGCCCGCGCTCGGCGCGCCCGAATTCCCCTGGCCCGGGCGGCTGGCCGGCCGCTACAACCGGGTCACGCACGCCAACCGCGACTACCTCGAATGGCTGATCTACCGAGTCAGCATCAACAACCGGCGCCGGGCCGGAGGCCTGACCCGGCTCGGTCTCCGGTCGCGGCTGCGCGAATCCGGGATGCTGCGCCCGCTGCTCTACCAGTTCAGCCCGAGCCTCTTCCCGCCTCCGCCGGACTGGCCGCAGCGCTGCTACGTCACCGGCAACTGGGGAACCAACGATGCGGGCAACCGGCCACCGGCCCTGGCCCGGTTCCTCGCCGACGGGGACAGCCCGGTGGTCGCCGCATTCGGCAGCGCCTGGTCGGTCGGGGAAGACGAACTGTGGGAAGCGTCGGTGGACATGGGCCGCCGGCTCGGCAAACGGCTGGTGTTCGTCGGCGGACCCGACCGCGAACTCCCCGGCGATCTCGACGCGATCCGGGTCGAGACCGCCGAGTACGGCTGGCTGCTGCCGGCCGCGGCCGCCGTGATGCACCACGGCGGCCAGGGCACCACGGCCGAAGTGGCCAAGGCAGGCCGACCACAGGTCGTCGTGCCCTGCTACGCCGACCAGCCGATGTGGGCCCGGCAGCTGGCTGCTCTCGGCGTCGCCCCGCGTCCGGTCCCGTTCGCGAAGCTGACCGGAGACCTCCTCACGGCGGCCGTGCGAACCGCGGTGACCGATCCGTCGATCACCGCGCGGGCGCAGCGACTCGCAAAGGCTGCCGGTCAGGATCCGGGTGTGGAGCTGGCCGCGCAGGTCGTCGAGGACTGGGCCGCGGGGGTTTCGACGCCGCAGATGTCTTGACAACCCCTGGCCGGCCGGGCGCGCGCCCGCACCCCGCTCAGCAGCTGCTCGGCGCCGTCGGTGCAGGGTCCATTAGGGGTAGAGGGCCCCACCGGCGCCGGGAATCCTGAATTGACAGTCGCTGGCGCGATCATCTGAGCGTCCAGCCACCGCGCGACAAACCCGAGGCGGTCTGAGCATGTTCGCGGATCTGACGGAATTCCACGACTGGTTTCTCGAACGCAGGCGAGCACACGAGTACCAGGTGACACCGCGGCCACTCGACCAGCTCGACGGGTGGTCGGCCGACGACGAGACCGGCGACATCACCCACCGTTCCGGCAAGTTCTTCGCCGTTCGCGGTATCCACGTCGAAACCAACCGGCGAGTGATCGGCAGCTGGTCGCAACCGATCATCCTGCAGCCGGAAATCGGCCTGCTCGGGATCATGGTGACCATTGTGGACGGTGAGGTGCATTGCCTCATGCAGGCCAAGATGGAGCCGGGGAACATCAACCTGCTCCAGCTCTCCCCCACCGTCCAGGCGACCCGCAGCAACTACACGCAGGTGCACGGTGGCAGCCGGGTGCCTTACCTCGACTACTTCATGCGCCCCCGCGCCGACCGGACGGTCTTCGACGCACTCCAGTCGGAACAGGGGTCCTGGTTCCTGGCCAAGCGCAACCGCAACGTGATCGTGCAGATCGAAAGCCCCATAACGCCCGGCGAGGAATTCTGCTGGTTGAGCCTGCCCCAGATCGCGGACCTCCTGGCCGAGCCGAACCTCGTGAACATGGACGCGCGGACGGTGCTTTCCGGCATGCCGTTCATCGGCGTCGCCACCCGCAACGGTCGCGACGGCGCGCGCGGCAGCCGGTACTCCGACGAAGAAGTGCTGAGCTGGTTCACTGAGGTGAAGACGAACGCGCACCTGGACCGCCGGTTACTGCCCCTCGCGCAGATCCCCGGCTGGCAGCTGCACGACGGCGTCATCAACCGCCCGGACGGCAAGCACTTCACCGTGCTCGGGGTGCACGTCAGGGCCAGCAGCCGCGAGGTCGCAGAATGGTCCCAGCCCATGATCAAACCGGTCAACCGCGGCATCATCGCCTTCCTCGGCCGGTTCATCGACGGCGTCTTCCACGTCCTCGTGTGCGCGCGGACGGAGGCGGGAACCAGCGACCTGGTCGAGATGGCCCCGACCGTCTCCTGCATCCCGGACAGCTTTCACGACGAGCCGCCCGAACGCCGTCCGCGTTACCTGGACCTGGTGCAGAGCGCGGCGCCCGACCGGATCCTGGTCGACGCGGTGCACTCCGAGGAGGGTGGCCGGTTCTACCACGCGGAGAACCGCTACCTGGTCATCGACGTCGGCGAGGAGTTCGACCTCGACGTGCCGCCCGACTACTGCTGGACGACCCCCGAGCAGCTCACGGGATTCGTCAGGTACGGCAACCACGTCAACGTCGCGGCGCGCTGCCTGCTGAGCTGCATGGTCGGGGAACGGGGCGCGTTCCAGTCGCGCGACGTGGTCGCCGATCCCGTCCCCTGAACCGACCCGAACCACTCGTCCCCGATTGCGCCCAGGAGATCACCTTGACCACAGACCAGCAGCACACCACGCAGGTACGCCTGCCCGACGGCCGCGAGGTGGCCTGCGACCACGCCGAAGAGGTGCCGGCGCTGTGGGACGAGATCGTCCGCAACTCGCCGTTCCCGGCCGCGGTCGACGCCATCCGGCCCGGCGACACGATCATCGACGTCGGGGCGCACATCGGTCTGGTGTCGATGTTCCTGGCCGACCGGCTTCCCGACACCCGCATCCTGGCCTTCGAGCCCGCGTCACGGACGCACGCCTGCCTGCTGCGCAACTTCGCCGCGCACGTGCCCAACGGGATCGCCTCGGCCACCGCGCTGAGCGACCGCACGGGCAACCAGGAGTTCCACTACTACCCGGACAACCCGTCGATGTCCACGTTGTACGTCGACCACGACGACGACGCGCACAACCTCGGCACCTACTTGACGAACCTGGGAGTGCCCGAGATCAAGCCGGCGGAAGTGCGGGCAGTCACCGAGAAGCGCGCCGCCCTGTCCGACACCGTCGGCACAAGCACGCTGACGACAGTCATCGAGGAGCAGGGTGTCACCGACATCGGCCTGCTCAAGATCGACGTCGAACGGGCCGAACTCACGGTGCTGGACGGCATGCGAGCGGACCTGTGGCCGCGCGTGCGCCAGGTCGTCGTCGAGGTGCACGACCTCGACGGGCGCCTCGGCGTCGTGGTGGCCCGGTTGGCAACACTGGGCTACGAGGTTCGCGTGTCCCAGGCACCCGCGTTCCGCGGCGCCAGCGTGTATCTGCTGTTCGCCGGTCGCTGACCCGACAGCGACGACGGTGCGCCGTGCCCTGTGCACGGCGCTTCCCCTGTTACCCCAGCCAGTGAAGGGCACGCAGTTGACCGAGGAATCGCAGCTCGTCGACTATCTCCGGCGGATGACTTCGGACTTGCGGCAGGCGAACCGCAGGATCAAGAAGCTCGAGGACGACGCCGTCGAGCCGATCGCGGTCATCGGCATGGGCTGCCGCCTGCCGGGCGGAGTGTCCAACCCGGACGAACTGTGGGACCTCGTATCCCAAGGCGTCGACGCCATCACCCCCTTCCCCACCGACCGCGGCTGGGACCTCGACGCGCTGTATGACCCCGACCCCGACAACCCCCGTACGACCTATGTCCGCCACGGCGGCTTCCTCCACAACGCCGCCTACTTCGACAACGACTTCTTCGGCATCTCCCCCCGCGAAGCCCTCGCCATGGACCCCCAGCAACGACTTCTGCTCGAAATCGCCTGGGAAACCCTCGAACACGCCAACATCGACCCCGCCACACTCCGCGGCACCCGCACCGGCGTCTTCACCGGCGTCATGTACCACGACTACGCGGGTGGTGAGCGGTCCCGGCTGCCGGACGAGGTCGAGGGGTTCCTGGCCACCGGCATGGCCGGCAGTGTCGCTTCCGGACGGATCGCTTACACGCTCGGGTTGGAAGGCCCCGCGATCACCCTCGACACCGCCTGTTCGTCTTCCCTCGTCGCGATCCACCTCGCGATCCAAGCCCTGCGCAACGGAGAATGCGACTACGCCATCGCAGGCGGCGCGACCGTGATGGCGACGCCCACGACGTTCGTCGAACAGGGACGCCAGCGCGGGCTGGCGCCCGACGGGCGGTGCAAAGCCTTCTCCGACAACGCCGACGGCACCGGCTGGGCCGAAGGCACCGCACTCATCCTCCTCACCCGCACCACCACCGCCACCCACCACAACCACACCACCCACTCCCTCATCCGCGCCACCGCCACCAACCAAGACGGCGCCAGCAACGGACTCACCGCACCCAACGGCCCCTCCCAACAACGCGTCATCCGCGACGCCCTGGCCAACGCCGGGCTCACCCCCCACGACATCCACGTCGTCGAAGCCCACGGCACCGGCACCACCCTCGGCGACCCCATCGAAGCCCAAGCCCTGCACAACACCTACGGACCCGACCGCACGACTCCCCTCTACCTCGGCACGCTCAAATCCAACATCGGGCACACCCAAGCCGCCGCCGGCGCCGCGGCCCTCATCAAGATGACGGCCGCCCTCCACCAGGACACTCTCCCGCCGACCCTCCACACGACACCCAGCACCACCGAGAACTGGCCCCACCACCCCCTCGCCCTGCTCACCGAACGCCGGCCGTGGCCCACCACCACGACCAGACGCGCCGCCATCAGCAGCTTCGGCGTCAGCGGCACCAACGCCCACCTCGTCCTCGAACAACCACCCACGCCCGAACCCGCAACCGACGACCGCGAACGGCCGCTCGGCGCGGCGACCCTGCCGTGGGTCCTGTCCGCCCACACCAGCGCCGCCGTGCGCGCCCAGGCCGCCAGGCTGCGCGACCACCTGGCCGGACACCCCGATCTCCCGCCCGGCGACGTCGCCCGCACCCTCGCGACCGGACGCGCCCACCTCGACCACCGGGCCGTCGTCCTCGATCCCGCCGAGGCCGGCCCAGCGCTGGCCGCGCTCGCCGAGAGCGGCGCGGGCGGGCTCCCCGCGAGCACGGTCGCCGGGAGCGTCGTTCCCGACCCCCGGGTGGTGTTCGTCTTCCCCGGCCAGGGCTCGCAGTGGGCCGGGATGGCCGTGGAACTGCTCGACTCGACACCGGTCTTCCGCGCCGCTTTCCGCGACTGCGAAGCGGCCTTGGCGCCGTACGTCGACTGGTCGCCGACCGCCGTTCTGCGCGACGAGCCGGGCGCCCCGGAACTCACCCGGGTGGACGTGGTGCAGCCGCTCCTGTTCGCGGTGATCGTCGCGCTGGCGGCGCAGTGGCAGGCCGCCGGCGTGCACCCGGCGATGGTGGTGGGGCACTCGCAGGGCGAGATCGCCGCGGCGTACGTGTGCGGAGCGCTCAGCCTCGCCGACGCGGCGAAGGTCGTCGCGCTGCGGAGCAAGGCCATCGGCGAGCTGATGGCCGGCCGCGGTGACATGGTGTCGATCCCCTTGCCGGTTGAGCAGGTGCGGGAGCTCGTGGCGGAGTACCCGGACAAGCTCGCGGTCGCGGTGGTGAACGGACCGTCGTCCACCGCGGTGTCGGGTGACCTCGACGCGCTGGACGCGATCGTCGCAACCTGCGAGGCGGCCGGGGTGCGCGCTCGCCGCCTCGCCATCGGCTACGCGTCGCATTGCCCGCAGGTTTCCGTGGTCCGCGAACGGCTTCTGGCGGAGCTGGCGGACATCACGCCCCGCCGCTCGGAGCTGCCGTTCGTCTCGGCGGTCACCGGAGCGGTGTTCGACACCAGCGGGCTCGACGCCGAGTACTGGTACCGCAACCTGCACGAGCCGGTCGAGTTCACGCGGGCGACGACCGCCGCGCTCGACCAGGGACTCGGAGTGTTCGTGGAGGTCAGCCCCCACCCCGTGCTCGTGCCGGTGGTGCAGCAGATCCTCGACGCCGCCGACGCGGACGCCGCGGTGACCGGCACGCTCCGCCGCGGCGAAGGCGGTCCGGCGCGGTTCCTCCGTTCCGTGGCCGAGGTGTGGGTCCGCGGCGCGGCGGTGGACTGGCCCGCGTTGTTCGCCGGTTCCGGCACCGCCATGGTGCAGCTGCCGACGTACGCGTTCCAGCGCACGCGCTACTGGCTGGAGCAGCTGCCGACGACCGGCGACCCGGCCTCGGCCGGTCTTCTGCCGGCCGGGCATCCGCTGCTCGGCGCGAGCGTGACGCTCGCCGACGGAGACGGCCTCCTGCTCACCGGACGGCTCTCGCGCAAAGACCAGCCCTGGCTTGCCGACCACGAGGTCGCCGGATCGACTTTGCTGCCGGGCACCGCTTTCGTGGAGCTGGCAGTGCGAGCGGGCGACCAGGTCGGCCGGTCCTGCGTCGAGGAGCTCACGCTGCGCCGGCCGCTGGTCCTGCCCGCCGACGACTCGCCGGTGCAGGTGCAGATCCGCGTCGGCACCGCTGGTGCCGACGGCCGCAGCCCCCTCGGCGTGCACTCGTCGCGGGACGGGCACACGTGGGTCCTGCACGCCACCGGCACGCTGGCCGAGCAGCCCGCGCAGCACGTCGCCGCCCTCGGCACGTGGCCGCCGCCGGGCGCCGAGGAGATCGGCACAACCGACGTGTACGCGGGTCTCGCCGGATCCGGGCTGCGGTACGGGCCGGCTTTCCAGGGCCTGCACCGCGCGTGGCGGCTCGGGACCGACTTGTTCGCCGAAGTGCGCCTCCCCGAGCCCGCCCGGCCCGACGGGTTCGGCATCCACCCGGCCCTGCTCGACGCCGGCCTGCACGTCATGGCGCTGGGCGCACCCACGGGCGGGCAGCGCGTGGTCCGGCTGCCGTTCAGCTGGGCCGGGGCGACGCTGCACGCGAGCGGCGCGACTTCCGTCCGGGTCCGGTTGACGCGCACCGGCGAAGAGGCCGTGGCTCTCGACGTGTTCGACGACGACGGCGCACCGGTGGCGTCCGTTGCCGAGCTGACGCTGCGGCCACTGCCCGCCGGCGGTGCTGCCGTCCCGACGCCACCGTCCACTTCGGATAACGACCTCCTCCACCTCGCCTGGCGGCCCGTCCCGGTCACCGGCGGCGCCGGGTGCGCGATCTGGGGCACCGACCCGTTCGGTCTCGAGCTGCCGACTGTCCCCGACCTCGCGGCGCTGCCGGACGACGGCGCTGCGGTGGTGCGCCGCTTCACCACCGACGACGACCCGGATCTCGCCGGGGCGTTGGCTCGCGCCGCGGAACTGGTGCGCGCGTGGCTCATCGCCCCGCAGGCCGCGGGCCGCCGGCTGGTCGTCGTCACGCGCGGCGCACTGTCCTGTTCGGACTCCGAGGACGTCACCGACCTGGGCGCCGCGGCAGCGCTGGGACTGCTGCGGTCGGCCCAGAACGAGAACCCGGACCGGTTCGTGCTGGTGGACCTCGACGCCGACGGACGATCGGCCGCGCTCATCCCGGCCGCGGTGGCCGCGGGCGAGCCGACCCTCGCGATCCGCGCCGGCGAGCTGCTGGCTCCTCGGCTCGCACCGCTGTCCGGGCACGGCGCCCTGCTCCCGCCCGTGGACGCACCCGCCTGGCGCCTCGACAGCACCGGCCACGGCACCCTGGAGAACCTGCAGCTGGTCCCCACTCCCGAAGCGACCGAGCCGCTCGCACCCGGCGAGGTCCGGATCTCCGTGCGCGCCGCCGGGCTGAACTTCCGCGACGTGGTCGTCGCCCTCGACCTCGTTCCCGGGATGGCGAACCTGGGCGGTGAGGTCTCGGGCGTGGTCCTCGACGTCGGCTCCGAGGTGACCGACCTCGTGCCCGGAGACCGCGTGATGGGGTTGTGCGCCCGTGCGTTCGGCCCGATCGCCACGTCCGATCAGCGCTGGCTGGTCCGCATGCCCGAGGGCTGGAGTTTCGAGCTCGCCGCGGCCGTGCCGGTCATCTACCTCACGGCCTACTACGGCCTGGTCGATCTCGGCGGACTGCGCGCGGGCGAATCGGTGCTGGTGCACGCTGCCGCCGGCGGCGTCGGTGTCGCCGCGACGCAGCTCGCCCGGCACCTGGGGGCCGAGGTGTTCGGTACCGCCAGCACGGGCAAGTGGGACACCCTGCGCGCCAACGGCTTCGCCGACACGCACATCGCCAACTCCCGGACCCTGGATTTCGAGCCCGAGTTCCTCGCCGTGACCGGCGGCGAGGGGGTCGACCTGGTGCTCGACTGCCTGGCCGACGAGTTCGTCGACGCCGGGCTGCGCCTGCTGCCCCGGGGCGGACGGTTCCTGGAGATGGGCAAAACCGACCGGCGGGACCCGGCCGAGGTCGCCGAACGGCATCCCGGCGTGCGGTACCAGGCCTACGACGTGCTGGAGGCGGGGCCGGAACGCACGCAGGAGATGCTGCGGGAGATCCTCGCGCTCTTCGAGCAAGGCGTGCTGACCCCGCCGCCGATCACCACGTGGGACGTGCGCCGCGGGCGGGAGGCGTTCCGCGCGCTGAGCCAGGCCCGGTTGGTCGGCAAGGTGGTGCTGACGATGCCGCGGCCCCTGCCGGCCGGCGGGACCGTGGTGATCACCGGCGCGAGCGGCATGCTCGGGTCCCGGGTCGCCCGGCACCTCGCCGACCGGCACGGGGTGCGGCATCTGCTGCTGCTCAGCCGGCGCGGAGCCGGCGCGCCCGGCGCGGCCGAGCTGGCCGCGGAACTGACCGGGCTCGGCTGTTCGGTCACGTTCGCCGCGGCCGACGTCGCCGACCGCGACGACGTCGCTGCCGCACTGGCGACGATCCCCGCGGCGCACCCGCTGTCCGCGGTGGTCCACACGGCCGGGGTGCTCGACGACGGGCTCGTGGAGACGCTCACCGAGGAGCAGATCTCCCGGGTGCTGCGACCGAAGGCCGGTGGAGCCCTGGTGCTGCACGAGCTGACCCGCGACCTCGACCTCACGGCGTTCGTGCTGTTCTCGTCCCTTTCCGGCGTCCAGGGCGGCGCGGGGCAGGGCAACTACGCGGCCGCCAACGCGTTCCTCGACGCACTCGCCCAGCACCGCCGGGCGCACGGCCTGCCGGGCCAGTCCCTCGCGTGGGGGTTCTGGCGCGAACGCGGCGGGATGACCGCCCATCTGAGCGACGCCGACGTGACCCGCCTGGAGAGGTCCGGCGCCCGCCCGATCGAGACCGACGAGGGCCTGGCCCTGTTCGACCGGGCGCTGTCGGCCGACCTCGCCTTCGTCGCACCGGCGGGGCTGGACTTCGCCGCGCTGCGCAGCGGCCCCGTCGGCCCGCTGCTGCGCGACCTGGTGGGTACCGTCGTCCGGCCGTCCGCCGGGGCCGCGAAGCCGGCGACGGCCGGTGAGCCGGAGCTGCCGGCCCGGCTGCGCGGGCTGACCGGCCAGGAACAGCGCCGGCTGCTCGTGGACCTGGTGCGCACCAACGCCGCGACCGTGCTCGGCCACGGTTCGGTGGAGTCGGTGCAGCCCAACCGGGCGTTCCGCGACGCGGGTTTCGACTCCCTCACGGCGGTGGAGCTGCGCAACCGGCTGACCACCCTGACCGGGCTGCGGCTGCCGGCCACCCTGGTCTTCGACTACCCGAGCGCGCGAGTCCTCGCCGACTACCTGATCGATCAGCTCGCCACGCCGGACGAGCGCGCGGCGGCGGCGACCACCACAGCGCGGACCCCGGACCCGGTCGCGCCGGTGGACGAGCCGATCGCGGTCATCGGGATGGCGTGCCGCCTGCCGGGCGGAGTGTCCAACCCGGACGAACTGTGGACCCTCGTATCCCAAGGGATCGACGCCATCACCCCCTTCCCGGTGGATCGGGGCTGGGACCTCGACGCGCTGTATGACCCCGACCCCGACAACCCCGGCACCACCTACGTCCGCCACGGCGGTTTCCTCCACAACGCCGCCTACTTCGACAACGACTTCTTCGGGATCTCCCCCCGCGAAGCCCTCGCCATGGACCCCCAGCAACGACTTCTACTCGAAACCGCCTGGGAAACCCTCGAACACGCCAACATCGACCCCGCCACACTCCGCGGCACCCGCACCGGCGTCTTCACCGGCGTGATCTACCACGACTACGGCTCCTGGGTGGCCCCAGGCTCACCGGAAACCGAGGACTACATCGGTACGGGCGTGTCCGGCAGTGTCGCTTCCGGACGGATCGCTTACACGCTCGGGTTGGAAGGCCCCGCGATCACCCTCGACACCGCCTGTTCGTCCTCCCTCGTCGCGATCCACCTGGCGATCCAGGCGCTGCGCAACGGAGAATGCGACTACGCCATCGCAGGCGGCGCCACGGTGATGTCCAACCCGACGCCCTTCGTGGGCTTCAGCCGCCAGCGCGGGCTGGCGCCCGACGGGCGGTGCAAAGCCTTCTCCGACAACGCCGACGGCACCGGCTGGGCCGAAGGCACCGCACTCATCCTCCTCACCCGCACCACCACCGCCACCCACCACAACCACACCACCCACTCCCTCATCCGCGCCACCGCCACCAACCAAGACGGCGCCAGCAACGGACTCACCGCACCCAACGGCCCCTCCCAACAACGCGTCATCCGCGACGCCCTGACCAACGCCGGACTCGAACCGTCCGAAGTGGACGCAGTCGAAGCCCACGGCACCGGTACGACGCTCGGCGACCCCATCGAAGCGAACGCCTTGCTCGCGACCTACGGCCGCGACCGCGCCACCCCGCTCCTGCTCGGAAGTTTGAAATCCAACATCGGGCACGCGCAAGCCGCCGCGGGAGTCGCCGGCGTGATCAAGATGGCGCAGTCGGTGCGGCACGGGGTGCTTCCGGCGACGTTGCACGCCGACGAGGCGTCGCGGAAGATCGAGTGGTCGGAGGGCACGGTGGAGCTGCTCACGCGGGCCCGGCCCTGGCCCGCCACCGGCACCCGGCGGGCCGCCGTCAGCAGTTTCGGTGTCAGCGGCACCAACGCCCACCTCATCCTCGAACAACCACCCGCACCCACGCGGCCGGTGGCCGAGGCCACGCCACCGTCGGTGCTGCCGGTACCGCTCTCGGCGCGGTCGGGGGAAGCCCTGCGGGCTCAGGCAAACCGCCTTCGTGAGTACCTCGGCGCGCACCCGGACCTCGCGCTCGGCGACGTCGCCCACACCCTCGCCACCGGACGCGCCCACCTGAGCCACCGCGCGGTGCTCGTCGCGGCGGACCGCGACGAGCTGCTCGCCGGGCTCGACACGATCGAGCACGACCGGCCGATCGCCCACGGCAGCACCGCGACGGCCGGCGAACGCCGGTGTGCGATGGTGTTCACCGGTCAGGGCGCGCAGTGGGCCACCATGGGAAGCGTCCTGTACCAGGAGTTCCCGGTGTTCGCCGCGGCACTGGACGAGGTCTGCGCGGAGCTGGACGGCCCGCTGGGCCGGTCGCTGCGTGACCTGATGTCCGCCCCGGACGGCTCACCGGAGGCGGCGCTGCTCGGCCAGACCCGCTACACGCAGGCGAGCACGTTCGCACTCGAGGTCGCGCTGTTCCGGCTGTTCGAATCCTGGGGCGTGGTGCCGGAGGTGGTAGCCGGCCATTCGGTCGGCGAGCTTTCCGCCGCGCACGTGTCCGGGGTGCTCTCGCTGCCGGACGCGGCGGTCCTCGTCGCGGCGAGGGGCAGCCTGATGCAGGCGTTGCCCGCCGGCGGCGCGATGGTCTCGCTCGAAGCCGGCGTCGACGAAGTGCGGCCGCTGCTCGAGAACCTGGCCGGCCGAGCCGGCTTGGCCGTGGTCAACGGCCCGGCCTCGGTGGTCGTGTCCGGCGACGAGGCGGCGGTGCTCGAAATCACCGGCGCGTTCGCCGCCCGCGGCCGCAAGACGAAACGGCTGCAGGTCAGCCACGCGTTCCACTCGCCGCTCATGGAGCCGATGCTCGCCGAGTTCGCGACCGTCGCGAGTGGACTCAAGTTCGGCCGACCGGAGGTCCCGATCGTCTCGGCCGTCACCGGAACCCGGCTGGACCCCGAGACGGCGGCCACGCCGGACTACTGGGTCCGGCAGGTGCGGGCCACCGTCCGGTTCGACGCGGTGCTGCGTGAGCTGGCGGGCTCGGGCATCACGGCCTACCTCGAACTCGGGCCGGACGCGGTGCTGAGCGCACTGGTGCCCGAGGACGGAGACCCGGTGCGCGTCCCGGCGATGCGATCCGGGCGTCCCGAAACCCGCACCGCGTTCGGCGCGCTGGCGGCACTGCACGCCCACGGCGTGCCGGTGGACTGGACGGCGGTGTTCGCCGGGCAAGGCCACCGGTCCGTCTCGCTGCCGACGTACGCCTTCCAGCGCAAGCGGTTCTGGCTCGACCGGCCGACCGGCAGCGCCGACGTGGCCGCGGCCGGGCTCACCCCGGCCGGGCATCCGCTGCTGGGCGCGGCCGTCGCGCTGCCGGAGTCCGAGGGAATGGTCTTCACCGGTCTGCTCGGCACGGCGACGCACCCCTGGCTGGCCGACCACACGATCGCCGGCACCACCCTCCTGCCGGGCACGGCGTTCGTCGAGCTGGCCCTGCACTGCGCCGGCGAGGTCGGCCTCGGGCGGGTCGACGAGCTGACGCTCGAGACACCGCTCGTGGTCCCGCCGACCGGGACCGTGCGGCTGCAAGTGCGAGTCGGCGGCCCCGACGCCGACGGCGCCCGGGCCCTCACCGTCCACTCGGCCAACGGTGACGGCGAGCCGTGGACGCGCCACGCGAGTGGCCGGCTCACCGACGCCGCCGACACCGTGACCGACGAGCCCGCGGCGTGGCCGCCCTCGGGCGCGGAGCCGGTGGACGTTTCGCAGCTCTACGATCGGTTCGCGGAAACCGGGTTCTCCTATGGGCCGGCGTTCCGCGGGCTCACCGCCGCCTGGCGCCACGGTGACGACGTGCTCGCGGAGATCAAGCTGCCCGAGCCGGCCACCCCCGACGGTTTCCTGCTCCACCCCGCGCTTCTCGACGCCGCGCTGCACGCCGCCGTGTGCGCGAGCGGAACGTTCGATGTGGACAAAGAAACCGGCCGGCTTCCTTTCGCCTGGACCGGGATCGAGTTGCACGCCACGGGTGCGTCGGCGGTGCGGGTGCGGCTCACGCCGACCGGCCCGGACTCGTTCTCGCTCCGGCTCGCGGATCCGGCCGGGCTGCCCGTGGCCACCGCCGGCTCACTGGTCCTGCGGGAGGTCGTGGCCGAAGCGGCACCGGACCGGAGTCTCGACTCGCTGTACCGGCTCGAGTGGCCGGTCACCGAACCGGACGCCGTCGCCGGTACCCGGACCTGGGCCGCGCTGGGTGATTCCGCTGTCCTGGCCGAAGCCGGTCTCGGTGCGCAGGCCTACGCCGATCTCGCCGCGCTGCGGACCGCGCTCGACGCGGGCACGCCGGCACCGGACTTCGTGCTGGCGGCTCTGGTGGCTTCGGGGTCCGACGAGCCGGCCACAGCACTGGAACAGGTGCTGTCACTCGCCCAGGAGTGGACCACCGGTGAGGAGTTCGCCCCGGCCCGGCTGGTCGTGCTGACGCGCCGGACACAAACCGTCGACGACGGTGAGGACGTACTCGACCTCGGCGGCGCTGCCGCCTGGGGGCTGCTGCGGTCGGCGCAAACCGAGCACCCGGACCGGATCGTGCTCGTGGACGTCGACGACGATCCCGCGTCGCTGCTGCTTCTGCCCCGCGTGGCCGGGCACGACCAGGTCGCGGTGCGCCGGGGCGAGGCCCGCGTGCCCCGCCTGGCCCTCGCTTCCACAGGAGAGGCGCTGTTCCCGCCGGCCGGCACGTCGTGGCGGCTGGACACCACGGGCACCGACACCATCGACGGGCTGCGCCTGCTCTCCGTCTCGGACGTCGAGCGCCCGCTCGAACCGCACGAGATCCGCCTGGACGTCCGCGCGGCCGGGGTCAACTTCCGCGACGTGGTCACCACGCTCGGCCTGGTGCCCAGCCAGGCCGGGATCGGCGGTGAAGCGGCCGGAGTCGTGCTGGAGGTCGGCGCCGAAGTGACCGGTCTCGAGGTCGGTGACCGCGTCTTCGGCGTGGTGCCCGGTTCCTTCGGGCCGCGGGCCATTGTGGACCGTCGGTTCGTGGCGCGCGTTCCGGAAGGATGGGGTTGGGCCGACGCCGCGTCGGTCCCGATCGCCTACCTCACCGCGTACCTGGGACTGGTGGAGCTGGCGAAGATCGGTCCCGGGTCCACGGTCCTGATCCACGCCGCCGCGGGCGGTGTCGGCACCGCCGCGGTTCAGATCGCCCACCACTTGGGCGCCACGGTGTTCGCCACCGCCAGCCCGGGCAAACACTCCGCGGTGATCGCCGCCGGGGTACCGGCCCAGCGGGTGTTCAACTCCCGCACCCTCGACTTCGAACAGCAGGTTTCCGCCGCCACCGAGGGCCGGGGAGCCGACCTCGTCCTGAACTGCCTCTCCGGTGAGTTCACCGACGCCGGCCTCCGCCTCACCGCGTCCGGCGGGGACTTCCTGGAACTGGGCAAAACCGACCTGCGCGACCCCGAGGACGTGCACAGCCGGTTCCCCGGGATCCGGTACCGGGCCTACGACCTCCGCGACATCACGCGCGAGCACACCCACACCTTGCTCACCCACCTGACCCACCACTTCAGCCGGCACGAGCTGACCCCGCCACCCGTCACCACTTACGACATCCGCCGCGCCCGCACCGCGTTCCGCCACCTCTCCCAAGCCGCCATCGTCGGCAAAGCAGTGCTCACCATCCCCACCGCCGGCCTCCTGTCGGGAACCGTCGTCATCACCGGCGGCACCGGCACCCTCGGCTCGCTGCTCGCCCGGCACCTCGCCACCCACCACCACACCCCCCACCTCCACCTCGTCTCCCGCCGCGGCGCCACCGCCCCCGGCGCCGCGGTCCTCAAACAAGACCTCGAATCCCAGGGCACCACCGTCACCATCACCGCCGCCGACATCACCGACCCCCACACCCTCACCCATCTCCTCGACACCACCCCCCACCTCAGCGCCGTCATCCACGCCGCCGCCACCCTCCACGACGCACCCCTCCACGGCCAAACCCCCACGACTCTCGCCACCACCCACACCAAAATCGCCCCCGCCCGCACCATCCACCAGCACAACCCCGCCATCCCCCTCATCACTTTCTCCTCCGCGGCAAGCATTTTCGGTGCCGCTGGCCAAGCGAACTACGCCGCGGCCAACGCTTTCCTCGACGCCATGGCGGTGCACCGCCGGGCCCGCGGCCTCCCTTCGCTCTCCCTCGCCTGGGGCGCTTGGGATTCCGAGTCGAGCCTGACCGCCGGGCTCAGCGAAGCCGACCGGCAGCGCATGGCCCGCGGTGGCGTCAGGCCGCTCTCACCCGAAGACGGCTTGGCGCTGTTCGACGCGGCCATGCGCACGGACTCGGCATTACTCGCCCCGATCCGCCTCGACCCGGCGGCGCTTCGCACGCAGGCAGGCAACGGCGCTCTTCCGCCGTTGCTGGCGAACCTGGTCCGGAGCGGCCCCCGCCGGGCGAGTGGCGGGGAGACCACCGCCGACGGGCCGGCACTCGTGGCGCGGCTGGCCGGGCTCACCGCGGCCGACCAGCACCGGGAGCTGCTCGAAGTCGTCGTGTCCGAGGTGGCCACGGTGCTCGGCCACGGTTCCGCGTCCGGAGTGGACCGTCAGCGCTCGTTCCGCGAGCTGGGTTTCGACTCGCTGGCGGCGGTGGAACTACGCAACCGACTGAGCACGCTCACCGGGCTGCGACTGCCGACGACACTGGTGTTCGACCACCCGACCCCGGCCGAGCTGGCCGCGCACGTGCTGACCGAACTGGCACCGGAGTCGGCCTCGCCGGTGGACGCCGCGCTGGCCGGCCTCGACGGGCTCGGTGCCCTGCTCACCTCGATCGGCGACGACGACCAGGGTCGCGGCGAGGTGTCCCGACGGCTCCAGGCGCTGCTCACGCTCTGGAACGGGCGCGGTGAGACCCACGACGACAGCGACCTCGACGCCGCGAGCAACGACGAGCTGTTCTCCATGATCGACAACGACTTCCGGCTGTCCTGAATCCCGGCAGGCGATCGCGCGAATCCGTAGGAGCTGAAGAACGTCATGTCCGAAGAAGCCAAGCTTCGCGAGTACCTGAAACGCGCGATCGCCGACGGCCGGAACCTGCAGCGCCGGCTTCAGGAGCTCGAGGGCAGGGCGGCCGAACCGGTCGCGATCGTGGCGATGGCCTGCCGGTTCCCTGGTGGAGTGCGCACCCCGGAGGACCTCTGGCAACTCGTCGCCGACGGACGGGACGCGATCACGCCGTTCCCGGCCGACCGCGGCTGGCCGGCCGAGGACCTCTACCCTGATGAGTCCGAAGTGGACGGTGAGGCACGGGCACGCACAGTCGAGGGCGGCTTTCTCGCCGACGCGGGCGGGTTCGACGCGGGATTTTTCGGGGTGTCGCCGCGGGAGGCGTTGGCGATGGATCCGCAACAGCGGTTGCTGCTGGAAGTGTCGTGGGAGGCGGTGGAGCGCGCGGGGATCGATCCGTCGTCGTTGCACGGCAGCCGCACCGGTGTCTACGTCGGCGGCATGTCGCAGGATTTCGGCGGGCTGCTCGCGACGTCGAGCCACGGCGATGAGGGCCATCTGCTGACCGGCGGCTCGGGCAGTGTGCTGTCCGGACGCCTGTCTTACACCTTCGGGTGGGAAGGACCCGCCGTCACCCTGGACACGGCGTGTTCGTCGTCGTTGGTGGGGTTGCACCTGGCGGCGCAGGCGTTGCGCGGTGATGAGTGCGACCTGGCGCTGGCCGGCGGGGTGACGGTGATGTCCACGCCGGGCGTGTTCCTGGAGTTCTCGCGACAGGGCGGGCTCGCGGCCGACGGAAGGTGCAAGGCGTTCTCCGCTGCCGCCAACGGCACGGGCTGGTCCGAAGGCGTCGGCATGGTCGTGCTGGAACGCCTCGCCGACGCCCGCCGTCACAACCACCGGATCCTCGCCCTCGTCAGGGGCTCGGCGATCAACCAGGACGGCGCCTCCAACGGACTCACCGCACCCCACGGCCCCTCCCAGGAACGCGTGATCCGCGACGCGCTGGCCGTCGCGGGGCTTGATCCGTCCGAAGTGGACGCCGTCGAAGCCCACGGCACCGGCACCACTCTCGGCGACCCCATCGAAGCCCACGCACTGCTCGCCACCTACGGCCGCCACCGCGATACGCCCCTGCTCCTCGGGTCCCTGAAGTCCAACATCGGCCACACCCAGTACGCCGCTGGTGTCGCCGGTGTCATCAAGATGGTGGAGTCGCTGCGCCACGGGGTGCTTCCGGCGACGTTGCACGCGGACGAGCCCTCGCGTGAAGTCGACTGGACCGCGGGTGCCGTGGAGTTGCTGACCGAGGCGAGGGACTGGCCGGAGACGGGACGGCCGCGGCGGGTGGGCGTGTCGTCGTTCGGCATGAGTGGCACGAACGCGCACGTGGTCCTGGAGCAGGCACCGGAGGAAACCGCGGTGGTGCCGGTACCGCCGGACGGTGAGGTGTTGTTGTCGTTGTCGGCGGTGACCGGTGCGGCGCTGTCTGAGCAGGCCGCGCAGTTGGGTGACTTCCTGACCGCTCATCCGGAGGTGCCGGTCGCGGACGTCGCGCACTCGCTGGCGGCGGGCCGGGCGCGGTTCGAGCATCGCGCGGTGGTGATCGGTGACCGGGCGAGGGTGCCGGCCGCGTTGTCCGCGCTCGCGGAGGACACCGAATCCCCGGATGTGGTGCGCGGGGTGGTGTCGGGTTCCGGTGGTGTGGCCGGGGTTTTCGCGGGGCAGGGTGGCCAGTGGGTCGGCATGGGCCGCGCGCTGGGGGAAGCGTCGCCGATGTTCGCCGAGTCGATGGCCGCGTGTGAAGAGGCATTGTCGCCGTACGTCGACTGGTCGCTGTCGAGGGTGCTCGACGACCCGGACGCGATGGCGCGGGTATCGGTGGTGCAGCCCGTCTCCTGGGCGGTCGCGGTGTCGCTGGCCGCGCTGTGGGCCGGCGTGGGTGTGGTTCCGAGCGTGGTGGTGGGGCATTCCCAAGGTGAGATCGCGGCCGCGTGCGTCGCGGGAGCGTTGAGCCTGGCCGATGCCGCCCGGATCGTGGCCGTGCGGTCCGCACTGATCGAACGCTCCCTCTCCGGCCTCGGGACCATGGGGTCGATCGCCTGGCCCGCCGAACGAGTCGAGGAAGCGATCAGCACGCTGGGCCTGGCCGGTGTCGGCGTTGCCGCGGTCAACTCCCTGAGCGCGGTCATCGTGTCCGGCACCACCGAGGACCTCGACGCGCTGGTCGCGTATTGCGCGAACGACGGTGCTCGGGCCCGGCGGATCCCCGTCGACTACGCCTCGCACTCGGCGCAGGTGGAGATCATTGCCGACGAACTGCGCACCGCGTTGAACGGAATCACCCCGCGGGACTCGACGATCCCGATGATCTCCACCGTCACCGGGCAGCGCATCGACACCACCACGCTCGACGCGGACTACTGGGTGCGGAACCTCCGCTCCACCGTCCGGTTCGCCGACGCCGTCACCACGATCACCGAGAGCGGCTTCAGCCGGTTCCTGGAGATCAGCGCCCACCCCGTGCTCACCACCGCCGTCGAAGAAACCGCCGGCACGCCCGCCCTGCACACCCTCACCCGTGACCACGGCGACCTCCGGCAGTGGCTCACCGCGGTCGCCACTGCCCACGCCGCCGGCCTGGACCTCACCCTCCCCCAGCCCGCCCCCGGCTCCGGGCGTCCGGTGGATCTGCCGACGTATCCCTTCCAGCACCAGCACTTCTGGATCACCGCCGGCACCTCGACGGTCAGGAACGAAGGCGGGCACCCCCTGCTCGGCATGCCGGTCGAGGTCGCGGGAACGGGCACAGCGGTCTGGACCGGGACGCTGTCAGCGAGCACACCGTCCTGGCTGGCGGACCACCGCGTCGTCGGCACCGTCCTGTTCCCCGGCACCGCGTTCGCCGAACTCGCCGCCTGGGCCGGTGAGCGGCTGGGGTGTGCCACGGTCCGGGAGCTGACGTTGTCCGCTCCCCTGGTGCTGGCGGAGCGGAGCAGGGTCGAACTGCAGCTGTTCGTCGACGAGGCGGACGACGACGGGTCCCGGCGTGTCACGCTCCACAGCCGTCCCGCCGGCGATCCGGATCCACTGTGGACACTGCACGCCGAGGGGGTGCTCGAGGACGCCGGCGAGGTGGCCGAGCCCGCCTGGCCGGGTGCCTGGCCGCCGGCGGTCGCGGAACCAGCCGACGTCGACGAGCTGTACTCCGCGCTGCACGAAGCCGGTCTGGGCTACGGCCCGACGTTCCGGGCGGTTCGCGCCGCGTGGCGTGCCGGGGACGAGGTGTACGCCGAGGTCGCCCTGCCGGACACGCTGGAGCCCGGCGCGTTCGCGGTGCACCCGGCACTGCTCGACGCCGCGCTGCACCCGCTCGGCGGCCCGGGCACCGGCGCCGCACACCTGCCGTTCTCGTGGACGGGTTTGCGCGTGCACGCGACGGGTGCCCGCGCCCTGCGGGTCCATCTCTCGCGGGACGCGCGGGGCGGGGTGACGGTGCGCGCCTACGACGGCGCCGGACTGCCGGTGGTCACCGTCGAGTCCCTCGTGCTGCGCCCGGCCCAGCTGAGCGGTCTCGGCTCGGCCGCACCTGACCCGCTGTACGACGTGCGCTGGAAACCGGTGTCCGCCGGCGAATCCGGCGGCGGACCGGTGGTCCTGCTGCGGTGCCCCGACAAGGCAGCCGGCGACGTCGCCGACCTCGCGTACGAGGTCACCGGCTGGACGGTCGCCGCCTTGCGGAATGCGCTCGCGCAGGACGAACCCGCGGTCGTCGTGGTCACCCGCCGCGCGGCCGCCGTCGCCGATGAGGACGTGCACCTCACGCACGCGCCGATCACCGGCCTCGTGCGCTCCGCGCAGGCGGAGCACCCCGGCCGGATCGTCCTGCTGGACCTCGACGACTCGACGGAGCCCGACGCCGAGCTGGTGAACCGCGCCCTCGCGACCGGCGAGCCCGTGCTGGCGGTGCGCGACGGCCGGCTGCACGCGCCCCGGCTGGGCCCGGCTCGCCCCGCACCCGGCACCTTGGCGCTGCCCCCGGCCGGCGAAAGCGCCTGGCGGCTGGATTGCGTACAACGGGGTTCGCTCGACGGCCTCGCGGTGGTCGCGAACGCGGCCGCCGCCGCGCCCCTCGCGCCGGGTGAAGTCCGGATCGCGGTGCGGGCCGCGGGCGTCAACTTCCGCGACGTGCTCATCGCGCTCGACGTCTACCCCGGTGCCGCACGCCCGGGCAGTGAAGGTGCCGGGGTCGTGGTCGAGGTCGGTTCCGCGGTCACCCGGTTCGCGCCCGGCGACCGGGTGATGGGCATGTTCGACGGCGCCTTCGCCCCCGTCGCGGTGTGCGACGAACGGACCGTGGTGGCGATGCCCGACGGCTGGTCGTTCGCCGCGGCCGCCGCGGTGCCGGTCGCGTTCCTGACCGCTTACCACGGATTGGTCGACCTCGCGGAGCTGCGGGCCGGGGAACGGGTGCTCGTGCACGCCGCCGCCGGCGGGGTGGGGACCGCGGCTGTGCAGCTGGCCCGGCACCTCGGCGCGGAGGTCTTCGGCACCGCGAGCGAGGGCAAGTGGCCGGCGCTGCGGGCGGCCGGCCTGGCCGACGACCACATCGCCTCGTCGCGGACCACGGAGTTCGAGAAGTCCTTTTCGGACGGTTCGGACGGTGTCGACGTGGTGCTGAACTCGTTGAGCGGGGAGTTCGTCGGCGCGGGCCTGCGGTCCCTGCGCGCCGGTGGCCGGTTCGTGGAGATGGGCAAAACGGACCTGCGCGACCCCGAGACGGCCGGCCGGGACCACCCCGGCACGCGGTACACGGCGTTCGACCTGAGCGCGGTGTCCGCGGACCGGGTCGGTGAGATCCTCGGCGAGCTCGCCCGGCTCTTCGCGGGCGGGGTCCTCGAGCCGCCCCGCGTGACGACCTGGCACGTTCGCGAGGCGCCGCAGGCGTTGCGCGCGCTGAGCCAGGCCGCGATCACGGGCAAGGCCGTGCTGACGTTCGACGCGGGCGACGGAACGGTGATCCTCACCGGCGGCACCGGCCGGCTCGGGCTGCTCGTCGCCCGGCACCTCCTGCGGCGCCACGGCTTCCGGCACCTGGTGCTCACGAGCCGGTCGGGCACCACGACCCCGGAGGTCCTCGAACTCGCCGCCGAGGCGTCCGGGCTCGGCGGCGCGGTCACGGTCTCGGCCTGCGACGTCGGCGACCGCGCGGCCGTCGCGGGCCTGCTCGCCGAGGTCGGCGCCCGGCACCCGATCGCCGGGGTCGTGCACCTCGCCGGGATCACTGACGACGCGACGCTGGACTCGCTGGACCCCGACCGGCTGCGCCGGGTCCTCGCGCCCAAAGTGGACGGTGCCTGGCATCTGCACGAGCTGACCGAGCCGATGAACCTGTCGCTGTTCGTGCTTTTCTCGTCGGCCGCCGGGACCTTCGGCAGCGCGGGTCAGGCCGGCTACGCGGCGGGCAACGCCTTCCTCGACGGGCTGGCCCGCCACCGTCACCGGCACGGCCTCCCCGGCACTTCCCTTGCTTGGGGACTGTGGGCGGCCGCGAGCGGCATGACCGGACACCTGGAGGAACGGGACCGTCGCCGGCTCGGCCGCGGCGGCGCGCTGCCCCTCGAGACCGCCGAGGGCCTCGCGCTCCTCGACGCGGCGCTCGGCGCCGGAAACCCGGCCCTGGTCACCGCGCGCCTGGACCTCGCCGGCCTGCGCCGACAGACCCAGCCCGTACCGGCCCTGCTGCGCGACCTGGTCCGCCCCGCCACCCGGCGCGCCGCCGAGTTCGTCGGCGACGGCGACGCGCTGCGGGAACGCCTCGCGCGGATGTCCCGTCCCGACCGCCTCGACCTGCTGGTCGAGATGGTGCGCCGCCACGTCGCCACCGTGCTCGGCCACACCGACCCGAAGTCGGTCGGCCTCGACAAGTCCTTCCGCGACCTGGGCTTCGACTCGCTGACCTCGGTGGAGCTGCGCAACCGCCTCGCCGCGGAAACCGGCCTGCGGCTGCCGGTGAGCCTCGTGTTCGACCACCCGCGCACCTCGGCACTCGCCGAACACCTGTCCGCGCAGCTCGTCCCGGACGACGCCGACGCCGGTGCGACCGCCGACCCCGACGACGGGATCCGGCAAGCCCTCGCGGCCATCCCGGTGGCCCGCCTGCGCCAGGCCGGTCTCCTCGACCCGCTCCTCGACCTCGCCCGCACGCCCGACTCCGAGACGCCCGAGCCCCCGCCGGACGGCACCGACCGGATCCTCGAGGCGGACGACTCCGAACTCGTCCGCCTCGCCCTGGCAAGCCTCGGCAAGGACTGACCGGAACCCGTCCACCGGCAGGAAAACAGCGCCGCCCTCCCGAAGGGTGGCGCTGTTTTCGTACCCGGCGCGGACGAACTCCCCACCGGAAACCACGCACGCACCAGCGAAAGACCCCGCCGGACGCGGTGCGCGTCCGGCGGGGTCCGGTCAGGGCGTGCGCGTCATTCCCGTTCGAGCAGCCACTCCTGCATGGCGCGGGCGGTGACCTCGCGGTGTTCCTCGACCATGCTGTAGTGGTTGCCCGGCACGTCGACCTGGTCGTGGGTCAGCGGCCAGGTGGTCTGCCACTGCTCGCCCGGCACGGGTTCCGCGTCGGGTTCGGCGCCGACGAACTCGGTGGCCCGCACGAGGAGCGTGGGCGCGGACACCGGTGCGGGGAGCCAGTGCTCGAACAGCATCAGGTAGGCCGCCATCGCGGTGAGGCGGACCCCGGTCATGCGGCCGAAGTCCTTTTCCATCTCCAGGGTGCGCATCTCCATGACCGGCATGATGTAGTGGGTCTGTTCGTTGTCGGACAGGTAGGTGTCCACCAGGACCACACCGCGGACCGGCACGCCGAGGGCCTCGAGGCGGGCGGCGACGGCGTGGGCCACCATGCCGCCCGAGGACCGGCCCGCCAGTGCGACGGGCCCGTCGCCGAGGCGCGCCACGATCCGCCGCGCGCCGTAGTCGGCGAGGGCGGCGAGATCGGCCGCCACGTCCTCGCCGGGCACGAAGCCCGGGAGCATCAGCGACCACATGTCCCGGCGCCCGCGCAGGGTACTCGCCAGGCTCACGAACTCCTGGTCGCTGGACCACACCGACGTCGACGGGAAACAGACCACCGGCAACCCACCGTCGCCCGAGGCGAGCCGGACCAGGTCCGGTCCCTTCTCGACCGCGCCGGCGTCGGTGAAGCTGCTCCGCAGCCGGGCCGTCGTGGTGAGCACCCGGTGGGCCACCTCGTACTGCCCCGCCTCGCACGCCTGGCGGTAGAGCATCTCGATGCCGTTGACGAGCGCGGTCTGCCGGTCGACCTCGGCCGGCGGCGACACGGCCGCGCCCGTCTGGTCGAGCAGTGTGGCCAGCTCGCCGGCGAGCGCGCCCAGCGTGGGGTGGTCGAAGACCAGGGTCGGCGCGAGCCGCAGGTCCAGCGCGGTGTTGAGCCGGTTGCGCAGCTCGACCGACGTCAGGGAGTCGAAGCCCAGCTCCCCGAAGGCCCGGCCGGCCTCCAGCGCCGACGGGTCGGAGTGGCCGAGCACGGCCGCGGTCTCCGCGCGCACGAGCTCGACCAGCGCCGCCTCCCGCTCGGGTCCGGCCAGGCCCGCGAACCGGTCCCGCAGGCCGCCGCGCCGCGCGGTGCGGCGGACCGGCAGCCGGACCAGGTCCCGCAGCACCGGCGGAACCTCGAACCCCGCGGGCGGAGTGCCGCCGGCGAGCCGCATCGGCACCACGACCGCCGCGTCGACGCCGAGGGCGGCGTCGAACGCCGCCAGACCGCGTTCGGGCGTGAACCCGATCATCCCGCTGCGGCCCATCCTGGTCCGGTTCGTCTCGTCGAGCTGCCCGGTCATCCCGCCGTCGACCTCCCAGGCGCCCCAGGCCAGCGACCGGGCGGGCAGCCCCTCGGCCCGGCGGTGCGCGGCGAGGGCGTCGAGGAACGCGTTGGCAGCGGCGTAGTTGGCCTGCCCCTGGCTGCCGAGGATCCCGGCCGCGGAGGAGAACAGCACCAGCTCGGCCGAGGTCAGCTCGTGCAGGTGCCAGGCGCCGTCGACCTTCGGCCGGAGGACCGCGTGGAGCCGGTCGCCATCGAGTGACGTGACGAGCCCGTCGTCGAGCGCACCCGCCACGTGCACCACCCGCTCCAGCGGCCGCTCGGCCGGGACCGCCGCGAGCAGGGCGGCCACGGCGGCCCGGTCCGCCACGTCGCAAGCGGCCACGGTCACGTCGGCGCCGAGCTCGGTCAGCTCCGCCAGCAGACCGGGGTCGACGGTGCCACGGCGGCTCGCCAGGACGAGGTGCCGCACTCCGTGCGCGGCGGCGAGGTGCCGGACCACGTGGCCACCGAGCGCCCCGCCCGCCCCGGTGACGAGGACGGTGCCCCGCGCCTCGAAGCCGCGTTCACGGTCGCCTGGTTCGGCACCGGCCGCTTCGGCGGCCTCGACCCGGCGCAGGCGAGGCACCAGCACCGTGCCGGCCCGAAGCGCGAGCTGCGCCTCCCCGGTGGCGACCGCCGCCGCGAACACGCGGTGCGAGGCGGGTTCGTCGTCGAGGTCGACCACGACGATCCGGGCGGGGTTCTCCTGCTGTGCGCTGCGCAGCAGGCCCCACGCGGCCGCGGCGCTCACGTCCTCGGGCGCGTCGTCCGGCGCGGTCGCGACCGCTCGGCGGGTCACGACCACCAGCCGGTGCTCGGTGAGGCGGTGGTCGGTGAGCCAGTGCCGGACGAGCTCCAGCACGCGGCGGGTGAGCGCGTGGGTTTGCGCCACCACGCCGTCTTCCTGGCCGGCCGCGCAGAACACCAGGACGGTCCGCGGCACCGGTACTCCGGCGTCAAGGGCGTCGTCGAGCGACTGAGGATCGAGGTAGGTGCTGAGCGACATCCCGGCCTCGATCAGCCGCGGTCGCAGCTCGAGCGGGTCGAACCCGAGCACAGCCCAGTCCGTGCCGACCTCGCCCGCGGCAGGCTCGACCACCCCCCATTCGAGGGCGAGCAGGTCTCCGCCGTTCTGCGGCACCGGACCCGCGGCCGGGGCCCGCAGCGTCAGCGCGTCGATCGTGAGGACCGGTTCGCCGGCGTCGTCCGCGATGAGCACCGACGCGGTGCCACCGGGTCCGCGCGACAGGCGCACACGGGCGGTCTCCGCGCCCTCGGCGAAGAGCCGCACGCCTTCGAACGCGAACGGCACCCCGCAGACATCCGGTTCCCCGTCCGCGGCGGGCACCCCGAGGGCGAGCGGCTGCAGCGCGGCATCGACCAGCGCCGGATGCACCGCGAACCCGGCCTGTTCGGCGGGAAGCTCGATCTCGGCGAACACCTCGCCCGCCCGGCGCCACATCGCGCGCAGCCCCCGGAACGCCGGGCCGTACACGACGGCACCGTCGGCCAGACTTTCGTAGAACCCGTCGAGGTCGACCGGGACCGCGTCCGCCGGAGGCCAGGCGGTGTCCGCGAAACCGGCCGGCGCCACGGCGGACGAGCCGAGCAGGCCGGCCGCGTTCACCGTCCATTCAGGAGCGTCGTCGCCCCGGGAGGAGATCCGGACCGGGCGTTGGCCGGCGTCGTCGGGCGCGCCGACGATCAACTGCACGGCCACTCCGCCGTCGGGCGGGAGCACCAGCGGTGCGGCGAGGGTGAGCTCCTCGACGCAGTCGAGGCCGACCCGGGTGCCGGCGTGCAGCGCCAGCTCGGCGAACGCGGTGCCGGGCAGGATCGCGGTCCCGCCGAGCGCGTGGTCGGCGAGCCACGGCTGCGTGTCCCGCGACAGCCGGCCGGTGAACAGGACCTCGTCGCTGCCCGCCACCGGGGTCTCGGCGCCGAGCAGCGGATGCCCGCTGGCCGTGAGCCCGATCGCCGCCGGCGCACCGCCGCCGCCGGGCTTCAGCCAGTAGCGCTGGTGCTCGAACGCGTACGTCGGCAACGCGACCCGTCGCGCGGGGACACCGGCGAACGCCGTCCAGTCCACGGGGACGCCGCGGCTGTGCGCGTGCCCCACCGCTCGCACGATCGCCCGTGCTTCGCCGTCTTCACCCCGCAACGCCGGGAGGACAACGAGGTCTTCAGGTTCAGCGCAGATCTCGGCGACCATCGCCTTGAGCGTGGCGCCCGGGCCCAGTTCCCAGGCGGTCCGGACGTCGTACCCCAGCAGGGCGCGCACGCCGTCGGCGAACCGCACCGTGCCGCGCGCGTGCCGGACCCAGTACCCCGGATCGCCCCATAGCTCGGCGGACACGGGCTCACCGGTGAGCGTGGACACCGCGGCGATCCGCGGCTGCGCGAACCCGACCTGATCGAGCACTGTGGCGAACTCGTCGAGCACGGGCTCGACGAGCGGCGAGTGGAACGCGTGGCTCACCGGCAGGAACTTCACCCGCCGGCCGAGGTCGCCGAACCGCCGCGCCAGCGTTTCGAGCGCCGTTTTCCCACCGGACAGCACCACCGACGCCGGCCCGTTGACCGCCGCGATGCCGATCGCGGCCGGATCGGCGGTGGCGAGCACGTCGGCGACCTCGCTCTCGCTCGCGGCGACGGCGAGCATCCCGCCGCCCGCCGGCAAAGCCGCCATCAGCCGGGCCCGCGCGGCCACCACGCGGCAGGCGTCCGGCAACGACCACAACCCGGCGACGTGGGCGGCGGTCAGCTCGCCGATCGAGTGGCCGGCCACCACGTCGGGCCGCACGCCCCACTGCTCGAGGAGCCGGTGCAGGGCCACGCCGATCGCGAACAACGCGGGCTGGGTGAAGGCCGTGTCGTCAAGAGCCGCCGCGTCCGCGGACCCTGCATCGGCGAACAGCACGTCACGGAGGGACCGGGGCAGCTCGCCGTCGAACTGGGCGCACACCTCGTCGAGCGCCTCGGCGAAGACGGGGTAGGCCTCGGCCAGCTCCCGGCCCATCCCCGGCCGCTGCGCGCCCTGGCCGGGAAACAGGAACGCGGTGCGACCGTCGCGGACGAAGTCGCGCACGACGCCGGGCGCAGCATCGCCGGCGGCGAGCGCCGCGAGTCCCGCGCGCAGCTCGGTTTCGTCGGCACCGAGGACGACGGCGCGGTGCTCCAGCGCGGCGCGCGTCGTGGCCAGGGCACAGGCGACGTCGCCGGCATCGGCGTCCGGCGCCGACGCCAGCCAGTCGAGCAACCGGGCCGCCTGGGCGGGCAGGGCCGTCGCCGACCTGGCCGACAGCGGCCAGGCCCACAGGCCGGGGGGCCGGATTTCCTCCGGCGCCTGGGTTTCCAGGACGGGTTCGGCGACGGACGCCGGTTCCTCGATGATCACGTGCACGTTGGTCCCGCTGATGCCGAACGACGAGACGCCCGCCCGCCGCACCCGCTCACCGGCCGGCCAGGCCCGGGCCTCGGTGAGCAGCCGCACCGTGCCCGCGGACCAGTCCACCTGCTCGGTCGGTTTGTCGACGTGCAAGGTCCGGGGCAGCAGTTCGTGCCGCATCGCGAGCACCATCTTGATCACCCCACCCGCGCCCGCGGCGTACTGCGTGTGCCCGATGTTGGACTTGAGCGAACCGAGCCACACGGGGTTGTCCTCGTCGCGGCCCCGGCCGTAGGTCGCGAGCAGGGCCTGCGCCTCGATCGGGTCGCCCAGCCGGGTGCCGGTGCCGTGGCCTTCGACCGCGTCGACGTCGGCCGGGCCGAGCCCTGCGTTCGCGAGCGCCTGCGCGATCACCCGCTGCTGCGACGGGCCGTTCGGCGCGGTGAGGCCGTTGCTGGCGCCGTCCTGGTTGGCGGCGCTCCCCCGGACCACCGCCAGCACCTCGTGCCCGTTGCGCCGCGCGTCGGACAAGCGCTCGACCACCAGCATCGCAACGCCCTCGCCCCAGCCCGTCCCGTCGGCGGCATCGGCGAAGGCCTTGCACCGGCCGTCGGTCGCCAACCCGCCCTGGCGGGAGAACTCGGCGAACGCGCCGGGTGTCGACATGACCGTGACCCCGCCGGCGAGCGCCAGGTCGCATTCACCGCCCCGCAGCGCCTGCCCGGCCAGGTGCAGGGCCATGAGCGAAGACGAGCAGGCGGTGTCGACCGTGACGGCCGGCCCCTCCAGGCCGAGCGTGTAGGCGATCCGGCCCGACATCACGCTGCCCGCGGACCCGGTCAGGCCGTAGCCCGCCGCCACCTCCGGCGCGCTCATCAGCACGGCGCCGTACTCCTGCGGCGTGCCGCCGACGAACACGCCGGTCCGGCTGCCGCGCAGGGCCAGCGGGTCGATCCCGCCGTCCTCCAGCGCTTCCCACGCGGACTCGAGCAGCAGTCGTTGCTGCGGGTCCATGACCAGCGCTTCGCGCGGCGAGATGCCGAAGAACGCGGGGTCGAAGTCGCCGGCCTCGGCCAGGAACGCGCCCTGGCCCGACGCCAGTGCCCCACGTCCCGGGTCGAAGAGCCCGGCGCCGCCCCAGCCGCGGTCGGCAGGGAACCCGGTCATCTCGTCGCGTTCGCCGGCGACCAGCTGCCAGAGGTCCTCGGGGGCGAAGACGCGACCGGGGAACCGGCACGCCATGCCGACGATCACCATGGGGTCGTCCTGCGCCGGCGCCGGTGCGGGAGCCAGGGTGAGGGCGTCGGCCGCGCCGCCGAACAGCGCGTCGTCGAGGTGCCGGGCCAGTTGCGGCACGGTCGGGTAGTCGAAGATCAGGGTGGCGGGCAGCCGCAGGCCCGTGGCTGCGCCGATCCGGTTGCGCAGCTCCAACGCGGTCAGCGAGTCGAACCCCAGGGACTGGAAGGGCTTGCCGAGCGAGACATCCGCGGCGGAGGCGTGGCCGAGGACGGCCGCGGCTTCCCGGCGCACGAGATCGGCGAGCGCGCCGCGCCGCTCGGTCTCGGCCAGCGGCACGAGGCCGGCGGTGAAGGCGGGGTCGCCCGAGCCGGTGGTCGCGGCGCTTTCGGCCTCCTCCTTCAGCACGGCGGCGACCTCGGGGATGTCCTCGATCAGCGGACGGCGCCGTGCCATCGTGTAGCCCGGGGTGAACCGAGCCCAGTCCATATTGGACACCGTCAGTGTCGTCTCGCCGCTGCCCACGGCCTCGGCCATCGCCGCCACGGCGAGCTCGGGATCCATCATCCGCAGGCCCAGCCGGGTCAGCAGCTGACCGGCGTCGCCGGCCGCCATGCCGGAGTTCCGCCAGCCGCCCCAGGCGATCGCCGTCGCCGGCAGGCCACGGGCGCGGCGCTGCTCGGCCAGGCCGTTGAGGAAGGCGTTCGCGGCGGCGTAGGCACCGTTGCCGTGGCTGCCCCAGATCGCGGCGCCGGAGGAGAAGAGTACCAAGGCGTCGAGGTCGAGATCCGCGGTCAGCTCGTCGAGGTTCCTGGCACCGTCCACTTTGGCCGAAAGCACGGAAGCGAAGTTCTCGAGGCTTGTCGTGGCGGTCTCTTCGTACGCGGTGACCCCTGCGGCGTGGACAACGGCGGTCAGCTCGGCCGAGAGGTCGGCCAGCACCTGTGCCAGCGCGGCCCGGTCCGCCACGTCGCAGCGCACCACCGAAACCCCGGGTTCCAGCTCGTCCTCGGCGTTCGCCCCGCTGCGCGAGAGGAGCACGACCCGCTCCGCGCCGTTCGCGACGAGCCAGCGGGCCACGTGCCGGCCGATGCCGCCGGTGCCACCGGTCACCAGCACCGTGCCTCGCGGAGCCCACACGCCCGGACGACCGGCGGCACGAACCAGCCGGCGCACCCACACCCCGGACCCGCGCACCGCCAGCTGGTCCTCGCCGGTGCCCCAGGAGAGCGCGGCGGCGAACAGCTCGGCGCTCCGACGCCCCCACTTCCCGGGCAGGTCGACGAGACCGCCCCAGGTTCGCGGCTGTTCCAGTCCGATGACCTGGCCGAGCGCCCACACCTGGGCCTGGCCGGGGCGGACCGGCGGTTCGCCGTCGAGCGCGCCGGCTCCCTGCGTCGCGACCCACAGCGGGGCGTCGATCTCCAGGTGCCGCAGCGCCTGGCTGAGCGACACGGTGCCGTAGAGGCCGGCGCCGACTCCGGGCGCCGCGGGCAGTGGTTCTTCGTCGAGGCCCAGCAGGGAAAGGATCCCGGCGAGGTCGCCGAGCCCGTCGAGTTTCTCGCCGAGCAGGGCGGTCAGGTCGTCGCGAGCGGGATCGACGACGAGCCGTTCGGCCTTGGCGCCGTGGGCGACCAGCGCGTCGTGGATCCGGTCGGGCCAGACCTCGTCACGGGTGGTCACGAGGAGCCAGGTGCCGGCCAGGTGCGCGGGCGGCGCGGCCGCGGCCGCCCAGGTCACCCGGTAACGCCAGTCGTCGAGGGTGTGGCGGCGGCGGTCCCGATCGCGCCACCGGTTCAGCGCCGGCAGTGCCTGTTCCCAGAACTCGGCCGGGACATCACCACCCACCGCCTGCGCGATCACCGACGCGTCCCGCTGCTCCACAATGGACCAGAACACATCGTCGGCCGGTGTTCGCTCCGGCGAAGCCTCCGGAGTCAGCCAGAAATGCTGGTGCTGAAAGGGATACGTCGGCAGGTCCGGCAGATGGACCGGCCGGGACGTCGGTTGCGGGAGAGTGAGGTCGATCCCCTTGACATGCGCGGTGGCGAGGGCTGTGAGCCACTGCCGGTGAGTTCCGTCGTTGCGGGTCAACGTGTGCAGGACAGTGCCACCGGTGATCTCGTCGACCGGTGTGGTGAGGACGGGGTGGGCACTGATTTCGAGGAATCGGCTGAATCCGCTCTCCGCGACCGCGGTGATCGCGTCGGCGAACCGCACCGTCGAACGCAGGTTCCGCACCCAGTAATCCGCGTCCAGCGTCGTCGTGTCGATCCGTTGCCCGGTAACCGTGGAAACCATCGGAATAACGGAAGCCAGAGGCGTGATTTCACTGAGCGCCGCACGCAGTTCGTCAGCGATCGTGTCCACCTGCGCCGAGTGGGAGGCGTAGTCCACCGGGATCCGACGTGCCCGCGCACCTTCGGCCGCGCAATACGCGACCAGCGTTTCGAGATCGTCGACCGTGCCCGACACAATCACCGCACCGGGGCTGTTCACCGCAGCGACACCAACACCGGCCAGCCCCAGCGTGGTGATGGCCTCCCCGACGCGTTCGGCAGGCCACGCAATCGACCCCATCGTTCCCAGGCCGGACAGCGAACGTTCGATCAACGCCGACCGCAACGCCACCACCCGCGCCGCATCCTCCAAACTCAACGCTCCGGCAACACAAGCAGCCGCGATCTCACCCTGCGAATGCCCAACCACCACGGCCGGAACCACACCAGACTCAGCCCACAAAGCCGCCAACGACACCGCAACAGCCCACGACACCGGCTGCACCACCGACACCCGCTCCATCGCGTTCGGATCATCGAGCACCTCGGACAACGACCAGTCAACCCACAGACCAAGAGCCCGCTCACAGGCCTCCATCGAAGCCGCGAACACCGGAGACGATTCCCACAAGGCCCGGCCCATGCCCACCCACTGACCGCCCTGCCCGGCAAAAACACCAGCCACACCACCGGAACCCGACACGACCCCACGCACCACATCCGGAGACTCGGCACCGTCGGCCACCGCACGCACACCCGCCAGCAGCGTCGCACGGTCGTCACCGATCACCACCGCGCGATGATCGAACCGCGACCGCCCCACCGTCAGCGCCCACCCGAGGTCACCGGCCTGCCACGCCGACTCCGACGCCACCGTGTCCAGCCGCCGGGCCTGGTCCCGCAAGGCGGCTTCCGACCCAGCGGACACCACCCACGACGCCGGCCCGCCGGAACCGGCGCCCGCCTCGGCCGGCTCCTCCTCGGGTGCCTGCTCCAGCACGACGTGCGCGTTCGTGCCGCTCATCCCGAACGACGACACCGCCGCCCGCCGCGGCCGATCCGTTTCCGGCCACTCCCGCGCCTTGGTCAGCAGTTCCACCGCGCCCGCGGACCAGTCGACCTCCGCCGACCGCTCCCCGACGTGCAACGTCGCCGGCAGCACCCCGTGCCGCAGCGACTCGACCATCTTGATCACACCCGCTACACCGGAAACGGCCTGCGTGTGGCCGATGTTCGACTTCACCGAACCCAGCCACAGCGGCTCGCCCCCGAGCCGGTCGCGCCCGTACGTCGCCAGCAACGCCTGCGCCTCGATCGGATCACCCAGCTTCGTGCCCGTGCCGTGTGCCTCGACGGCGTCCACCTCGGCCGCCGAAAGCCCGGCACTCGCCAGCGCGTCGCGGATCACCCGCTCCTGCGAAGGACCGTTCGGTGCCGTCAGACCATTGGACGCACCATCCTGGTTCACCGCCGAACCCCGCACCACCGCCAGCACCCGATGCCCGTTACGGCGCGCATCCGAAAGCCGCTCCAGCAGCACGACCGCGGCACCCTCGCCCCAGCCGATCCCGTCGGCCGCGTCGGAAAACGCCTTGCACCGGCCGTCGACCGCCAGCCCGCGCTGACGCGCGAACGCCACGAACCCCGACGGGGTGGCGAGAATCGCGGCGCCACCCGCCAGGGCGAGCGAGCAGTCGTTCTGCCGCAGGGACTGGATGGCCGTGTGCATCGCGACGAGCGACGAAGAGCAGGCCGTGTCGACCGACACGGCCGGTCCCTCGAGCCCGAGGACGTAGGCGATGCGGCCGGACATCACGCTGCCGGTGCCGCCAGTCAGCGCGTACGCCTCCCCGCCCGGCACGCCCATCAGCGCCGCGGTGTGTTCGAGCGCCGCACCGCCGACGAACACCCCGGTCCGGCTGCCCCGCAACGACAACGGCGCGATCCCCGCCCGCTCCACCGCTTCCCACGAGATCTCGAGCAGCAACCGCTGCTGCGGATCCATCATCGAGGCCTCGCGCGGCGAAATGCCGAACACCGACGGGTCGAAGTTGCCCGCGCCGCGCAGGAATGCGCCCTGCGTCGTGTACGTGGTGCCCGACCGATCCGGGTCGGCGTCGTACAGCGCGGCCAGGTCCCAGCCGCGGTCGGTCGGGAACGGGCCGACCGCGTCCACCTCGTCGACGACCAGCTGCCACAGCTGCTCAGGCGTGTCGGCCCCACCCGGCAGCCGGCAGGCCATACCGACCACGGCGATCGGCTCGCGCTGCCGATCCTGGCTCTCCTTCAGCCGCTGACGCGTCTGCTGCAGGTCGGTCGTCACGCGCTTGAGGTAGGTGCGCAGCTTGTCCTCGGTCATGCTTCCTCATTCCGGGGCGATGGTCGCGTAAGCGGGGACGGGTCAGGACACACCCAGGTCGTGATCGATGAAGTCGAAGATCTCGTCGTCGGACGCGGTGTCGAGGTCGACGTCGGCGTCCGGGTCCTCGCCGGGGCCGTCGAGCGCGGCCAGGAGCTCCCGCAGCCGCCGGGCGACATCGTCCCGCGCCGGGCCGAGGCCCGGCAGCGCGCCGGCGATCCGGTTGAGCTCGCGGGCGACGTCCACGAAGTCGGTGAGCGACTGCTCGGCCGGCACGAGCCGGGCGAGCACGAACCGCGCCAACGCCGCGGGCGTCGGGTGGTCGAACACGAGCGTGGCCGGCAGGACGAGCCCAGTCTCGGCACCCAGGCGCGTGCGCAGTTCGACCGCCGTGAGCGAGTCGAACCCAAGCTCCGCCAGTGCCCGGTCGTCGGCGATGGCGTCCGGCGAGTCGTATCGCAGCACCGCGGCGAGATGCTTGCGGACGAGCCCGAGCAGCATCGCGTGACGCTCGGCCTCCAGCAGACCGGCGAGGCGCTCGCGCAGCTCGTCTCCGGTCGAGGTGTCCACTGTGGTCTCGGCCTGCTCCCTCAGCACGGCGGCGACCTCGGGGATGTCCTCGATCAGCGGACGGCGCCGCGCCATCGTGTAAGCCGGGGTGAACCGGGCCCAGTCCATATCGGACACCGTCAACGCCGTCTCGCCGCTGCCCACGGCCTCGGCCATCGCCGTCACGGCCAGCTCGGGGTCCATCATCCGCAGGCCCAGCCGCGTCAGTGCCTCGGCCGCGCCTTCGTTGTCCTGCAGCATGCCACCGGATCCCCACGCGCCCCAGGCGATCGCCGTCGCCGGCAGACCGCGGGCCCGGCGCTGCTCCGCCAGCCCGTCCAGGAACGCGTTGCCGGCGGCGTAGGCGCCGTTGCCCGCGCTGCCCCACACCGCCGAGCCCGACGAGAAGAGCACGAAGGCGTCGAGGTCGAGATCCGCGGTCAGCTCGTCGAGGTTCCTCGCGCCCGCGACCTTCCCGAGCGTCGCCTCGGCGAGATCGTCCGGGGTGAGGCCGGCAGTGGGCCCGTAGCTGGCGACACCGGCGGCGTGGACAACGGCGGTGAGCTCATCCGAAAGGCCGGCCACGACTTCCGCCAGCGCATCCCGATCCGCCACGTCACAGCGGACCACCGAAACCACGGAACCCACCGAATCCGGCTCGCTCACGGCGTCGGCACCGCGGCGCGACACCAGCACCACCCGGTCGGCGCCGTTCGCGACGAGCCAGCGGGTGAGGTGCGAGCCCACGCCACCGGTCCCGCCGGTGACCAGCACCGTCCCTCGCGGGGTCCACGTCCCGGGGCCGCCCGCGCCGCGCACGAGCCGGCGCGCCCACACTCCCGATGCCCGCACCGCGACCTGGTCCTCACCGGAGGTGAGCACGCCCAGCACCCGCCGGGCGGTGTGCTCGTCCGGCGCGGCCGGGAGATCCACCAGGCCGCCCCAGGACCGGGGGTTCTCGAGCCCGTGCACCTGCCCGAGGCCCCAGCTCTCGCGCTGGCCGGCCGACACCGGCTCGGCGTCGTCGACCGCAACCGCGACCGCGCGCCGGGTGAACAGCCACAGCGGCGCCTCGATCTCCAGCGCGCCCAACGCCTGCGTCACCGCGACGGTGCCGGCGAGACCGGCGGGGACCACGGGGTACCGGGTCAGCGGACGTTCGTCCAGCGGCGTCAGGCAGAGGACACCGGTCAGGTCGCCGGCCTGGTTCCCGTGCCGCGCCAGGGCTTCCGTGATGTCCTCGGCGATCCGCTCCCGGGTCGCCTCGGCCTCGGCCGGCACGACGACGCCGTCGAGGCCTTCGGCGAGCAGTGCGTCGACCGTGCTCTGCGCTGCGGCCGGGGCGACGACGAGCCAGGTTCCCGACGGCCTCGCCGTTCGGTTCCCGGTCTCCCGTTTCCAGGTGAGGCGGTAGCGCCACGCGTCGAGGCGCTCGCTGCGCCGGCGCCCTTCGTGCCACTGAGCCAGCACCGGCAAGGCCTGCCCCCAGAACTCCGCCGGCGGGTCGCCGCCGAGGACTTCCGCGAACGCGGGCACGTCGTGCTTCTCCACCGCGGACCAGAACGCGTCGTCCGCCGCGCCGCCCGCGGCCGCGGTCCGCGGGGTGAGCCAGAAGTGCTGGTGCTGGAACGGATACGTCGGCAGTTCGAGCAGGTACGCCGGCCGAGGCGTCGGTTGTGGCAACGTGAGGTCGATCCCCTTGACGTAGGCCGTGGCCACGGCGGTGAGCCACTGGCGGTGGTCGCCGTTGTCGCGGGTGAGGGTGGTGAGCACGGTGGCCGGTGCCCCGGACTCGTACGTGGTGTCTTCGACGGCAGCGCTCAGCACGGGATGGGCGCTGATCTCGAGGAACCGGCTGAACCCGCTCTCGGCGACGGCGGCGATCGCGTCGGCGAACCGCACGGTGGAGCGCAGGTTCCGCACCCAGTAGTCCGCGTCGAGGGTGGTCGTGTCGATGCGCTGCCCGGTGACGCTGGAGACCATCGGGATGACCGAGGTCTGCGGGGTGATTCCCTTCAGCGCGGTACGCAGTTCGTCGGCGATCGTGTCGACCTGGGCCGAGTGCGAGGCGTAGTCCACCGGAATCCGACGCGCCCGCGCGCCTTCGGCCGCGCAGTGCGCGACCAGAGTTTCAAGATCTTCGATGGTGCCGGATACGATCACCGCGGCCGGGCTGTTCACCGCGGCAACGCCGACACCGGTCAAAGCCAACGTGCTGATCGCTTCCTCGACCCGCTCGGCCGGCCACGCGATCGACCCCATCGTGCCCAGCCCGGACAAGGACCGTTCGATCAAGCCCGATCGCACCGCGACGACCCGCGCCGCGTCGTCGAGGCTCAGCGCCCCGGCAACACCCGCGGCCGCGATCTCCCCTTGCGAATGGCCCACCACCACGGCCGGAACCACACCCACGTCCGCCCACAGCGCCGCGAGAGAGGTCGCCACGGCCCACGACACGGGCTGCACCACCGAGACCCGGCCCATCGCCACCGGATCGTCCAGCACGTCGGACAACGACCAGTCGACCCACGGAGCAAGAGCCCGTTCACACGCGGCCATCGACTCCGCGAACACCGGCGACGCTTCCCACAGCGCCCGGCCCATGCCGACCCACTGGCCGCCCTGCCCAGCGAAAATCCCGGCCACACCACCGGAACCCGACACCGTCCCGCGCACCACATCCGGAGACTCGGTGCCCTCCGCGAGCGCGGACAATCCCGCCGGCATCGACGTCCGGTCACCGATCACCACGGCACGATGCTCGAACCGCGACCGCCCCACCGAGAGCGTGTGCGCGACCTCCACCTCCGAAACATCCGGATGTGAAGCCAGATGCGCGGCCAGCCGCCCGGCCTGAACGGCCAACGCCGCGTCCGTCACCCCCGACAACGGCACCAGCACCACACCGTCCGACGGCTCGGAAACCGCCGGCTCTTCCTCAGGAGCCTGCTCCAGCACCACGTGCGCGTTCGTCCCGCTCATGCCGAACGACGACACTCCCACCCGCCGGGGGCGGCCCGTCGCCGGCCATTCCCGGGCCTCCGTGAGCAATTCCACCGCGCCCGACGACCAGTCCACCTCTCCCGACGGCTCGTCGACGTGCAGCGTCGCCGGCAACATTCCGTGCCGCAGCGCCGCCACCGCCTTGATCACTCCCGCCACGCCCGCGGCCGCCTGTGTGTGGCCGAGGTTCGACTTGAGCGAACCCAGCCACAGCGGCTCACCACCGAGCCGGTCGCGCCCGTAGGTCGCCAGCAGCGCCTCGACCTCGATCGGGTCCCCGAGTTTCGTGCCGGTCCCGTGCCCTTCGACCGCGTCCACTTCGGACGGTTCAAGGCCGGCAGCGGCCAGCGCGTCCCGGATCACCCGCTCCTGCGAAGGACCGTTCGGTGCCGTCAGACCATTGGACGCACCATCCTGGTTCACCGCCGAACCCCGCACCACCGCCAGCACCCGATGCCCATTGCGGCGCGCATCCGAAAGCCGCTCCAGAACGAGTACGCCGACGCCTTCCGCCCAGCCGGTCCCGTCGGCGGCGGAGGAGAACGCCTTGCACCGGCCGTCCGCCGCCAACCCGCCCTGCCGCGAGAACTCGACGAAGTTGCCCGGCGTCGACATCACGGCGACCCCACCGGCCAGCGCCAGGTCGCACTCACCGCCGCGCAATGCCTGCGCCGCCAGGTGCAGCCCGACCAAGGACGACGAACACGCCGTGTCCACCGAGACCGCCGGGCCCTGCAGGCCGAGGAAGTACGACAACCGTCCGGAAAGGACACTCCCGGCGGCACCGGTCAGCACGTAGCCGGAGTCGGATTCGGCGGAGTTCACCAGGACGGTCGAATACTCCTGCACCGTCCCGCCGACGTAGACACCGGTGCGGCTGCCGTGCAACGACAACGGATCGATCCCCGCCCGCTCCACCGCCTCCCACGACACCTCCAGCAACAACCGCTGCTGCGGATCCATCGCCAACGCCTCCCGCGGCGACACCCCGAAAAACCCCGCGTCGAACCCACCCACATCGGCAACGAACCCACCACGCCCACCGGCAGAACCTGGCCACAACTCCCAGCCGCGGTCAGCCGGAAACCCTGACACGGCGTCCACCTCGTCCGACACCACCCGCCACAGATCCTCCGGCGAGCTCACCCCGCCCGGCAGCCGGCAGCCCATCCCGACCACTGCCACCGGCTCGTCGGCAACGGACCGGGCCACGGCCACTTCCCGTGCGGTGGTGACGCCCAGCAGCCGCTCGCGCAGCGCGTCGGCCAGCTCCGCCGGCGTCGGGAAATCGAACACGAGCGCCGCGGGCAGCGTCAGGCCGGTCGCGGTACCGAGGCGGGTCCGCAGCTCCATGGCGGTCAGCGAGTCGAACCCCTGACTGCCGAACGCCGTGCCGGCCCCGATCGAGGTGGGCCCGGGCAGGCCCAGCACCTCCGCGGCCGCGCGGCGGACCAGCTCGAGCAGGCTCATCCGCTGCTCGGCCTCCGCCATCGCCGCGAGGCGGGTGCGCAGCTCGTCGCCGGCCTCGGTGCCGGCCGGCTCCTCCTCCGCACTCAGGATTCCCACGACCTCGGGCACGCCCTCGATCAGTGGACGGCGCCGCGACATCGTGTACGCGGAGGTGAACCGCGCCCAGTCGATCGCCGCGATCGTGCAAGTCGCCGCTCCGGACCCGACCGCCTCGCCGAGCGCGGCGAGCGCCGGCTCCGGGTCCATGGCTCGCAGGCCACGTCGCAGCAGCGCCTCGTCGTCCACGTCGGCGGCCATCCCTCCGGCCCGCCAAGGGCCCCAGGCGATCGAGGTGGCCGTGAGTCCTCGTGCTCGTCGGTGCTCGGCAAGGCCGTCGAGGTAGGCGTTCGCGCTCGCGTACGCGGCCTGACCGGCACCGCCCCAGGCGGCCGCGCCCGAGGAGAACAGCACGAACGCGTCGAGGTCGAGCTGCGCGGTCAGGTCGTGCAGGTGCCGGGCGCCCGCTGCCTTGGCCCCCGCGGCCACGGCGAAATCGGCCACCGAGCTGCTCAGCAGATCGCGGTACTCGGCTATTCCGGCCGCGTGCACGACCGCGCGCAGCGGCTGCTCGTCCGGTACTCGGGCCAGCAACGCCGTGACAGCTTCGCGGTCGGCCACATCGCACGCCTCGATCACGACCTCGGCGCCCGCCGCGGACAGCTCCGCACGCAGTTCGGCGGCACCGGCGGCCGCCGGTCCGCGTCGGCTCGCGAGCACCAGCCGCTCCGCACCGTTGGCGACGAGCCAGCGGGCCACCTGCGCACCGAGGCCGCCGGTGCCACCGGTCACCAGCACCGTGCCCCGCGGCCGCCAGCCGCCCCGGCCGCGCCCCGGCCCGCCCGCTGCCCGGACCAGCCGGCGGCCGAACACCCCGGCGGCGCGGATCGCGACCTGGTCCTCGCCGCCGGTCGCGGTGAGGACCCCGGCCAGCCGGTCCAGCACCCGCTCGTCCGGATCCGCCGGGAGATCGACCAGTCCACCCCAGGACCGTGGCAGCTCCAGCCCCGCGACCTGGCCCAGACCCCACAGTTGCCGCTGCACCGGGGAGACGGCCTCGTCGGTCCGGCCGACGGCCACGGCCGACCGCGTAAGAATCCACAGTGGAGCGTCGACACCGGCCAGTCTCCCGAAGAGCGACACCGTGGTGCTCAGGCCCGAAGACAGCGCCGGGAATTCGGGATCCGCGCCCTCGGCCAGGCCGAGCAACGACAGCATGCCGGCCGGGGTGAAACCGTCCAACGCCCCGGAAAGCCGGGCCGCCAGGTCCTCGGCCGACGTCGCGGACACCGTGCGAACGGTCGCGCCGTGCTCCCGAAGCGCTCCGGTCACGCGGGCCGCGAACTCGTCCTCGCCCTCGGGCAACACCACCAGCCAGTCACCGAGCGCCCGGGCGGAGGCCACCGGCACCGGCGACCAGTCCGTGCGGTACCGCCAGGACCCGAGCAGCGCATGGCGGTCGCGGTCACGGTGCCACCGCGCGAGCGCGGGCAGCACCGGTTCCCACACCGCCGCGTCGGAGCCCAGCAGTTCTGCGAACCGAGCCGGCTCGGCCTGCTCGACCGCGGCCCAGAATTCCGCATCGGCGGGCGGGGTCGGGGTTCGCGAGCCGGGTTCGCCGTCGAGCCAGTAGCGGCGGTGCCGGAACGCGTATGTCGGGAGCTCGACGGCCGAGCGCGGCCGCCCGCCGGTGAAGGCTTCCCGGTCCAGGGCCGCGCCTCGGACGTAGGCGCGCGTGACGGCGGCGTAGAGGGAGTCGACCTCACCTCGGTCACCGCGCATCCCCGCCGCGCACACCACCGCGCCGGGCTCGATTTCCCGAAACGCCAGCCATTCCTCGGCCATCGCGGTACCGGCGCTGCCGGGTCCCAGTTCCAGGATCGTGGCGACCCCGCGGTCCACGAGCGTGCCCACGCCGTCGGCGAACCGCACGGTCTCGCGCACGTGCCGGACCCAGTAGCCCGGATCGCGCCACTGCTCCGCGGTGACGAGCGCACCGGTGAGACCCGAGACCGCGGGCAGCTGCGGGACACCGAAGGTGACCCGCTCGAGGACAGCGCGGAAGGCTTCGAGCATCGGTGCCATCAGCGGCGAGTGGAACGCGTGGCTCACCGCGAGCCGCCGGGTGCGAGCACCCTGCGCGGCGAACTGCGCGGCCACCTCCAGCACCGCCGGCTCGACGCCGGACACGACCACGGAGGCGGGCCCGTTCACCGCCGCCACGCCGACCTGGTCCCCGTGCTCGGCGAGCACGGCCCGCACCTGCTCCTCGGGCAGCCCGACGGCCACCATCGCCCCACCGGCCGGAAGCTCCCCCATCAGCCGGGCGCGGGCCAGCACCACGGCACAGGCGTCGGCGAGCGTCCACAGCCCCGCCACGTGCGCCGCGGCCAGCTCGCCGATCGAATGGCCGAGCACCACGTCCGGCCGCACACCCCAGCTCTCGAGCAGCCGGTACAGCGCGACCTCGACCGCGAACAACGCCGGCTGGGTGTAGGTGGTGGTGCCGAGCGCCGCCGCGGCGTCCGCGCCCTCGACGGCGAAAACGACGTCGGCGAGCGGCCGGTCGAGCCCCGGCGCGAACGCCGCGCAGATCTCGTCGAACGCGGCCGCGAACACCGGGAACGCCTCGTACAGCGACCGGGCCATCCCCGGGCGCTGGGCTCCCTGTCCCGCAAAGGAAAATGCGAGCCGGCCCTCCCGCACCCGGTCGCGCACGACGCCGGGCGCGACCTCGCCGCCGGCCAAGGCGCGGAGCCCGGCGAGCACGCCGGCCCGATCCCCCGCGACGACGGCGGCCCGCTCCTCGAGGCTCGCCCGGCCGGCCGCCATCGCCCGCGCGACGTCACCGGGATCGGCGTCGGGGGTGCGGCTCAGCCAGGTGGCCAGCTGCGCGGCCTGCTCACCCAGCGCGTCACTCCCCCTGGCGGACACCAGCACCGGCGGCAGCGGGACGTGGGCCGGCTCGGCTGCCGAGGGTTCCGTGAGTTCGGAGGGTTCGGCCTGTTCGAGGACGACGTGGGCGTTGGTGCCACTGATGCCGAACGAGGACACCCCCGCCCGGCGGACCCGGCCCGGATCCGGCCACGGCCGGTTCTCCCGCAGCAGGTCCACCGCGCCGGCCGTCCAGTCGACCTGCGAGGTGGGCCGGTCCACGTGCAGCGTCCGCGGCAGCACTCGGTGCCGCAGCGCCATCACCATCTTGATCACCCCGGCCACCCCGGCGGCGTACTGCGTGTGCCCGATGTTCGACTTGATCGAACCGATCCACAGCGGCCGGTCGCCGGAGCGGTCCTGGCCGTACGTCGCGAGCAGTGCGTGGGCCTCGATCGGGTCACCGAGCCGCGTGCCGGTCCCGTGCGCCTCGACGGCGTCCACATCGGACAGTGATAGGCCCGCATCGGCGAGCGCCGCCCGGATCACCCGCTGCTGCGACGGGCCGCTCGGCGCGGTCAGGCCGTTGGAGGCGCCGTCGGAGTTCACGGCCGTGCCGCGAACCGTCGCGAGCACGCGAAGCCCCCGCCGGCGCGCGTCCGACAGCCGCATCACCGCGAGCAGCCCGACCCCCTCGCCCCAGCCCGTGCCGTCGGCCGCGTCGGCGAACGGCTTGCACCGCCCGTCGCCGGCCGAGCCACCCTGGCCAGCGAACTCGGCGAAGATGGCCGGAGTGGACATCACCAGCACCCCGCCGGCGAGCGCGAGGTCACACTCCCCCGACCGCAGCGACCGGGTCGCCAGGTGCAGAGCCACCAGCGAAGAAGAGCACGCGGTGTCGACCGTGACCGCGGGACCTTCCAGCCCGAGGCAGTAGGCGATCCGGCCGGACATCACGCTTCCCGGCACCCCGGTGAGCGCGTAACCCGGCGCCTGGCCGGACTCCGCGAGCAGGGCGCCGTACTCCTGCGACGCACCACCGACGAACACCCCGGCCCGGCTGCCCCGCAGGGAAACCGGGTCGACACCGGCGTGTTCCACCGCCTCCCAGGCCGCCTCCAGCAGGAGCCGCTGCTGCGGGTCCATCGTCAGCGCTTCGCGGGGCGAGATCCCGAAGAACGGCGCGTCGAACTCCCCCGCCTCGGTGAGGAAGGCGGCCTCGCGGGCCGTCGGCACGTCGAAACCGTCCCACCCGCGGTCCGCCGGGAACGCCGTCATGGCGTCCCGGCCGTCGGCGACGAGCCGCCAGAGCTCCTCCGGCCCGTGCACCCCGCCCGGGAACCGGCACGCGATCCCGACGATCGCGACGGGTTCGGCCGCGGCGGAGGCCAGGCGCTGGTTCTGCCGGCGCAGGCGCTCGTTCTCCACCAGCGACGCACGCAGGGCGTCGACAACCTCGGTGGCGGAAGTACTCATCACGGGGCTCCCACTGTTCGCTGCTGTTCCCACTGTTGCCTCATCGGATCCCGAACTCGTCGCCGATCATGTCCAGCAGCTCCTCGGCGCTGACCGACGCCAGATCGGCGTCCGGCACCCGATCGGGCGCCGCACCCGCCGAGCGGTCTTCCAGCTGTGCCAGCAGCAGGCGCAGCCGCGCGGCCACCGCGACGTGCTCACCGTCGGCGTTCGGGCCCAGCGCCACCTCTTCCAGAGCGGCGAGCGCGGTCAACGCCGGGGTGAGCACCGGGACGGGATCCAGCTTCAGCTCCGCGCGGAGGAACTCCGCCAGCGCGGCCGGGGTCGGATGGTCGAAGATCATGGTCGCGGGCAGCCGCAGACCGGTGACCTGCGTGAGGCGGTTGCGCAGTTCCAGCGCCATCAGCGAGTCGAAACCCACGGTGGCGAACGTCTTCCCGGCGCTGACCTCCGGCACGGCCAGCGCCGCCGTGGCCGCCGCCTCCGACCGGACGAGATCCACGAGCGTAGTGGTCCGGTCCAATTCGGACAGTCCGGCCAGGCGGTCGCGCAGCGCCGGTCCGACGGCCGGTGCGGTGACCGCCCGGCCCGGCCGGACCAGGCCGCGCAGCAACGCCGGCACCGCTGCATCGGGAAGCTCCTCTAGCGCACGGGTGTCCACCCGCACGGGCACGACCACCGCCTGACCCGCGCCCAAACCGCGGTCGAACAGAACCAGGCCCTGCTCCTCCGTGAGTGGGCGCAGGCCACCACGCTCGATCCGCCGGCGGTCGGACTCGGCGAGCGCGGCCACCATGCCGCCGCTGCCTTCCCACGGCCCCCAGGCCAACGAGCACGCCGGTAGCCCGGCCTCGTGCCGCTGCTCGCAGAGCGCGTCGACCGCGGCGTTCGCGGCCGCGTAGTTGGCCTGCCCGGCCGAGCCGAGGGTGCCCGCGAGCGAGGAGAACACCACGAACGACGAGAGCGGCAGCTCCCGCGTCAGCTCGTGCAGGTGGGCGACGGCGTCAACCTTCGCCCGCAGGACCTCGTCCACCTGCTCCGTGCCGAGCGATTCGAGCACCCCGTCGCGGACCACGCCCGCCACGTGGACGACCGAGGTGAGCGGGTGTCCGGCCGGGATCGCTTCGACCAACCGCGCGAGCTGCTCGCGGTCGGTGACGTCGCACGCGGCGAACCGCGCCGTCGCGCCCAGTGCGGCCAAGTCCCGGGCGAGCGCGGAGTCCACTGCCCCGGCCGCGGACCGCGCGGCGAGCAGGAGGTGCCGCACGCCGTGTTCGGCCACCAGGTGGCGGGCCACCCAGCCCCCCAGCAGACCGGTGGCTCCGGTCACGAGCACCGTGCCGGCCGCCGGGTCCGGTCCGAACGGCGCCACCGCGGCGGGTGCGTCCGCGACGGTCTTGACCAGCCGCGGTACGAGCAGCTGTCCGTCGCGCAGCGCGAACTCGGTCTCCCCGGTGGTGCGGGCGAGGGCCAGCGCCCGGCCGGCCATCACGTCGTCGAGGGCTTCGTCGGAGTCGACGAGGACGAACCGGTCCGGGTGTTCCAGCCGGGCGGAGCGCAGGACACCCCAGGCGGCCGCGGCGGCCGGGTCGGGCGCGGAGTCACCAGCCCCGACCCGCACCGCGGCCGAGGTCCGGACCAGGATCGGACCGTCCGCGCGACGGGCGCGGACGAGGCGCAGCGTCTCGTGCACCGCGTCGTGCACGCGCTCGGCGACCGTTTCTCCGGGCGCAGTTTCCCCGGGCGCGCTCTCTCCGGACGCGTCCGGCGGCACCGGAGCTTCGAGGATCCCCAGGACCGCTCCAGCCGGATCGCCCGCTTCTTCGGGTTCCGGTGCGGGTGACCAGTCCACAGTGAACAGTGCACCCCCGGGCGTCCCGCCGCCGAGGCGGTCGAGGACGGCTTCCCGCAACGCGAGCGCGCCGATCCGCGCGACGGGCTGCCCCGCGGCGTCGTCGAGCTGCACGGAAACCGTGTCCGGCCCGGCTTCGGTCAACCGCACACGCAGCTCGCCCGCGCCGCGGCGGTGGACGGTGACCCCGCGCCAGGAGAACGGCAGCTGCGGCCGGCCACCCGCCGGGGCGGACGGGCGGAACGCGAGGATCTGCAGGGCGGCGTCCAGCAGAGCCGGGTGCAGGGTGTACGCCGATTCTCCGCCGGCAACCATGGGCGGCGCCGCGACCTCGGCGAAGATCTCGCCACCGCGTCGCCACGCCGTCCGCAGGCCTCGGAACGCCGGCCCGTAGGCGAATCCGGCCTCGGCCAGGTTCTCGTGGAACGTCGTGACGTCAACCGGGACCGCCCCGGCCGGCGGCCACGCACCGGGTGCCGCCGCCGGCGCCTGCGCGGACTCGTGCCGCAGGAAACCGCGGCCATGCGCGGTCCACTCCCCTTCTTCCGGCCGCGCGTACACCGTCACGGCCCGCGCGCCGTCCTCGTCGGGCACGCCGACCACGACCTGCACCTGCACGCCCTCACGCGGCGGCAGCACGAGTGGCGCGGCCAGGGTGAGCTCGTCGAGGGTCTCGCAGCCCACCGCTTGTCCGGCGACCAGCGCCAGCTCCGCGAAACCGGTGGCGGGGAACAGGATCCGGCCGCCGACGACGTGGTCCGCGAGCCACGGCAGCGCGGCCGCGGACAACTCGCCGGTGAAGATCGACTCACCACCCGCGGCGGCGACCTCCGCCGCCAGCAACGGATGCCCGGTGCCGCGAAGCCCGGCCGAGCCGAGATCCGCGCGCGCCCCTCGTTCGTGGTCGGGCCAGTACCGGCGCCGCTGGAACGCGTACGTCGGCAGCGGAATCGTCCGCCCGCCCGTGCCTTCGAGGACCGCGGCCCAGTCGACCGCGCAGCCGTGCACGTGCAGCCCGAGCGCGGCGGTGAGCAGGCTTTCCACCTCGGGCCGGTCCCGGCGCGCCGCCGCCACACACGTGAGGGCGGCAGCGGGCAGGTCGCGGTCGAGCACTTCGCCCGCGGCCGCCGCGAGCGCACCGGAGGGCCCGAGCTCCAGGACCGCCCGGACCCCGGCGCGCCCCAGGGCGCTGACACCGTCGGCGAAGCGGACGGTCCGTTCGACCTGCCGGACCCAATACCCGGGTGAGCACAGCTCGTCGGCGTCCACGACCGCACCGGTCACGGTGGACACGACCGGGATCCGCGGCGGCCGGTAGGTCAGCTCGCCGAGCACGGCCTCGAACTCGCCGAGCATCGGCGCCATCAGCGGCGAGTGGAACGCGTGGCTGACCGCCAGCTCCCGCGTCCGGTGCCCGGCGGCCTCCACGCGGACCTTGATCTCGCCGAGCGCGGCCGACGGTCCGGCCAGCACGACGGCGGCGGGCCCGTTCACCGCGGCGATCACCACGGGACCGTCGCCGAGCAGCGCGTGCACGTCCGCTTCCGGAGCGGCCACCGCCAGCATGCCGCCACCGGACGGCAGCGCCTGCATCAGCCGGCCGCGGGCGACGACCATCGCGGCGGCGTCGGCCAGGCTCAGCACGCCGGCGACGTGCGCGGCCGTGATCTCGCCGACCGAGTGCCCGAGCACGTAGTCCGGCGTGACACCCCACGACTCGACCAGCCGGTACAGCGCAACCTCGACCGCGAACAACGCCGGCTGGGTCACGGCCGTGCGGTCCAGTTCCGCCGCGTCAGCACGGAAAACCAGCTCCCGCAGCGACGCGCCCATCGGCTCGTCGACCAGCGCGCAGACCTCGTCGAAGGCCGCGGCGAACACGGGGAACGTGTCGTAGAGCTGCGCGCCCATTCCAGGCCGCTGGGCGCCCTGACCGGAGAACACGAAGGCCGGCCCGCCGGTCGCCGAGGTGCCCGCGACGATCTCTCGCGGCGCCTCACCGGCGGCGTAACCCGCCAGAGCCGCGAGCGCGGCCGCCCGGTCGGCGGCGAGCAAGCCGAGCCGGCAGGCGAGCGGGCCGCGGCTGGTGGCCAACGACCATGCGACATCCACAGAGGACAGTTCCGGGTTCCGCTCCAGGTACTCGTGCAGCCGGTGGGCCTGAGCCCGAAGCGCGGTCTCGTCGTGTCCGGAAAGGACCCAGGGCAGGGCCGGCAGCGACGTCACCGCTTCCGGGCCCGCAGGGGCGGTGAGATCGGGCGCCTGTTCGAGGATGACGTGGGCGTTGGTTCCGCTGATCCCGAAGGAGGACACCGCCGCACGCCGCCGGTCTCCGGCCCACGGCTGGGCGGTCGTGAGGAGCTCGACCGCACCGTCGGTCCAGTCCACGAACGGCGTGGGTTCGGTCAGGTGCAAGGTCTTCGGCAGCACGCTCTCGGTGAGCGCGTGCACCATCTTGATCACCCCGCCGACTCCCGCCGCGGCCTGGGAGTGGCCGATGTTCGATTTCAGCGAGCCGAGCCGCAGCGGCCCGGTGCCCGCGCGGTCCTGGCCGTACACCGCCAGAACCGCCTGGGCCTCGATCGGGTCGCCGAGCACGGTGCCGGTGCCGTGCGCCTCGACCGCGTCCACATCGGACGGTTCGAGGCCCGCGTCGGCGAGCGCCGCCCGCATCACACGCTGCTGCGCGGGGCCGCTGGGCGCGGTCAGCCCGTTCGACGCGCCGTCCTGGTTGATCGCGGAACCCCGCAGCACGGCGAGCACCCGGTGCCCGGCGCGGCGGGCGGCCGAAAGCCGCTCCAGCACCAGCACGCCCGCGCCTTCTGACCAGCCGGTGCCGTCGGCCGAGGCGTCGAAGGCCTTGCACCGGCCGTCTTCTGCCAGCCCGCCCTGCTTGGCGAAGTCGTCGAACAGGAACGGGCCGGCCATGATCGCGACGCCCCCGGCCAGCGCGAGGTCGCACTCACCCGAGCGCAGCGACCGCGCCGCCATGTGCAGGGCGACCAGCGACGAGGAACAGGCGGTGTCCACGGTGACCGCCGGGCCCTCCAGTCCCAGCGCGTAGGAGACGCGGCCCGACACGACACTCGTCGACGTCCCGGTGACGCCGTAGCCGGTCATGTTCTCCGAGCCGGGCGCGAACAGCGTGGCGTACCCCTGGGCGGAGGCACCGACGAACACCCCCGTCCTGCTGCCCCGCAACGAACCGGGAGCGACTCCGGCCCGCTCGATCGCCTCCCAGGAGATCTCGAGCAGCACGCGTTGCTGCGGATCCATGGTCAGCGCTTCGCGGGGCGTGATCGAGAAGAAGCCGGCGTCGAACGAAGCGGCATCGGTGAGGAATCCACCGGCCCGCTCCGGCCCGGTCCAGCCGCGGTCGGCCGGGAACCCGCCGACCGCGTCGCGCTCGTCGAGCACGAGCTGCCACAGCTCGTCGGGCGAGGCGACCCCGCCGGGATACCGGCACGCCATACCCACGATCACCACCGGATCGTCCACTTCGGACACCACCGGTGCGGCCAGCACCGGCACGGCGGGCGCGGCCGGGGTGTCACCGAGCAGCTCCGTGTGGAGGAACTCGGTGAGCTCGTCCGGTGTCGGGTGGTCGAAAACGAGGGTCACGGGGAGTTTGAGCGCGGTGGCCGTGGTGAGGCGGTTGCGGAACTCCACGGCCGTGAGGGAGTCGAACCCGAGCTCCTTGAACGCGCGGTCCGCGCCGATCGCGTCGGCGTCGCCGTACCCGAGCACGGTGGCGGCGTTGTCCCGCACGAGGGCGAGCACACTCCGGCGGCGCTCGCCCTCGGTCATCGCGGCGAGCCGGTCGCGCAGTGATTCCTCGCCGGTCGAGGCGGCGGCGCGGATGCGCCGGCGCTCCGGCCGGCGCACCAGGGCCCGCAGCATCGCGGATACCGGTTCGGTCGACGAGGCGAGCCGTCCGACGTCCAGCTTCGCCGGGACGAGGAACGGTTCGCCGGTGCGCAGCGCCAGGTCGAACAGCGCCAGACCCTCCTCCGTGGACAGCGGCAGCACGCCACCCCGGCTGAGCCGGCGCATGTCCACTTCGTCCAGGTGCGCCGACATTTCGCTGCGCTGCTCCCAGAAACCCCAGGCGAGGGAAAGCGACGGCAGGCCGTGAGCTCGGCGGTGCTGCGCCAGCGCGTCGAGCATCGCGTTCGCCGCCGCGTAGTTGGCCTGACCCGGACCGCCCATCGTCGCGGCCAGGGAGGAAAAGGTGATGAGGGTCGGCGGAGGCCGGTGGCCGTGGTGGTGGATCGTGAGCGCCGGCGTGACTTTGGGGTGCGCCGTGGTGGTGAGGGTGGCGGGAGTCTGGGTGTGGAAGGGGGTGTCGAGGAGGGCGGCCGCGGTGTGGATGATCGCCGTGAGGTCGTCGGTACCGGCGATGAGGCCGGTGAGCGTCTCCGGGTCGGTGACGTCGGCGGCGGTGATGGTGACCGTGGTGCCGAGTTGTTCGAGGTCGTGTTCGAGCGCGGTGGCGCCGGGGGCGCCGCGGCCGCGGCGGGAGACGAGGTGCAGGTGCGGGGTGCGGTGGTGGGTGGCGAGGTGGCGGGCCAGCAACGAGCCGAGGGTGCCGGTGCCACCGGTGATGAGCACGGTCCCTGACAGCGGATCGGCGGCCGGCATGGTCAGCACCGCTTTGCCCGTGAGGGTGGCCTGTGCGAGGTGGCGGAACGCGGTCCGGGCCTGGCGGACGTCGTAGGCGGTGACCCGCGGAGGAGTGAGCTGCCCTCCGCCGAACAGGGCGGTCAGCCGCTTCAGGAGGGTGTGGGTGTCGTCCGGAGTCAGGTCGCGCAGGTCGTAGGCTTGGTAACGGATCCCCGGGTAGCCGGTGTGGACGGTGCCGGGATCGCGCCGGTCGGTTTTGCCGAGCTCCAGGAAAAAGCCGCCGGGGGCGACGAGACGCAGGCCGGCGTCGGTGAGCTCGCCGGTCAGGCAGTTGAGGACGAGGTCAACCCCCCGGCCCTCCGTCGCGGCACGCACCTCATCCTCGAAATCCGCGGTCCGGGAGTTGAACACCCGCTCCGCCGGGACACCGGCCGCGATGACGGCGGCGTGCTTGCCGGGGCTGGCGGTGGCGTACACCGTGGCCCCCGAAAGGCGCGCGATCTGCACGGCCGCGGTCCCCACGCCACCCGCGGCGGCGTGGATCAGCACCGTCGAACCCGGCCCGATCTTCGCGAGCTCCGCCAGGCCCAGGTACGCGGTCAGGTAGGCGACGGGCACCGACGCCGCTTCCACCCAGCCCCAGCCCTCCGGAACCCCCACGAGGTACCGCTCGTCGGTGGTCCCGATCGGACCGAACGTCTCCGTGCTCAGGCCGAGCACGCGGTCACCGACCGCGACCGACGTGACCTCGTCGCCGATCTCGAGGACCTCACCGGCCACCTCACCGCCGAGGCCGGTCAGCCCCGGCACGAGGTTCAAGGCGACCACGACGTCCTTGAAGTTGATGCCGGCCGCGTGGATCCGCAGCCGGACCGCGCGCGGCCCGAGCGGCGCCAGCGCCTCCGGGTACGGCAGGAGCTCCAGTCCTTCGAAGGTGCCCGGCCGGGTGTTCGTGAGCCGCCACGTGGGTTCGCCCGCCGGCGGCAGCAGCTTCTGGCCGGGGTCCCAGTTCACGAGCCGCGGCACGAGCAGAGCCCCACCACGCAAGGCGAGCTGATCCTCTCCGGTGCCGAGCGCGCCGGGCAGTGCGGCGAGCGACTCGGCCGCGCCGTCGAGGTCCGCGAGCACGAGCCGGCCCGGGTGTTCCGACTGCGCCGACCTCACGAGGCCCCAGACACCGGCGGCGCCCGGATCGGGCACGTCCTCGTCCGTCACGCCGACGCCGCCGCGGGTGACGAGCACCAGCCGGGTATCGGCGAAGGCCTCGTCCGCGAGCCACGTCTGCACGAGCTCCAGCGCGGATTCGGCCGGCTGCCAAGGAATGTCACCCGGACCGGCCGGTGCGATCCGGTGCAGGAGGTGGCCGCCGGCCGGGAGTGCGGCGGTAACGCCGGCGAGGTCCGAGACCACGACCGCGCCGTCGGGCGAGGGGCAGTCGCCGAGCACGGCGACGGACACCGGTTCCGCAATCGGCATCGGCTGCCAGCGAACCTGGTACAGCGAATCGGCCCGGTCCGGCCGGGCGGTGTCGCGCAGCGGGCGGACCACCAGCGATTCCGCGGTGAGGACGGGAAGCCCGGTTTCGTCGAACAGCTCGACCGACGCCGAGTCGTCGTCACGCGCGGTCATCCGCACTCGCAGCCGGCCGGCCCCGGCGGCGTGCAGCTGGACACCCGTCCACGTGAACGGCAGCCGCACGCCGTCCTGGCCGGAGCCGAGCACGTACATCGCGTGGAGGGCGGAGTCGAACAACGCCGGGTGGATGCCGAACCCGTCGACCGGCAGGTCCGCGCCGAGGCTCACTTCCGCGAAGACTTCCCGGCCGCGGTGCCACAATGCCGACAGGGCGCGGAACTGCGGGCCGTACCCGTAGCCGGACGCGGTCATCCGCTCGTAGTGCGCACCGACATCGACCGTATCCACATCGGACGGTGGCCATTGCCCCGGCGGCAGCGCGGCCGGCGCGGCACCGGGGGCGGTGACGGTGCCTGCGGCGTGCCGGGTCCACACGGGATCGAGCCCGGTACCGTCCGGGCGCGAGTAGACACCGATCGCCCGCTGCCCCGATTCGTCCGGGGCCTCCACCCGCACCTGCACGAACACCCCGGCCCCGTCGAGCACGACCAGGGGCGTGTGCAGCACGAGCTCCGCCAGGCGGCCGGCGCCGACCTGGTCGCCCGCGAAGATCGCGAGATCCATCAACCCGGTGCCGGGGAAGATCACGTCGCTGCCGACGCGGTGGCCCGCCAGCCACTCGTGGGTCCGCACCGAGATCCGACCGCTGAGCACGACGCCGTCGCCGTCGGCCAGCCGGACCAGTGCGCCGAGCATCGGGTGCTCGGCCGCGTCCAGCCCCGCGGCCGACACGTCTCCGGTCTCCGCGCGCACGTCCGACCAGTGCCGGCTCCGCTGGAACGCGTACGTCGGCAGGTCGACCCGCGGCCGCGCACCACCGAAGACCCGGTCCCAGTCGAGCGCGACGCCGTTCGCGTTCGCCTGCGCGACCGACCGCAGGAGCCGGGCGAGCTCACCCTCGTCCCGGCGGAGGCTGCTGACCACCCGCGCCGTCACGCCGGCGTCGTCGATGGTCTGCTGCAGCGACAACGCGAGCAACGGGTGCGGGCTCATCTCGAGAAAATGCCGGTGGCCGTCGGCCAGCAGCTCGCGCACGGCGCCCTCGAACGAGACGGGCTCCCGCATGTTGCGGTACCAGTAGGTGTGGTCCAGCTGCGCGGTGTCGAGCGGTCCCGCGGTCACCGTCGAGTAGAACGCCACTGTGCCGGACGTCGGCGCCACCGGCGCCAGCACGTCGAGGATGTGGTCGCGCACCACCTCGACACCACGCGAATGTCCTGCCGCACCACCGATCCCGTGGAGCCGGCGCGCACGGATCCCATCCGCGAGGCACGCCTCGACGAACTCGTCGCACGCCTGCGCCTCACCGGCCACCGCGCACGATTGCGGGCTGTTCTTCGCGGCCACCGAAAGCCGGTCGCCCCACTTCTCGATCCGGGCCTCGGCCTCGGCGGGCGACAGCAGAGCCGACGCCATCCCGCCCTTGCCCTCCAAGGGAACCCACGCCTTGCTGCGCAGCACCACCACGCGGACGGCGTCGGTGAGCGAGAGCCCGCCGCTGAGATAGGCCGCTGCGATCTCGCCCTGCGAATGGCCGACGACGGCGTCCGGCACCACGCCCAGCGAACGCCAGACCTCGGCCAGCGACACCATCATGGTGAACAGGACCGGCTGGATCACGTCGATCCGGTCGAGCGAGGCGGCGCCCGGCTCGTCACGCAGCACGTCGAGCACGCGCCAGTCGACCAGTCGCTCGATCTCCCGGGCGCACCGCTGCGCCGACTCGGCGAACACCTCCGAGGACTCCAGGAGGTGCCGGCCCATCCCCCGCCACTGCGAGCTCTGGCCAGGGAAGACGAACACGACCTTGCCCCCGACGGCCGTGCCGTCGACCACGCCGTCCGCGCGGCCGCCGCTCGCGATCGCGTCCAACCCGCGCAGCATGCCTTCGCGGTCCTCGCCCACCACGGCGGCACGGTGTTCGAGAGCCGTCCTGGTGGTCGCGAGCGCGAACCCGAGATCCGCCACGTCGAGGTCCGCGTCCGCACGGACCCGGGCGGCCACCCGCTCGGCCTGCCCGCGCAGCGCGGCCGGCGAGTGCGCGGACAGCACCCACGGCAGCAGCGCTGGGACCGGGCCGGCGACCGGCGTCTGGTCGGCCGGTGCCTCCTCGAGCACGACGTGCGCGTTGGTCCCGCTGATGCCGAACGACGACACCCCGGCGCGGCGCACCGAACGCGGCCCGTCTTCGGCGACCGGCCACGGACGGGCGTGCGTGAGCAGCTCGACGGCACCGGAATCCCAGTTCACGAACGGAGTCCGCTCGTCGGCGTGCAGCGTCCGGGGCAGCTCGCGGCGGCGCAGCGCCTCGACCATCTTGATCACCCCGGCCACCCCGGACGCGGCCTGCGTGTGGCCGAGGTTCGACTTCACCGAGCCCAGCCACAGCGGGTCGGCCGGTGTGTGGGCCTGGCCGTAGGTGGCGAGCAGCGCGTCCGCTTCGATCGGATCGCCGAGTTTCGTGCCGGTGCCGTGTGCCTCGACCGCCGTCACGTCGGCCGGCGTCAGCCCGGCCTGCGCCAGCGCAGCGCGGATCACCCGCTGCTGCGCGGGACCGTTCGGGGCGGTCAGGCCGTTCGACGCGCCGTCCTGATTCACCGCGCTCCCGCGCACCACGGCCAGCACCGGGTGGCCCAGCCGCCGGGCGTCGGACAGCCGTTCCACGAGCAGCACACCGGCGCCCTCGCTCCAGCCCGCGCCGTCGGCATCGGCCGAGAAGGCCTTGCACCGCCCGTCCTGGCCGAGCGCGCGCTGGCGCGACAGCGCGACGAGGACCGCGGGGGTCGACATCACCGTGGCGCCACCGGCGAACGCGAGATCGCATTCACCGGTGCGCAAGGCCTGCACCGCGAGGTGCAGCGCCACGAGCGACGACGAGCACGCGGTGTCCACGGTGACCGCCGGGCCCTCCAGCCCGAGCACGTACGACACCCGGCCGGACAGGACGCTGTTCGCGATGCCGGTCGCGGCGTACCCGTCGATGCCGATCTCCGACGACGCCAGCAGCGTCGCGTAGTCCTGTTGCGACACTCCGGCGTACACCCCGGTGCGGCTGCCGCGCAACGCGTCCGCGGTGAGGCCGGCCCGTTCCACGGCCTCCCAGCAGGATTCCAGCAGGAGCCGCTGCTGGGGATCCATGGCGGTGGACTCCCGGGGCGAGATCCCGAAGAACCCGCCGTCGAACTCCGCGACGTCGGTCAGGAAGCCGCCTTCACGCACGTAGCACGTGCCGGGGTTGTCGGGGTCGGGATCGTAGAGCGCGTCCAGATCTCCCCACCCGCGGTCGTCCGGGAGCGGCCCGATCACGTCGACGCCCTCGGAGACCGTGCGCCACAGATCGGCGGGCGACTTGATCCCGCCCGGGTAACGGCACGCCATGCCGATGACGGCGATCGGCTCGGTGGCACCGTCGGTCAGCTCGGCCAGCCGCTGCCGGGTCCGGTGCAGGTCGGTCGTGACCCACTTCAGGTAGTCCCGGAGCTCCTGCTCATCGGCCATCGAAAGCACTCCTCGTCATCGGTCCCGCCCGAGCTCGGTGCGGATGAAATCGAAGATCTCTTCGTCGGACGCGGTGTCGAGCCGCGCTTCGACGGAAACGTCCGAAGTGGACTGGTCGGCCTGCTCGCACGCGAGGACCAGCGCCTTGAGCCGCTCCGCGATGCGCGAGCGCTCACGGTCGTCCGCGGCGAGCCCGGCGACGGTGGCCTCGAGCTGGTCCAGCTGGGTCGCCACCACCGGCGGCGGGCCACCCGGTTCCGCCTTGCGCAAGCCGGCTTCGAGGTGCGCGGCGAGCTCCGCGGGGGTCGGGTAGTCGAACACGACGGCCGCGGAAAGCGCCACATCCGTGGCGGCGGTCAGGGCGTTGCGCAGCTCGATCGCGGTCAACGAGTCGAAGCCGAGGTCGCGGAACTGCTTGCGCTCGTCCACGCCTGCGGGGTCGCCGAGAGAAAGCACCGCGGCGACCTGCCGGCGCACCACGTCGAGCAGCTCCTCGGCACGCCGTTGCGCGGGCAGGCCCGCGAGGCGTTCGGCGAACGAGACCTGGGCGACCTCCGCGGTCGCGGCCCGGCGCAACGGGGCCGGCACCAGGCCCCGCAAGGCGGCGGGCAGCGTGCCCGACCGCGCGTTTCCGCGCAGCACCCCCAGATCGAGGTGCATCGGCAGCAGCACCGCCTCGCCGGACGCCCACGCCGCCTCGAAAAGCCCGCACCCGGCGTCCTCGGTCAGGGGGACGACACCCGCGCGAGCCATCCGCCGCCGGTCGAGGGCGTCGAGCCCACCGCTCATGCCGCCGACGGTGCCCCACAGCCCCCACGCGAGCGACGTCGCGGGCAACCCGGCTGCGCGGCGCTGCCGGGCAAGGGCGTCGAGGAAGGCGTTGCCGGCGGCGTAGTTCGCCTGCCCGGCGGCACCCAGCGTGCCCACCGCGGAGGAGAAGAGCACGAACCTGGCGAGGTCGAGCCCCGCGGTCAGCTCGTGGAGGTTCACCGCCGCGTCGACCTTCGGCCGCAGCACGGCGTGCAACCGCGCGGGGGTGAGCGCGGTGAGGGTGCCGTCGTCGACCACGCCGGCCACGTGCACGACCGCGCTGAGCGGGAACTCGGCGGGGATGTCGTCGAGGACCGCCGCGAGGGCGTCCCGGTCGGCGACGTCGCAGGCGACGACTTCGGCCACGGTGCCGTGCGTCGCGAGGTCGGCCACGAGCCGGTCGGCACCCGGGGCACCGGGCCCGCCGCGGCTGAGCAGCAGCAGCCGCTCGGCACCCGCCGCGGCCAGGTGCCGGGCGATCACCTCGCCGATCGCGCCGGTGGCGCCGGTGACGAGGACCGTCCCCGCAGGCCAGGGTTCGGTATCAGGGCCGGGCACCTCGACCGCGAGCCGCGGCACGAGCACCTCACCTGCGCGGATCGCCAGCTGCTGCTCACCGGTGGCCAGTGCGACGGCCACCGCCGCCGGAACCTGCTCGGCGTCACCCGCCCAGTCGTCGAGGTCCACGAGGACGAACCGGTCCGGGTACTCGGCCTGGGCGGAGAGCAGCAGCCCCCACCCGGCCGCCGCGGCGGGCCTGGCACTCGTCGCGGCGCCGGTCGCACCCCGGGTCAGCGTCACGAACCGCGTGCCGGCCAGGTGTTCCTCGGCGACGAGCGCACGAACCAGCTCGAGCACCTCTTCGGCGCTGTGGTGCGCGGCGTCGGCGAGACCGCGCACCGGTGGCTCGACGACCACCACGAGCAGGTCCGGTGCGACGGCGTCGGTTCCTCCCGTGGCGAGGTCCTCGCGCAACGCGGCGAGGTCGGGCCAGCTGCGGATCTGTTGCCCCGGCTGCGATCCGAGCGCGCGGGCGAAGTCCACACCGTCGTGCCCGCCCAGCACGCCCCAGCTGCCGTCGAGCTCCACGGCGGGGCTCGACGGCACCCAGTCGAGCCGGTGCAGCGCCGCCCCCGCCACGGTGGGCCGGACGGGTGCCGGATCACCCAGCTCCAGGCGTTCGACCACCGCGACCGGCCGGCCGGCGGGGTCCGCGAGCCGCAGGGTGAGCCCATCGGGATCGCTGGGCGTGAGGTGGACGCGCAGGGTTTCGGCGCCGGTCGCGACGAGCGTGACGCCGTGCCAGGCGCGGATCCGCCGCCCCTGCCCACCTCGCGCGCGGTCGGCTTGCGGGACCAGCGCGTCGAGCGCGGCGAGCAGATCCGGGGCCAGGACACCGCGCGTGTCTGCCTCGCCTGCGCCGGAATCGAGGCGCACTTCCGCGAAGAGGTCCGCACCGGCGGCCCAGACCGCGGTGCCGCCGCTCCCGTCGAGCTCTAGCGCACCGGCCGGTGGCCACGCCGAGAGGTCGAACGACGGTTCGCCCGCCGCCGGCCGCAGTGCGGCGGTGATCGTGTGCTCCCAGGCTTGCTCGGGAGTGGCGGCGAGCCGGTGGTGCACGGTCAGCTCCCGGCGGCCGTCCGATTCCGGTGCGCTCACCCGAAGCTGCACGGCCAGGTCGGCACCGGCCGGAACAGGCCGGTGCGCGCCGAGCCGGTCGATCCGCGCGCAGCCGAGGTCGGCGGCCACCCACAGTGCGGCCGCGGTCAGGTCCGCTTCCCCCGCACCGGTCACGCGGCCGTGGTAGAGCCGGGCGCCGCCAGGGAGATCGGCCCTCGTCGTGAACACCGGATGCCCGGTCGCGGTGAGCCCGGCCGAGGCCGGATCCGTCGTCGTGTGGTCGCGCTGCAACCAGAACCTGCGGCGCTGGAACGCGTACGTCGGCAGTTCGACCCGGCGGGCGCCGGTGCCCTCGAACACCGCGGGAACCTCGACGACCACGCCGCGGGCGTGCAGCCGGCCGAGGGTGGTGAACAAGGCCCGCACCTCGTCCCCGTCGCGGCGCAGGCACGCGAGCGCGCCCGCCGGTTCCTCGACCACCGACAGCACCGCGGCCGTCAGCTCGGCCCCGGGGCCGGCCTCCAGGAACGTGGTGACGCCCCGGGACACCAGGGTGCGGACCCCGTCGGCGAACCGGACCTCGCGGCGGACCTGGTCGACCCAGTACGCCGGATCGGCCAGTTGCCCGGCCGTCACGGGTTCGCCCGTGACGTCGGAGATCACCACCACCGCCGGTTCGGTGGCCTCGACGCCGGCGAGGATCCCGGCGAACTCCGCGAGCATCGGCTCCATCAGCGGCGAGTGGAACGCGTGCGAGACCGCCAGCCGCCGGGTGCGGGCACCGCGCTCCGAAAGGGTGGCGGCGACCGCGAGCACGGCGTCCTCGGCACCCGAGACGACCACGGCCTCGGGTCCGTTGACGGCTGCGATCGTCGCCTGCCCGGCGAACCCGGCCAGGCACTCGCGCACCACCGGCTCCGCGGCGGCGACGGCGACCATCGCGCCTCCGGCCGGCAGCTCCTGCATCAGCCGGCCCCGTGCGGCGACGACCCGAGCCGCGTCGTCCAGCGTCCAGACGCCGGCGAGGTGCGCCGCGGTCAGCTCGCCGATCGAATGCCCGAGCAGCGCGTCCGGGCGCACGCCCCACTGTTCGAGAAGGCGGAAGAGCGCGACCTCGAACGCGAACAGCGCGCACTGGGCGTACTCGGTCCGGTCGAGCAGCGCCGCGTCCTCGGTGCCCCCCTCCGCGAACATGACGGTCCGCAGCGGCCGCTCCAGGTACCGGTCGAGCTGAGCGCACACGTCGTCGAGGGCTCGGGCGAACCCGGGGAACCGTTGGTACAGAGCACTTCCCATGCCGGGCCGCTGCGCGCCCTGTCCGGCGAACACCACGGCGAGCTCGCCCTCGGCCGAACGTTCCCGGATCACGTCCGAGCCGTCCGGTGTGGCGAGGCGCGCCAGTCCGGACAGCAGTTCGTCACGGTCCCCGGCCACCAGCACGGCGCTGTGGTCCAGCACCGCGCGTGAAGTCAGCGAGGAGAACGCGAGGTCGGCGGAGCGCAGGGCCGGATCCGCGGTCACCAGGGCCGCCAGGCGCGCGGCCTGCTCGGCCAGCGCCGCCCGGCTACGCGCCGAGACGACCACGGGCAACGGTCCGGGTTCCGCCACGGGATCGGGTACCGGCTCCGGCTCGGCGGCCGGTGCCTGCTCCAGCACCACGTGCGCATTGGTGCCGCTGATGCCGAACGACGACACGCCGAAGCGGCGCGGACGCCCGGTTTCCGGCCACGGCCGGGCCTCGGTGAGCAGTTCCACCGCGCCGGCCGACCAGTCGACGTGCGGCGACGGCGCGTCGACGTGGAGGGTCCGCGGCAACGTCGCGTGGCGCATGGCCATGACCATCTTGATGATCCCGGCGGCACCGGCCGCGTGCTGGGTGTGGCCGATGTTGGACTTCACCGACCCGACCCAGAGCGGGGCCTCGGCGGAGTGCGCCCGGCCGTAGGTCGCGAGCAGCGCCTGGGCCTCGATGGGATCGCCGAGCCGGGTGCCGGTGCCGTGCGCTTCGACAGCGTCCACTTCGGACGGTTCCAGCCCGGCGTCGGTGAGCGCGCCGAGGATCACGCGCTCCTGCGACGGACCGTTGGGCGCGGTGAGCCCGTTGGACGCGCCGTCGGAGTTGATCGCGCTCCCCCGCACCAGCCCGAGGACCTCGTGGCCGTGCCGGCGCGCGTCGGAAAGCCGTTCGAGCAGCAGCAGGCCGGCGCCTTCGGACAGCGTGAACCCATCGGCCGCCGCGGCGAACGACTTGCACCGCCCGTCGGCCGCCAGCGCGCGCTGGCGGCTGAAGGCGACGAACGACGTCGGGTCCGACATCACCATCACGCCACCGGCGAGCGCGAGGTCGCTCTCGCCGCTGCGCAGCGAACCCGCCGCGAGGTGCAGTGCGACGAGAGAGGCCGAGCAGGCCGTGTCGATGCTGACCGCGGGTCCTTCGAACCCGAACAGGTAGGAGATCCGGCCGGACGCGACGCTGGTCGAGCCACCCGTGGCCAGGTAGCCCTCCATGCCCGCGCCCGGTGCCGTCAGGCGGCCGCCGTAGGCCTGGTCCGTCGTGCCGACGTAGACGCCGGTCCGGCTGCCCCGCAACGACTTCGGGTCGATCCCGGCACGCTCCAGCACCTCCCATGCCGTCTCGAGCAGGACCCGCTGCTGCGGATCCATCGCCACGGCCTCGCGAGGCGAGATGCCGAAGAACTCCGGGTCGAACATCGTGGCGTCGGGCAGGAATCCGGCGTGGTCGACGTAGCTGGTCCCGGGCGCGTCCGGGTCCGGATCGAACAGGCTTCCCAGCGGCCAGTCGCGGTCGGCCGGAAACGGGGTGATGAGGTCGGCTTCACCGGACACTGCCTGCCACAGCTGCTCCGGCGAGTCGATGCCGCCCGGGAACCGGCAGCTCATCGCGACGATCGCGATCGGGTCGGCGGTCTCGGGCTTGGCCACGATCCGTGCCGGGCCCGGGGCCGCGGCGGTGGTTCGCACACCGAACGCCACCCGGTCCAGGAAGGCGGCGAGGGCGACGGGCGTGGGGTGGTCGAACACGACCGTGGTCGGCAACCGGACCTCGGTGGCCTTGGTCAGCCGGTCGCGCAGTTCGACGGCGGTGAGCGAGTCGAGCCCCGCGTCGGAGAACGCGCGCCGCGGCTCGACGGCCGCCGCGTCCGGGTGGCCGAGGACCGCGGCGGTGTGTTCGCGAACCAGCTCGCGCAGCGCGCGCACCCGCTGGGATTCGTCCAGTTCGGACAGCCGGCGCAGCGTCGCGTTTCCCGCCACCGGGCCGGTTTCCGCGACTTCCGGCTCGGGCCGGGCCTCGGGCAGGGCGTCGAGCAGGCGGGAAGCGCGGCCGGAGGTGAACACCGGCACGAACCGCGCCCAGTCGACCTCCGCGAGGATCGCGGCACCGCTGCCCTCGGCCAGCAGGCGGAGCAGACCGGCGACCGCCAGGTCGGGGTCGAGCACCGGCAGCCCCCGCCGGCGCAGGGTGTCGTGGATCTCGTCGGCGACCATGCCGCCACCCGCCCACGGGCCCCAGGCCACCGACAGGGTCGGCACGCCGTCGGCCGTCCGCCTCTGGGCGCGGGCGTCGAGCACCGCGTTGGCCGCGGCGTAGGCCCCGTGGTCACCCGCGCCCCAGACGGCGGTGATCGACGAGAAGTACACGACCGCCTCCAGCCGGGCGGTCTCCAGCGCCGCCTCGACGTTCTCGATCCCGGCGACCTTCGCGCCCAGCACCGTCCGCAGGTCGGCGAACGACGCCTCGGCCAGGGGGCCCAGCACACCGGCGCCGGCCGCGTGCACCACGGCGGTGATCGGCCCGGATTCCCGCTGCACGCGGTCGAGAACGGCCGCGACCTCGGCCCGGTCGGCGGTGTCGCAGGCGGCGACGGTGACCCCGACGCCGTGTGCACCGGCGAGTTCGGCGACCAGGTCGGCGACCCCCGGCGCGGCGTCCCCGCTCCGGCTGATCAGGACGAGGTGCCCGGCCCCGCCGGCGGCGAGCGCCCGGGCGACGCGCAGGCCGAGCGCGCCCGTGCCCCCGGTGACCAGCACCGTGCCCGACGGCCGCCATCCGCCGCCGGTGACGCGGCCGCTGTCGCCGTGGGTGAGGCGCCGGCCGTACAGGCCGTCCTCGCGAAGCGCGAGCTGGTCCTCACCGTCGTCGCGGCCGAGCGCGGCCGCGAGCCTGTCGATCACCGGCTGGTCCAGGTGCCTCGGCAGGTCGATCAGGCCGCCCCACAGCCGGGGGTGCTCAAGTGCGGCGACCCGGCCCAGCGCCCAGACCGCCGCCTGCTCGGGCCGGCGCGGGCCGCCGTCGCCAGGCACCCCGACCGCCCCGTCGGTGCAGCACCACAGCGGGACCCCGCCGCCTAGATCCACCAAGGCCTGGACGAGCGCCAGGGTGAGCGCGAGCCCGGCCGGGACCACGTCGTCGGCCGGGTGCGCGCCGGTGTCGAGCGCGGTCAGCGACAGGATCCCGGTGATCGCCGGGTCGGCCAGCGCCGTGCGCAACCGCTCCGTGAGAGTTCCGGCTGCAGTGTGCCTTTCGCCACTGGTCCGGACATCGTCCGTGCCAACGGAAACGAGCACGTGGTCCGGGACGGCCCTCAGCACGACGGCGACCGCCGGGTCGGCGGCGAGCCGGTCCGGGACCACCACCAGCCACCGGCCGCCGCGCACCGCCGCGGGCGGGAGCGGCTGCCATGTCTCGGCGTAGCGCCACGAGTCGAGCACGGCCTGATCGCGGCGGCCACGCCGCCACGACGAGAGCGCCGGCAGCACTTCGCTCAGCGGGGCGGTGTCCGCGAGCCCCAGGGTGCCGGCCATCTTCTCGGCGTCCAGGCCGTCGACCAGCTCCCAGAACCGGGCGTCCTCGGGGTCGCCGGTCGCGGTCGCCGGCGCGCCTTCGGGCCAGAACCGCTTGCGCTGGAACGGATACGTCGGCAGTTCGGGCAACGGCCGGGCGGCCGCGGGCAGCACCGGCGAGAAGTCCGCCGGAGCACCGGCCACGAACACCTCGGCCACGGAGGTGAGCATCCGCTCGAGCCCGCCGTCGTCCCGGCGCAGCGTTCCCGCGACGGCGGTCTCGAGCTCGGCCAGGTCCGCGGCCTCCGTGATCGCGACACCCAGCACCGGGTGCGGACTGACCTCGACGAACGAGCGGAACCCTTCGGCCATCAGCGTTTCCACGGCTTCGTGGAAACGCACCTGCGCACGCAGGTTGCGGTACCAGTAGGCGGCGTCCGCCGTGGTCCCGTCCAGCCACTCGCCGGTCACGGTCGAGAAGAACGGCACGGTTCCCTGGCGGGGCCGGACGCCGGCCAGCACCGACTCGACCTCGTCCCGGATCACCTCGACCTGGGCGGAGTGCGACGCGTAGTCGACGTCGATCCGCCGGTTGCGGATGCCGCGTTCGCCCGCCTCGGCGAGGATCTCCGCGAGCGCGTCCGGCTCACCGGACACGACGACGGCGGACGGGCCGTTGACGGCGGCCACGGAAGCCCGGCCCGACCAGGCGTCCACGAGCTCGGTGACGACGTCGACCGGCGCCGCGAGCGAGATCATGCCGCCGGCACCGGCCAGCGCGGTGAGGGCCTTGGCTCGCAGCGCGACCACCTTCGCGGCGTCTTCGAGCGACAGCACGCCGGCCACACACGCGGCGGCGATCTCGCCCTGGGAGTGGCCGACGACGGCCGCGGGCTCGACTCCGAACGACCGCCACACCTCGGCGAGCGAAACCATCATCGCGAACAACGCGGGCTGCACCACGTCCACCCGGGCGCCCGCCAGGTGCCCCTCGTCCGCTGCGGCCAGCTCGGTGAGCGACCGCTCGAGGTAGGGCGCCAGCGCGCGTTCGCACTCGGCCCAGCGGGCAGCGAACACGGGCGAGCTTTCGAGCAGCGCGGCCGCCATCCCGGCCCACTGGCCACCTTGTCCGGGGAACACCCAGACGTGCCCGCGAACCGGGGGCACGGCGACACCCCGCACCACACCGGCGGGCTCGGGCTCGACCGCGAGCCGGGCGAGCCGGTCGAGCAGCTGCGCGCGATCCCGGCCGAGGACCACCGCGCGGTGCTCCAGCCGGGTCCGCGAATCCAGCAGCGCCCGCCCGAGCAGCGCGGGCGGCACGTCCGCCAGCGCACCGCCTGCGACCTCTTCGGTCAGCCGTCCCGCCAACCCGGCCAGCGCCTCCGGCGAGCGGGCACTGAGCACCCAGGGCAGAACGGTTTCCCGGGCATCCGGCGTAGCGGTGTCGGACACCGGATCGGCTGCGGGCTCCGGGTCGGGCTGCGCCAGCACCAGGTGCGCGTTGGTACCGCTCATCCCGAACGACGACACGCCGGCGCGGCGCGGACGCCCGGTCTCCGGCCACGGCCGGGTCTCCGTCAGCAGGCGGACCGCCCCGGCCGTCCAGTCGACCTTGCCGGTCGGCTGGTCCACGTGCAGGGTGGCGGGCAGGTGCCCGTGCCGCATCGCGAGGATCATCTTGATCACCCCGCCGACGCCGGCGGCGGCCATGGTGTGCCCGATGTTCGACTTGAGCGAGCCGAGCCAGAGGGGCTGCTCGTCCGCGCGGGCCCGGCCGTAGGTGGCGAGCAACGCCTGCGCCTCGATCGGGTCGCCGAGCACGGTGCCCGTGCCGTGCGCCTCCACCGCGTCCACATCGGACGGACGGAGGCCGGCGTCGGCCAGCGCGGCGCGGATCACGCGCTGCTGCGCGGGCCCGTTCGGGGCGGTGAGGCCGTTGGACGCGCCGTCGGAGTTCAGCGCGCTGCCGGCGATCACGGCCAGCACCCGGTTGCCGTCGCGCCGGGCGTCGGAAAGCCGTTGCAGCACAAGCGCTCCGGCGCCTTCGGACCAGCCCGTCCCGTCCGCGGTGGCGGCGAACGACTTGCAGCGGCCGTCGGGCGCGAGGCCACCCTGGCGGGCGAACTCGAGGAAACCACCCGGCGTGTTCATCACGGTGACGCCTCCCGCGAGCGCGAGGTCGCACTCGCCGGCCCGCAGCGCGCGGGCGGCGAGGTGGATGGCCACCAGCGACGACGAGCACGCGGTGTCCACCGTCAGAGCCGGGCCTTCGAAGCCGAACGTGTAGCTCACCCGGCCGGACACGACGCTCGAGGCGGTGCCGGTCATCGCGTGGCCTTCGGCCCCGGTGGCCCGGTCCAGCACGCCTTGGTAGTCGGAGCCGGCGACGCCGACGAACACACCGGTCCGGCTGCCGCGCAGCGCGCCCGCGTCGAGCCCGGCTCGTTCGAGCGACTCCCAGCAGACCTCCAGCAACACCCGCTGCTGCGGATCCATCGCGGTCGCCTCGCGGGGCGAGATACCGAAGAAGGCGGCGTCGAACTCCGCAGCGCCGGCCAGGAAACCACCCTTGAGCGGCAGCGCGCGGCCCGCTTCGGCGTCGCCGGCCTGTCGCAGCTCACGCAGGTCCCAGCCGCGGTCGGCCGGGAACGGCCCGATCGCGTCGCGCCCGCCGGACACGAGATCCCACAACTGTTCCGGCGCGGTCACGCCGCCCGGGTACCGGCAGGCCATCGCGACGACCGCGATCGGATCGCCGCTGGGCACCGCGGTTGCGGGCTGCTCGTCGGTGTTTTCGGTGCCGTGCACGAGATCGCCGAGGAACGCGGCGACGGCGAGCGGGGTCGGGTGGTCGTAGCCGACCGTCGCCGGCACCGCGAGCCCGGTCGCCTCGGCCAGTGCGTCGCGGAACCGCACGGCGAGCAGCGAGTCGAAACCCAGTTCCCGGAACCGGCTTTCGGGTGGCACGGCGTCCGCGGACGAGTGGCCGAGCACCAGCGCCGCCGCCGTCCGGACGACGGTCAGCAGTCGGCCGTCGAGGTCGGCCGCCGGCAGGCCGGCGAGCGGCCCCGGTCGTGGTACCGGCGCGGCCGGCAAAGCTCGGACCTCGTAGAGCAGCGACACGAGCGGCCGCGGCCGCAGAGCCGCGAACGTCGGGTGGAACACCGGCCAGTCGACATCGGCGATCACCTGGACCGCGTCCCCGGCCGCGTCGATCTCGCCGAGCGCGCGGGCGGGCTCCATCGGCACGAGACCCGCGGCGCCGGCTCGCTCACCGGAGCCCGCGAACGGGCCCCACGCGACGAGGCAGGCGGGCTGCCCGGCGAGCCGGCGACGGTGCACCAGGGCCGCGAGGCGGGTGTGTGCGGCCAGGTGCCGCGGATCGCCGGCGCCGCCCCAGATCCCGGCGACCGTGGAGAACACGAGGAACGCGTCGAGGCCGGCCCACGCCGCGGCCAGTTCGGCGAGCGCAGTGCGCTCCGCCACCTCGTCGGGGCCAGGCCGCGCGGACCCGGCCGGACTCAGGTTTTCCAGGTGCAGCACCACGTGCACGGGGTCGGTGTGCAGCGCCGGAGGGCGTGGGGCGCCGGTCGGCCAGGGCACGACCTCGACGTCTGCGGGAAGGCGGGCGGGGACCTCGGCGCCGGGCCGGACCGCGAGGACCACCCGGCGGGGGCCGTCGGCGCGCAGCCGGCCCAGCACGTCGGGGGTGAACCCGCCCAGGTCGCCGGTCACGAGCACGGTGCCGCCGGCCCGGCCGAACGGATCCGCGCCGGAAGGTGACCCGGCCGGCAGCAGGCGCCGGCCGAAGAGACCGGCCGCGCGCACCGCGACCTCGTCCTCGCCGCGTGGGTCGGCGAGCAGCGAGACGAGCAGTTCGGCGTCGCGCCGGCCGGTGACCGACGGCAGGTCGGCGAGGGCGCCGCGGCCGCGCAGCAGGCCGGTGAGACGCGCCTGCGCGAGCTCGACGGCCGCGTCGGCGGCGGTGGCCACCACGGCCGAGGTGGTGACGCTCCACAGTGGAATGTCAGTGCCCGTCGCGCCGAGCGCTTCGAGAAGGGCCGACGTCGGCCCGAGCGGCTCGGTGTCCGGCGCGAGTGCGAGCAGCGAGAGAACCCCGGCCGCCGGGGTCCGGAGCGCCTCGGTCAGCCCGTCGGCCCCGTCGACCGTGATCAGCCGTTCGGCTCGGCGATCCAAGGCGTCGAGAACCGCGGTGACAGCGGGGAGGTCGCGGCCGTCGCGGGGCACCACGGCCACCCACGTTCCGGCCAGGTGGCCGCCGTCCCGGGTGATCGGCACCCACGCCTCGCGGTAGCGGATTCCGCGGCCGGCCGGCGGTGCGCCCGGGACTTCGGGCTGGTGCGCGGGCAGCCAGTACCGCCGACGCTGGAACGCGTACGTGGGCAGGGCCACGCGCCGCCCGCCGGCCCGACCGACCACAGTGGACCAGTCCACTTCGGACCCGCGGACGTGCAGACCCGCGACGGCCGAGAGCAGCGACGCCTGCTCGGGCTGGTCGCGCACGAGCGTGGCCTCGGTCAGCGCGGCGGAGTCGCCGAGGCAGTCGCGGGCCATCGCGCTGAGCACCCCGCCGGGGCCGAGTTCCAGGAAGGCGCTCACCCCGGCTTCGGCGAGGAACCGCACGCCGTCGTGGAACCGGACCGCCTCACGGGCGTGGGTGACCCAATAGTCCGCCCGGCAGAGCTCGTCCGTCAGGGGCCGGCCCGTCACGCCGGACACGATCGGGATCCGTGGCGGCCGGAACTCAAGCGTTTCCGCGACGGCCCGGAACTCGGCCAGCATCGGCTCCATCAGGGGCGAGTGGAACGCGTGGCTCACCCTCAGCCGCCGGGTGCGCAGCCCCTCAGCCGCGGCGAGGCCGGCCAGGCGCAGCACGGCGTCCTCGGCGCCGGACAGGACCACGGATTCGGGACCGTTCACCGCGGCGATCGACACCGGCTCACCGCCGCCCTCGGCGGCCAGCAGCTCGACCATCCGCGCCTCGGCGGCCTCGACGGCGACCATCGCGCCGCCCGCGGGCAGCGCGCTCATGAGCCGGCCGCGGGCGGCGACGAGCCGGGCCGCGTCGGGCAGGGACAGCACCCCGGCCACGTGCGCGGCGCTCAGCTCGCCGATCGAGTGCCCCAGCAGGAAATCCGGGTGCACACCCGAGTGCTCCAGCACCCGGAACAGCGCCACCTCCAGGGCGAACAACACGGGCTGCGCGTACCGGGTGTCGTCGAGCGGGCCGGCCCCGGGACTGCCGAAAGCCAGCGGCCGCAGCGGTTCACGAAGCTCGTCGCCGAACGCCGCGCACACCTCGTCGAACGCCGCGGCGAACACCGGGTCGAGTTCCGCCAGCTCGGCGCCGGTTCCGGCGCGCTGCGAACCCTGGCCCGTGAAGAGGAACGCGAGCCCACCGGGCGAACCCGCCCGGCCTCGCCGGACCCGCGGGTCGGGCCGGCCTTCGGCGACCGACGCCAGCGCCGCGCGGAGGCCCGCGGCGTCCCCCGCCACCACGACCGCCCGATCGGTGAGCCGCCCACGGGTCGTCACGAGCGAGGTGGCCAGGTCGGCGAGCCCGGTGCCAGGGCGCTGGTCGAGCAGTGCGGCCAGGCGGCGGGCCTGCCCCCTCAGCGCGTCCTCACCCCGTGCGGAGAAGACGAACGGCAGCCGGTTCCCCTCCGGTAGCCCTGTCGGCGCCTGGGCGGCAGCCTCTTCATCGCCCCTGGCCGGCGCCTGCCCCTCGATGGAACGCAGGGTCGTGGACACGACACTGGCACCGGCCGAATCCGACGCCTGCGAGACCGAACCAGCCACTTCATCGCCACGAGTCGGCACCGCCTGCCGATCCTCGAAAAGCCGCGCCGAAGGCGCCGCGCCCGCGCCGGCCGAATCCGGCGCTTGCTCCAGAACGACGTGGGCGTTGGTGCCGCTGATGCCGAACGCGGACACCGCCGCGCGGCGTGGCCGGCCGGTCCGCGGCCACGGGCGGGCCTCGGTCAGCAGCCGCACCGTGCCAGTGGTCCAGTCCACCTGCGTGGTGGGCTCGTCGGCGTGCAGGGTCCGGGGCAGGGTGCCGTGCCGCATCGCCTGGACCATCTTGATGACACCCGCCATGCCGGCGGCCGCCTGGCTGTGCCCGATGTTCGATTTGACCGACCCGAGCCACAGCGGTTCCGCGGCGGTCCGCGCGGCGCCGTAGGTCGCGATCAGCGCCTGCGCCTCCACGGGGTCCCCGAGGCGCGTGCCGGTCCCGTGGGCCTCGACGACGTCGATCTGCCCGGGGCCGAGCCCGGCGTCCTGCAGCGCCGCGCGGATCACGCGCTGCTGCGAAGGGCCGTTGGGCGCGGTCAGGCCGTTGGAGGCGCCGTCGGAGTTCACCGCGCTGCCGGCGATCACGGCGAGCACGGGGTGCCCGAGCCGCTGGGCGTCCTCAAGGCGGCAGAGCGCGAGCACGCCGGCCCCTTCGCTCCAGCCGGTGCCGTCGGCGTTCGCGGCGAAGGACTTGCAGCGCCCGTCGCCGGCGAGCCCGCCCTGCTGGGCGAACTCGGCGAACAGCCCGGGGTCGGCCATCACGGCCGCGCCCGCGGCGAAGGCGAACGTGCTCTCCCCCGCGCGCAGCGAGCGCACCGCGAGGTGCAGCGCGACCAGGGCGGACGAGCAAGCCGTATCCACCGTGACCGCCGGCCCCTCGAGACCGAGGACGTAGGCCAGCCGGCCCGACGCGACGCTCGTCGTGCCGCCCGTCAGCACGTGACCTCGCACCAACTGCATCGCCTCGGCGTCGGCCGGGCCGTAGTGCTGGTTGGCGGCACCTACGAACACTCCCGTGGCGGTGCCGCGCAGGGTCTCCGGGTCGATCCCCGCGTTTTCGAGGGCCTCCCACGCCGTCTCCAGCACCAGCCGCTGCTGCGGGTCCATCGCGAGGGCCTCGTGCGGCGAGATCCCGAAGAACGCAGGGTCGAACTCGGCCGCGTCGTAGAGAAACCCGCCTTGCTTGCGGACCCCGTCGCCCAGGTGCGCCGTCTGCCAGCCCCGGTCGGCGGGGAAGTCGGAGATCGCGTCGACACCGGTGTCGACGAGGTCCCAGAGCCGCTCCGGGGAGTCGGCCCCGCCGGGGAACCGGCAGCTCATCCCGACCACGGCGATCGGGCCGTCGGCCGCGTCCTCCAGTTCGGCGACGCGGCGGCGGGCCTCCTGCAGGTCGCCGGTGACCTGCTTCAGATAAGCGACGAGTTGCTCGGTGTTCGCCATGCGATTCGCTCCTGGGCCGGGATGGGCGGGACGGTGGTCGGGGCCGGGCCGGGTCAGCTCACGTCGCCGAACTCCTTGTCGATGAAGGCCAGCACCTCGAGCGGATCGACCTGCCCAGGCCCGGCGCTCGCGGGAGCAGGCCCGCCGACGCGCTCCAGCCGGCGCAGCAGGCGCCGCAGGCGGCCGGCGATCTCGTCGGTTCCGCCGGCGGCCGCCTCGAGCGCCTCGATGGCCGGTTCGAGTCGGTCCAGCTGGTGCACCACGGTTTCGTGGGGGTCACGCGGCTCGGGCACGAGCAGGCCGAGCAGGTGCTCGCTCAGGGTCCGGGGCGTCGGGTGGTCGAACACCAGCGTCGCCGGCAGCACCAGGCCCGTCGCCCGTTGCAGGTGGTTGCGCAGTTCGACCGCGGTCAGCGAGTCGAACCCGAGCTCCCGGAACGCCTGGCCGGGATCGACCTCCCCGGCCTCACCGTGGCCGAGCACGAGAGCCGCCTGCTCACGCACGAGCGCCAGCACCGCCTGTGCGCGGTCGGCCTCGGGCAGCGTCCGCAGGTCGAGCGCCGGGCCGGGCTGCGGGCGCGGCGACGCGTCGGGGCGCCGGGCCGGGACCAGCTCCGTGAGCAGTGCCGGCACCGAATCGGCCCGGGATCGCAGGCCCGCCACGGAAATCCGCGCGGTGACGAAGTCCGGTGCCGTCTCGGCGAGTGCCAGGTCGAACAGGTCGAGTCCTTGCCCGGTGGTGATCGGGCCGACCCCGAGCGTGGCCATCCTGGCGCGGTCACGCTCGGTCAGGTCCGCGGTGAGCCCGTCGGCCTGTTCCCACGGTCCCCAGGCCAGCGCCGTGCCCGGCAGGCCGCGCTCGTGGCGGTAGCGGGCGAGCGTGTCGAGGAAACCGTTGGCCGCGGCGTAGTTTCCCTGTCCGGCGGCGCCGAACGCAGCCGAGGCCGACGAGAAGAGTGCGAAGACGTCGAGGCCGAGCCCTTCCGTGAGCCGGTGCAGCAGCCAGCCCCCGTCCACTTTGGACCTGAGCACGGACGCGAGCCGATCGGGGCCAAGCGCGGTGAGCACGCCGTCGTCGGTGACGCCCGCGGTGTGCACCACCCCGGCCAGCCGCCCGCGCTCGGTGATCGACGCCAGCAGCGCGGACATCGCGGCCTCGTCCGCGACGTCGCACGCCGCGAACTCGACCGTCACCCCGAGCTCACCGAGCTCGGTCCGCAGCCGCGCGACCTCCGGGCGCTCACGGCGCCCGGTGAGCACGAGGTGCCGCACCCCGTGCTCGACGGCGAGGTGTTTCGCGACGACGCGGCCCAGCGAACCCGCGCCGCCGGTGACGAGCACGGTGTCGCCGGGGGCGAACCCGGGGCCGAACGTCAGCACCGCCTTGCCGACGAGCGCGGCCTGGCTCAGCGCGCGCAACGCCGCAGGCGCTTCGGTGACCGGCCAGCACGTGACCGGGGGCGCGACCAGAGTTCCGCCGGCAAATCCCTCGGCCAGCTCGTCGAGGATCTCCGCCGTGCGCGCCGGCGGGATGTCGCCGAGGTCGTAGGTGTGGTACGGAAAACGCAGCCGCGCCGGGTCCCGGACTTCCAGCTTGCCGATCTCCACGAACCGCCCGCCGTCGGCGACGAGGTCCAGAGACGTGTCGGCGACGGGTCCGGTCAGCGAGTTCAGCACCACGTCCACCCCGCGCCCGCCGGTGGCGGCGCGAAACGCCGCGCCGAACTCGGTGGTCCGCGACGACGCCACGTGGTCGCCGGGCAAACCGATGGCCCGCAACGCGTTCTGCTTGCCTTCGCTCGCGGTGGCGAAGACCTCCGCGCCCCACGAGCGGGCCAGCTGCACGGCCGCGCCGCCGACCCCGCCCGCTGCGGCGTGCACGAGGACCGACTCGCCCGCGCGCAGCCCGGCCAGGTCGCGCAGGCCGTAGGAGGCGGTGAGGAAGGCGACGGTCGCCGAGGCACCCTGGACGAAGCTCCAGGTCTGGGGCAGCCGGACGACCGCGTGCTGTCCCGTGACCGCGATCGGCGCGAACGCGTCGGGCACGAGGCCCATCACCCGGTCGCCGACGGCGACGCGGTCGACCCCGGGGCCGGTCTCGACGACGATCCCGGCCGCCTCGGTGCCGGGGCGGGCGTCCCCCGGGTACATGCCGAGCGTGATGAGGACGTCGCGGAAGTTCACGCCCGCCGCCCGCACCGCGATCCGCACCTCGCCGGGCGCGAGCGGCCGCAGGGCCTCCGGTGCCGGGACCAGGGCGACGTCGTCGGGTGAGTCCCCGTTCGTCCGGTCGAGGCGCCAAGACTCCGCGCCCGCGGGCGGGACCAGGCGCGCCGGGTTCCCGGCGGGGAGCAGCCTCGGCACCGTGACGCCGGCCGCGGTGACCGTGAGTTCCGGTTCACCGCTGCTCGCCAGGCCGGCCAGCACAGCGGGCTCCACGTCCTCCTCGGTGTCGAGCAGGACGAAGCGGCCGGGGTGTTCGGTGTGCGCGGTGCGCACGAGGCCGGCGACGGCGGCGTGCGCGGGTTCGGTGCGGGCGTCGCGTGTCACCACCGCGAACACCGCGTCCATGGCCCGCGGATCGGCCAGGAAGGCTTGCATGAGGGCGAGCACGTCGGCGGTGATGCGGTGCGCGGCCGTGCGCGGATCCGGGCCGGGCGGCGGGCACTGGGCGAGCACGACCGGCGGAACCGCGGGCAGGTCGGACACGGCCCCGGCCGCGACGGACACGACCGTCCACTCCGGACAGATCGGGGCCGGCTCGGGGTGCGGGACCTGCGTGACGCGGTAAAGGGGGTCCGGCTCGGCGCCGGGGACGTCCGCCAGCGCGGCCGCGGTCACCGGGCGCAGCACGAGCGAGCCGACCTCGAGCACCGGGCGGCCGGTGCCGTCCGCGACCTCGACCCGCACGGTGCCGTCGCCGGCCCGGGTGAGCCGCACCCGGCTCGGGGTGCGGCCCGGGCCGGCCACCCGCACGCCGGACCACACGAACGGCAGGCGCGCGGAGCCCGGGGCGTCGTCGGGCCGGCGAGCCGGCCCGAGCGCGTGCATCGCGGCATCGAGCAGGGCCGGGTCGACCGCGTGCCCGGCGCGGGGCTCGGTCTCGGTCACGACGTCGGCGTAGACGTCGGCACCCACCCGCCACGCGGTGCGCAGGCCGCGGAACGCCGGGCCGTAATCGAACCCTGCGGCGATGAGGCCCGGGTAGAAGCCGTCCAGATCAACCGGGTCCGCGTCGGCCGGTGGCCAGGTGGTGGCCCAGTCCATGGTGGACGACGGCCCGGCCGGTTCGGCCACGGTGCCCTCGGCGTGACAGGTCCACGGCGCTTCCTCGTCGCCGTCGGGTCGCGAGTGGACGGTCACCGCCCGGGCACCACTGTCGTCGGGCGCCCCGACGAGGACCTGGATCGCCACCGCGCGGTCGTCGGGGACCCGCAGCGGCACCGGCAGCGCCAGTTCGCGGACTTCGGCGCAGCCGGCCTGCAGGCCTGCCCAGGCGACGACGTCGAGGATCGCCGTGCCCGGCACGAGCACGGAGCCGAGCACGGTGTGGTCCGCGAGCCAGCGCTGGTCGCAGTGGCTCACTGTCCCGGTGAACACGCGCTCGTCGCGCCCGGCCGGGGTCAGGGCGGCCCGCAGCAACGGGTGCTCCGCTCCGGCGAGCCCGGCGCTCGCCAGGTTCGCGGGTGCCGTGCCCGGCTCCGGCCAGAACCGGCGGTGTTCGAACGGGTACGTGGGGAGCTCGACGTGCCCGCCGGTGCCGCCCTCGACGAGCGCGGACCAGTCGAGGGCGGCGCCCGTCACGTGCATCTCGGCGAGGCCGAGCAGCAACGACTCCGTCTCCGGCCGGTTCGTCCGCAGGACGGTGGCCGACGCCACGGCCGGGCTCGCGGCGCTGCCTGTCACCTCGTCGGCGACGTCGGACACCAGTGCGGAAAGGGCGCCGCTCGGGCCGATCTCGAGGAAGCTCCGCACGCCTTCGGTGTGCATCGTCCGCACCGCGTCGGCGAAGCGGACCGTCTCTCGCACCTGGCGGACCCAGTAGTCCGGGGTGCACAGCTCCGGTCCGGCGGGCCGGCCGGTGAGGGTGGAGACGATCGTCAGGGCGGGCCGCTCGAACCCGATGCCGGCGAGGACTTCCCGGAACCGGCCGAGCATCGGCTCCATGAGGGGCGAGTGGAACGCGTGCGAGACCGTCAGGGCCGTGGTCTTGCGGCCGAGCTCCGCGAACTCGGCACCCAGCCGGGCGACGGCGTCGCTCTCGCCCGAAATGACCACGGCCGCCGGACCGTTCACGGCCGCGATGTCCACATCGGACCGTCCGCCGAGCCCGGCGCGCACCTCGTCCTCGGTCGCGCGGACGGCGAGCATCGCGCCGCCGGCCGGCAACGCCTGCATCAGTCGGCCACGGGCGGAGACCACCGTGCAGGCGTCCGCCAGCGACCACACCCCGGCCACGTGCGCCGCGGCGAGCTCGCCGATCGAATGCCCGGCCAGGAAGTCCGGCCGCAGTCCCGCGCGCTCGACGAGCCGGAACAACGCGACCTGCAGCGCGAACAACCCGGCCTGCGTGTAGCGGGTCCGGTCCAGCAGACCCGGTTCGGACTGGCCGAAGACGATGTCCCGCAGGTCCTCGTCGAGGTCACGCTGAAGCTCGGCGCACGCGGCGTCGAACGTCTCCGCGAACACCGGGAACGCGCGGTACAGCTCGTGGCCCATCCCCGGGCGTTGCGAACCCTGACCCGAGAACAGGACCGCGGACGGTGCCCCGCCCGCGACGCCCCGGACGAGACCGGGGGCCGGGCGGTCCTCGGCGAGGGCGGCCAGTGCCGCCTCGATCCGGTCCGGAGTGTCGCCGACGATCACCGCGCGGTGGTCGAGCGCGGCCCGCCCGGACGCCAGCGACCGGGCGGTGTCAGCCGGATGCGCGCCTGCGAACAGGCGCAGCCTGCGAGCCTGCGCGGACAACGCCGCGGCGCTGCGAGCCGAGACGGCCCACGGCACGAACCCCCCGGCCGCGGCGACGGGATTTGCGACGGGCTCCGGACCCTGCTCGAGGATCACGTGGGCGTTGGTGCCGCTGATGCCGAACGCGGACACCCCGACCCGGCGCGCGTGTCCCGTCTCCGGCCACGGCCGCTGCCGGGTGAGGACCTCGACCCGGCCGCCCGACCACTCCACTCGCGAGGAGGGCACCGAAGCGTGCAGGGTCGCCGGCAGGATCCCGTGGCGCAGGCTCAGCACGGCCTTGATCAGGCCCGCGACCCCCGCGGCCGCCTGCGTGTGGCCCAGGTTGGACTTCACGGAGCCGAGCCACAGCGGAGGGGCGTCAGGTCCCCGCTCGCCGTAGGTGGCGAGCAGTGCCTCCGCTTCGATCGGGTCGCCGAGGCGGGTGGCCGTGCCGTGCGCTTCCACCGCGTCGACGGCTTCCGGCCCGAGCCCGGCGGCCGCCAGCGCCTGCCGGATCACCCGTTGCTGGGCCCGGCCGTTGGGCGCGGTGAGCCCGTTCGAGGCCCCGTCCGAGTTGACCGCGGACCCCTTCACGACGGCGAGGATCGGGCGGCCGAGCCGTTCCGCGTCCGAGCGGCGGGCGAGCACGAGCATTCCCGCGCCCTCACCCCACCCCGTGCCGTCGGCGTCGTCGGCGAAGGCACGGCAGCGGCCGTCCGGCGAGAGCCCGCCCTGCCGGGCGAACGCGACGAAGGCGTTCGGCGTGGCCATCACCGACGCACCGCCCGCCAGGGCGAGATCGCATTCGCCGCCGCGCAGCGCCTGCGCCGCGTTGTGCACGCTCACCAGCGAAGACGAGCACGCGGTGTCGATCGTGACCGCCGGTCCTTCCAGGCCGAGCACGTAGGCGATGCGACCGGACATCACGCTGCCCACCGCGCCGGTCAGCGCGTAGTCGTGAGCGGCGTCGCCGTCGTCGGCCGCGGCGACCACCGCCGCGTAGTCGTGGGCCGAGGAGCCGACGAAAACCCCGGTCCGGCTGCCCTGCAGCGCTCGCGGGTCGATCCCCGCGCGTTCGAGCGCCTCCCACGACGTCTCCAGCAGCAACCGCTGCTGCGGGTCCATCGCCGTCGCCTCACGCGGGGAGATGCCGAAGAAGGCAGCGTCGAAGTCGGCCGGTGCGGCCAGGAAACCGCCGCGCAGGGCGAACCCGCCGGACGCTCCGGCGCGCAACGCGCCGAGGTCCCAGCCCCGGTCGTCCGGAAAGTCGCGGATCCCGTCCCGGCCGGCGAGCAGCAGCTGCCACAAGGAGTCCGGCGAGTCGACATCGCCGGGGAACCGGCAGGCCATCCCGACCACGACCACCTCGTCGACCCCTTCGCCCCGGTCCTCCTCGCCCCGGTCCTCCTCGGCCCGGGCGGCGACCGGCGCGGCGGTGTCCCGCGCGCCGAACAGCGCGTCCCGCAGCAACTCCGCAACGGCGGCGACGGTCGGGTGGTCGAACACCACGGTCACCGGCAGGGTCAGCCCCGTCGCGGCGGCGAGGCGGTTGCGCAGATCCACGGCGGTCAGCGAATCGACACCGAGGTCCCGGAACGAGCGGTCGACGGCGATGTCCGCCGCGGCCGCGTGCCCGAGGGCGAGAGCCGCCTGCGACCGCACCAGCTCCACCAGCCGCCGGTGCCGTTCGCCCGGCGCCAGCCCGGCCAGGCTCTCGCGCAGTTCACCGCCGGGTGCGGGGTCCGCGACCGGCTGCGCGCGGAGCGCGGCCGCCGCCTCCGGCACCGCGGCGATCAGCGGGCGGCGCCGGGCGAGCGAGTACGTCCGGGCGAAGAGCTCCCAGTCGATGTCGGCCACGGTCAGCCCGCTGAGGTCCAGCTCGACCGCCCGGCCCAGCACGGCGAGGGCGGACTCCGGCGGCATCGACCGCAGGCCGGTGCGAGCGAACGCCGCCGCGGTCTCGTCGTCGACCATGCCGCCACCAGCCCAGCTGCCCCAGGCGATCGAGGTGGCAGGCAGGCCGCGGGCGCGGCGGTGCTGGGCGAGGCTGTCGAGGAAGGCGTTGCCGGCCGCGTAGGCACCGGATCCGGCGCTCCCCCACACCGCGGCGCCGGAGGAGAACAGGACGAACGCGTCCAGATCCAGGCTGGTGGTCAGCTCGTCGAGGTGGCGGGCACCGTCCACTTTGGCCGTGAGTTCCGGCAGGGCCGCGGTGGGTGACGCGTCCTTCAGCAAACCCCGCCCGCCGACGCCGGCGGCGTGCACGACAACCCGCAGCGGGTTGTCCTCCGGGATCTCCGCGAGAACCGCCGCCAATGCGGCACGATCGGCCACGTCGCAGGCGGCGATGGTGACGGTGCAGCCCAGCTCGCCCAGCTCGGCGACAAGTTCAGCGGCGCCCGGCGCGGCAGGCCCGCGCCGGCTGGTCAGCACGAGGTGCTCGGCACCGCGTACGGCGAGCTCACGGGCGACCCGGGCACCGAGCGCGCCGGTTCCGCCGGTCACGAGCGCGGTCCCGCGCACGGCCCAGGACCGGCCCGGCGCCGCGGTCCCGAGGGGACGGCGCACCAGCCGCCTGACGAAGGTGCCCGACGGGCGGATCGCGAACTCCTGCTCGTCGCCGCCGGCCGCGAGGATCGCGCACAGCCGGCCGGCCATGACGTCGTCCACGACCGGGGGCAGGTCGGCAAGACCGCCCCAGATCTGCGGGTGCTCGAGGCCCGCGACCCGGCCGAGTCCCCAGAGCGCCGCCGCGTCGACGGCGCGCGGGGCTTCGGTGTCGTCGATGCCCACGGCACCGGCGGTCACCCACCACATCGGGACCGGCCCGCGGCGCGCCGCGGTCAGCAGCTCGATCCCCTTGCGCACCAGGGCGTCCACGGTCTCCCCGGCCCGGCCCAGCACAGCGATCACCCCATCCACTTCGGACAGATCCGACGGCAGGTCGGCCACACTCAGGCGGTCGACCTCGGCGCCGCGCGCGATCAGCCCGCCGGCCACCGTTTCGGCAACCGCGTCATCCGGCTCGGCGACGAGCGCCCACCGGCCGCGCAGGGGGGTGGGCGCGGGCTCGTCGACACGGCTCCAGGCCACGTCGTAGCACCAGTCGTCGAGGGTGTGGCGGCGGCGGTCGCGCCACTGGTTCAGCGCGGGCAGTGCCTGTTCCCAGAACTCGGCCGGGACGTCGCCACCGACCGCCTGAGCGAAGGCCGCCGGATCTTTCTTCTCCACAATGGACCAGAACTCGTCGTCGAGCGGTTCGGGCGTGTCCGGGGTGAGCCAGAAGTGCTGGTGCTGAAAGGGATACGTCGGCAGGTCGGCGAGGTAGGCGGGACGGGGGGTGGGTTGCGGGAGGGTGAGATCGATTCCCTTGACGTGCGCGGTGGCCAGGGCAGTGAGCCACTGCCGGTGAGTGCCGTCGTTACGAGTCAACGTGCGCAGGACAGTGCCACCGGTGATCTCGTCGACCGGTGTGGCCAGTACGGGGTGGGCGCTGATTTCCAGGAAGCGGCTGAAACCGCTCTCGGCGATCGCGGTGATCGCGTCGGCGAACCGCACCGTCGAACGCAGATTCCGAACCCAGTAGTCCGCATCGAGGGTCGTGGTATCGATCCGCTGCCCGGTGACAGTGGAAACCATGGGAATGGCAGAAGCCTGCGGGCTTACCTCACCCAGAGCGGCACGTAGTTCGTCGGCGATGATCTCCACCTGCGCCGAGTGCGAGGCGTAGTCCACCGGAATCCGACGCGCCCGAGCACCCTCATTCGCGCAATGCCCGACCAGCGTTTCGACGTCGCCGATCGCGCCCGACACGATCACCGCACCCGGACTGTTCACCGCCGCCACGCCGACACCGTCGAGTCCCAGCGTGGTGATGGCCTTTTCGACCCGCTCCGCCGGCCACGCAATCGACCCCATCGTCCCAAGACCGGAAAGAGAGCGTTCGATCAACGCCGACCGTTGCGCCACAACCCGCGCCCCGTCCTCCAGAGACAACGCACCAGCAACACACGCGGCCGCGATCTCACCCTGCGAATGCCCAACCACCACAGCCGGAACCACACCGGCCTCAGCCCACAACGCCGCCAACGACACAGCAACAGCCCACGACACCGGCTGCACCACCGACACCCGCTCCATCGCCACCGGATCATCGAGCACCGCCGACAACGACCAGTCGACCCACGGCGACAAAGCCCGCTCACACGCAGTCATCGACTCCGCAAACACCGCAGACGACACCCACAACGCCCGGCCCATGCCAACCCACTGACCACCCTGCCCAGCAAAAACACCAGCAACACCACCCGAACCCGACACCACCCCCCGCACCACATCCGGAGACTCGACGCCCTCGGCCACCGCCGCCAAACCGCCCAGCGCCGGCGCCCGGTCACCGATCACCACGGCACGGTGCTCGAACCGTGACCGTCCAATCGCGAGCGTGTGTGCGACCTCCGCCGCCGACACATCCTGATGCGAAGCCAGATACGCGCTCAAGCGCCCGGCCTGCGCTGCCAACGCCGTACCCGTCGCCCCGGACAACGGCAGGAGCACTGCACCGTCCGACGGCTCGGACACCACCGACTCTTCCTCGGGTGCCTGCTCCAGAATGACGTGCGCGTTGGTGCCACTCACTCCGAACGACGAAACCCCGGCCCGCCGCGGGTGGTTCGTCTCCGGCCACTGCCGGTTCTCGGTCAGCAACTCCACCGCACCCGAGGACCACTCGATCTCACGCGACGGTTCGTCCGCGTGCAACGTCGCCGGCAACACGCCGTGCCGCAACGACTCGACCATCTTGATCACACCCGCCACACCGGACGCGGCCTGGGTGTGGCCGAGGTTCGACTTGAGCGAACCCAGCCACAGCGGCTCGCCAGCGAGCCGGTCGCGCCCGTACGTCGCCAGCAACGCATGCGCCTCGATCGGATCGCCCAGCTTCGTCCCCGTCCCGTGGGCTTCGACCGCGTCCACTTCGGACGGATCAAGCCCCGCGACGGCCAGCGCGGCACGGATCACGCGTTCCTGCGAAGGACCGTTCGGTGCCGTGAGCCCGTTGGACGCGCCATCCTGGTTAATCGCCGAACCCCGCACCACCGCCAGCACCCGGTGCCCGTTACGGCGGGCATCCGAAAGCCGCTCCAATACCACCACACCGACGCCCTCGGCCCAGCCCGTGCCGTCGGCCTCAGCCGAAAACGCCTTGCACCGCCCGTCGGCCGAAAGCCCGCCCTGCCGGGAGAACTCGACGAAGTTGCCCGGCGTGGACATCACCGTGACCCCACCGGCCAGAGCCAGGTCGCACTCGCCACCCCGCAACGCCTGCAGCGCGAGGTGCAGCCCGACCAACGACGACGAACACGCCGTGTCCACCGAGACCGCCGGGCCCTCCAGACCAAGGAAGTACGACAACCGTCCAGAAAGGACACTCCCGGCCGCGCCCGTGATGCCGTGGCCGACGTGCTCCTCACCGGAGCGGTCCAGCAGCCGGCTGTAGTCCTGGCCGTTGGTTCCCACGTAGACACCGGTGCGGCTGCCGTGCAACGACAACGGATCGATCCCCGCCCGCTCCACCGCCTCCCACGACACCTCCAGCAACAACCGCTGCTGCGGATCCATCGCCAACGCCTCCCGCGGCGACACCCCGAAAAACCCCGCGTCGAACCCACCCACATCGGCAACGAACCCACCACGCCCACCGGCAGAACCTGGCCACAACTCCCAACCGCGACCCACCGGAAACCCCGACACCGCGTCGACCCCGTCCGACACCACCCGCCACAGATCCTCCGGCGAACTCACCCCACCCGGCAGCCGGCACCCCATCCCCACCACCGCCACCAGCTCGTCGGCAACGGACCGGTTCGCAGCTCGGCCATCGGCTTCCGGGGCGCGGCCGGACACCAGGTCGTGCAAGTGCCCGGCCAGCCGCCCGGCGGACGGGTGGTCGAACACGACCGTGCTGGGCAGGTCGGTCCCCAGCGCCGCGCCGAGCCGGTTGCGCAGGTCCACCATGGCCATCGAGTCGAACCCGAGCGAGGCGAACGCGCGGTCTTCGGCCACGTCGCCGATCGACGAGTAGCCGAGGACGTCGGCCACGTGGGTGCGGACGAGGTGCACCAGCGCCTGGCGATCCAGCGCGGCGGGCGCCGTGCCCGGTGCCGTGCCGGCCGGCGTGGTGGTGGCCGGCCGTTCACCGCTGCCCGCGAGCATCGCGCTGATCAAGGGGCTGCGTCGGGCGGCACCGAACGAAGCCGCCAGCCGGGGCCAGTCGACGTCGGCGACCAGCGCGGACCCGCCGTCGTCGATCAGCCGGTGCAGGGCCGCGAACGCGTGGTCCGACAGCAACGGCCGCAGCCCGAGGCGGGCCAGCGACCGGCCGGCCGCACCGGCGCCGTCGGCCATGCCCTCACCCCAGGAGCCCCACGCGACCGCGGTCGCGGGCAGGCCGAGTGCTCGGCGGTGTTCGGCGAGCCGGTCCAGGTAGGCGTTGGCCGCCGAGTACGCGGCCTGCCCGGCATTGCCGAGAACACCGGTGAACGACGAGAAGACCACGAACGCGGACAGGTCCAGCTCGCGCGTCGCCTCGTGCAGCGCCCAGGCACCGCCGGCCTTCGCGGCGAACACGCCCGCGAGCCGCGCCGGGGTCAGCCCGTCCAGCACCCCGTCATCGAGAGCCCCGGCCAGATGGAACACCCCTCGCAGGGAAGGCATGCCGGCGACCAGCCGCGTCACGGCCGCCGGATCCGTGAGATCACAGGCGGCGAGGGTGACCTCGGCGCCGAGCGCCCGCAGCTCGTCGGCGAGGTCGGCACCGCCGTCGGCCGCCGACCCGCCCCGGCTCGCGAGCACGAGGTGCGGCGCCCCCAGCTGCGCGAGCCAGCGCGCGACCCGGGCACCGAGCGCGCCGGTTCCGCCGGTGACGAGCACGGTTCCGTCCGGCCGCCAGCCGGGTTCCCGGCGGGCCGGCCGGGCGGCCGGGACCAGGCGCCGGGCGAGGACGCCGGCGCCCCGCACTGCGACCTGGTCCTCGCCGGTTTCCCCGCCGAGTACGGCGAGAAGCCGTTGCACACCACGGTCGTCGAGGGTTTCGGGCAGGTCGATCAGCCCGCCCCAGCGCCGAGGGTGCTCCAGCGCCGCGACGCGGCCGAGCCCCCACAGCGCGGCTCCGCCGAGGCCACCCGGATCACGCGCGAGCTGCTCGTCGCGTGGTCCGGTCGACAGCGCGCCCCGCGTCAGCCACCACAGCGGCGCGGTGACGCCCAGTTCACCCAGCACCTGAGTCAGCAGCAGAGCCGCAACGGGTTCATCGCCACCGAGCCCCGGCAGCGCGACGACGCCGGCGAACAGTCCATTGTGGATGTTCAGGCGCATCGCCTCGCCGAAGTCGCCGTGGTCCGGCACGACGGCGGCGACCACGGTGGCGCCGGCCCGGCGCAACGCACCGCTCAGCAGCTCGAGGTCGGCCCCCGCCTCGGCGGCGACCACGAGCCAGGTCCCGCTCATCCGGGTGATCGGCGGTTCGCTCACCGGCACCCATTCGACGGTGTAGCGCAGGCCGTCGACGGCGGCGTCGCGGTCGGCGGCCTCGGCCCGGCGGGCCAGCGCGGCCCAGCCGTCGGCGAACGAGGCGTCCTCGTCGAGACCGAGCTCCGCACCGACTTCGGCGACGTCCGCCCGACGCAGGAGCGCCTGGACGTCGTCGTTGCCGGGCGCCGCGGCCGGCTCGTCGGCGCCGAGCCAGAACCTCTCACGCTGGAAGGGGTAAGTGGGCAGCTGGACCGGCCGCGGACCCGGTCCGTGGAACCGCCGCCAGTCGACTCGCACCCCCCGGCACCACACCGCGGCGAGCGCGGTCAGCAGGGTGCGCACCTCGCCCTGGTCCGCGCGGGCCACCGGCACCGCCGCGCATTCCGAAGCGGCGGGGAGACACGCCGGCACCATCGCGCTGAGCACGGCGGCCGGGCCGATTTCCAGGAACGTGCGGACGCCGGCCTCGTGCAAAGCGGCCACGGCATCGGCGAAGCGCACGGTGTCGCGGGCGTGGCGCACCCAGTAGTCCAGCTCCAGCCACTCGGTGGTCACGCCACCGCCGGTCACCGTGGACACGAAAGGAATCGCCGCCGGCGTGAACCGCACGTCCGCCAGCACCGCGCGGAACTCGGCGAGCATCGGCTCCATCAACGGCGAGTGGAAGGCGTGGCTGACCGCCAGCCGCCGGGTCTTCAGGCCACCGGCCGCACATCGCGCCTCGAGGTCCGCCACGGCGTCGCCGGCGCCGGAAACGACGACCGCGTCCGGGCCGTTGACTGCGGCGAGACAGACCTGCCCACCCTGATCGCCGATCAGGGCCAGCACCTGCGACGCGTCCGCGCGCACGGACACCATCGCGCCCCCGGCCGACAGGTCCTGCATCAGGCGGGCCCGGGCGGCTACCACCCGGCAGGCGTCCCGCAGCGACCACAACCCCGCGACGTGGGCGGCGGCGAGCTCGCCGATCGAATGACCGGCCAGCACGTCCGGGCGGACCCCCCAGGATTCCAGCAGCCGGAAAACCGCCACGTGGAAAGCGAAGAGGGCCGGCTGGGTGAACACCGTCCGGTCGAGCGCCGCGGCCGGGTTCTCGAAGATCGCCTCACGCAGGTCTAGGCCGAGCTCCCCGGCCAGCGTGTCGCACACCTCGTCGAAGGCGGCGGCGAACGCGGGGAACCGCTCGGCGAGCTCACGTCCCATGCCGGCCCGCTGCGAGCCCTGCCCGGAGAACAACATCGCGAAGTCACCGTCGGAGACGGTGTCGCGGACCAGGCCGATTCCGGGTTCCCCCGCGGCCAGCGCCTCGAGCGCGGCCAGTGCCTGCGGCCGCTCGTCGGTGACGACCGCGGCCCGTTCGGCCAGCCCGGCGCGGCCGGTGGCCAGCGAAGCGGCGACGTCCGCGAGGCCGGCTTCCGGATCCGCCGCGAGGTGGTCGCGCAGGCGCCGCGCCTGATCGGCCACGGCGGGTCCCTCGGCCGCGGAGAGCGGCAGCACCGCCGGGCCCGGCCGCGGCGCGGCGATCACCGGCTCACCGGCAGGCGCCTGTTCGACGATGACGTGGGCGTTCGTCCCACTGATCCCGAACGACGACACCCCGGCCCGCCGCGGCCGGTCCGTCTCCGGCCACTGCCGGTTCTCGGTCAGCAACTCCACCGCACCCGAGGACCAGTCCACCTCACGCGAAGGTTCGTCCGCGTGCAACGTCGCCGGCAACACACCATGCCGCATCGACTGCACCATCTTGATCAGGCCGGCCACTCCGGCCGCGGCCTGCGTGTGGCCGATGTTGGACTTCAACGATCCCAGCAGAAGCGGGGTGTCGCGGTGGCGACCGTAGGTGGCGAGCAAAGCGTGGGCCTCGATGGGGTCGCCGAGCCGGGTACCGGTGCCGTGCGCCTCGACGGCGTCCACTTCGGACTGATCAAGCCCCGCGGCCGCCAGCGCGTCACGGATCACGCGTTCCTGCGAAGGGCCGTTGGGCGCCGTCAGTCCGTTGGACGCACCGTCCTGGTTGACTGCCGAACCCCGCACCACCGCCAGCACCCGGTGTCCGTTGCGGCGGGCGTCCGACAGCCGTTCCAGCACGACGATGCCGACCCCTTCGGCCCACCCCGTGCCATCGGCGTCAGCGGAGAACGCCTTGCACCGCCCGTCGGCCGCGAGCCCACCCTGGCGCGAGAACTCCAGAAAGATGCCCGGAGTGGACATCACCGTGACCCCACCGGCCAACGCCAGGTCACACTCACCACCGCGCAACGCCTGCGCCGCCAGGTGCAACCCCACCAACGACGACGAACACGCCGTGTCCACCGTGATCGCCGGTCCGCGCAACCCGAGGAAGTACGCCAAGCGTCCGGAAAGGACACTGGTCGTGGTTCCGGTGAGCAGGTGCCCGCGGGTTCCGGGGGCCGACCGGTGCAGCCGGGGGCCGTAGTCCTGCGGCATCGCGCCCACGAACACCCCGCCGCGGCTGCCCCGCAGCGACGCCGGGTCGATCCCCCCTTGTTCGAGCGCCTCCCACGAGACCTCCAGCAGCAACCGCTGCTGCGGGTCCATCGCCAGCGCCTCGCGCGGGGAGATGCCGAAGAACCCGGCATCGAAGTCCTGCGCCCCGGTGAGGAAACCACCGAACCGCGGGTAGTCGCCGTCCCGGTCCCAGCCGCGGTCGTCGGGGAACCCGGACACCGTGTCCACCCGGTCCACGACGGCCTGCCACAGCTCGTCCGCCGACCCGATCCCGCCGGGCAGCCGGCAGGACATCGCGACGATGGCGACCGGGTCCTGCGCGCCCGCCGCGGCACCCGGGCCGGCCGCCTCGACGTCGTCGTGCCCGGTCAGGAAGGCGGCCACCGCCGCGGGCGTCGGATGGTCGAACAGCAGCGTGCTCGGCAGCGCCACCCCGAGTGACGCGGCCAGCCGGCCCCGCAGCTCGACCCCGAGCACGGAGTCGACGCCGAGTTCCCGGAACGGCACCTCGGCCGCGACCTCGGCGATGTCGTCGTGCGCCAGGACCGCCGCGGTTTCGCCCCGCACCAGCCGGACCAGATCGCGGACATCGCCGGCAGAGGCCCGGCGCGCGGGTTCGATCTCCACGGGTCCGATCTCCACCGGACCGATCTTCACCGCGGGCGAGCGCGATTCCACTGTGGACTCACCGGCGACCGGAAGCCAATGCACTCGACGCTGGAACGCGTACGTCGGAAGGGAAACACGGCGAGGTGCGGGTTCGCCGAACACCGGCCGCCAGTCGACCTCGAGCCCGCGGGCGTGCGCCTCGGTCACGGCCGCGAGCATCCGGCGAGGGCCGCCTTCACCGCGGCGCAGGGAACCGATCACGGCGACGTCGTGCCCGGCCGCCTCCGCCGTCTCGGCGACACCCACCGTGAGCACGGGGTGCGGGCTGCACTCGAGGGCGACCCCGTGCCCGTCCCGCAGCAGGGCGCGCACCGTGCGCTCGAACTGCACCGGCCGACGGAGGTTGCGGTACCAGTAGGTTGCGTCCAGGCCCGCGGTGTCGATCGGCTCGCCGGTCACCGCCGAGTAGAAGGGCACTTCCGACGAGCGCGGCTCGAGCCCGGCGAGATCACGCAGCAGGCGGTCTTCGATCTGCTCGACCTGAGCCGAGTGGGACGCGTAGTCCACGGCCACCCGCCGGGCCCGCGCACCGGCCTCGGCCATTTCCGCGGCGAGCTCGTCGAGCAGGCCCGGTTCGCCCGAGACGACCGTCGCCCGCGGCCCGTTGACCGCGGCGAGCGACAACCCGGCGCCCCGGCGCTCCAGCATTCGCTCGACCTCGTGCGCCGGCAGCGCCACGGAAAGCATGCCGCCCGCGCCCGCCAGCGCCCGCAACGCTCGGCTGCGCAGCGCCACGACTCGCACGCCGTCGGCCAGGCTCAGCCCACCGGCCACCACCGCGGCGGCGATCTCGCCCTGGCTGTGCCCGGCGACGGCCGCCGGCCGGACCCCGAACGAGCGCCACAGCTCGGCCAGGCTCACCATCACCGAGAACAGCGCCGGCTGCACCACGTCGACCTGGTCCAGCGCCGCTGGGTCGGCGTCGGCCAGCGCGTCCAGGAGGTTCCAGCCCACCACGTCGGCGAGGTGCCCGGCGCACTCGGCCAGGCTCCGCGCGAACACCGGGTACGCCGCCGCCAGCTCGGTCGCCATGCCGGGCCACTGCGAGCCCTGGCCCGGGAACACGAACGCCGCGGACTGCGCGCGCACCACCGAACCACGCACCACCTGCGGAGCCGCTTCTCCCGCGGCGAGGGCGGTCAGGCCCGCGCGCAGCTCGGCTCGATCACGGCCGAGCACCACGGCGCGAGCGGCGAAGTGCGATCGCGTCGCGACGAGGGCGTGGCCCAGCTCGGCCGGGGTCGTGGCGGGGCGGTCGTCCCAGTGCGCGAGCACGGCGCCGGCCTGCGCCCGCACAGCGGCGACGTCACGTCCGCTCACCGCCAGCGGAACCCACGAACCCGCCACCGGCGAGTCCACTTCGGACTCGGCCTCGGTCACCGGGGGTCCGGAAAGGACGAGATGGCAGTTGGTGCCGCCGATCCCGAACGAGCTCACGCCGGCGACCGCCGCGGTGCCCGGCCAGGGCGCGGACTCGGTGGTCATCCTCAGCCGCAACGTCTCGAGCGGGATCTCCGGTGGCGCGGAACGGAACCCGAGCGTCGGGTACAGCGTGCCGTGTGCCAGTCCGAGTGCGACCTTGAGCAGGCCGGTGATCCCCGCGGCGCCTTCGAGATGACCGACGTTCGTCTTGACCGAGCCCACGGGAAGCGGTGCGCCCACCGCGCGGGCCGGACCCAGGACGGCGCCGAGTGCCGCGGCTTCCACCCGGTCACCGACCGGGGTCCCGGTCCCGTGCAGCTCCACGTATCCGACCTCGGCGAGGGTGACCCCGGCCCGCCGGTACGCGGCACGCAGGAGCTCCTCCTGTGCCTGTTGCTCGGGCACGGTGAACCCCGCGCCGCCGCCGTCGTTGTTGACGGCGCCGCCGCGCAGCACGCAGTAGACCCGATCGCCGTCGGCCACCGCGGCCGAGAGTCGTTTGAGGACAACGGCCCCGCCGCCCTCGCCGCGAACGTAGCCGTCGGCGCGGGCGTCGAAGGTGTGGCACCGGCCGCTGCGGGACAACGCGCCCATCCGCGCGACCGCGACCGTGCTCGCCGCCGCGAGGTTCAGGTTCACCCCGCCCGCGACGGCGATCGAGCATTCGCCGCGGCGCACGCTCTCCGCGGCGAGGTGCACCGCGACGAGCGACGAGGACTGACCGGTGTCCACCGCGAGGCTCGGCCCCCGCAGCCCCAGCGTGTAGGAGATCCGGTTGGGGATCATCGCCCGGTTGAGCCCGGTGAGCGTGTGGGCGGACACGCCCGCCGCGCCCCGCTCGTGCACCAGCGCCGCATAGTCGTCGGCGATGGCGCCGACGAACACGCCCGTCGCCGTCTTCCGCAGCCGCTCGGGCACGATCGCGGCGTCTTCGAACGCCTCCCACGCCAGCTCTAGCATCAGCCGCTGCTGCGGGTCCATCGACGCCGCTTCCCGTGGCGAGATCCCGAAAAACGCGGCGTCGAAGCCGGCGACGTCGTCGAGGAACCCGCCCCGGGCCGCCAGTTCCGGGAACATCGCGAACGCGTCGGCAGCGGCGCGGCCCGGCGGTACCTCGGTGACGTGGTCGCGTCCGGTGCTCAGCAATTCGGCGAACCGCGCGGGGTTCGGCGCACCGGGCAACCGGCACGAAATCCCGACCACGGCGATCGGCTCGGCCGGCTCCTCGGACTCGGTCGAGGAGTGACCCGGCAGGGATTCCGGCATGGCGCCTACCTCTTCGCAGTGGGGAGTCAGCGCGACGGCCGCACATCCGCCGACGGTGACGACGTGGGCTCACGCCGGGATGATCACCGGTCGGCAACGTGCTCGGGATCAACTCCCGAACGGTGCTTACGGCCGACGGCGGCCGGTGGCCCGCTACCGATCTTCGCCGTCGGGAATCGCACCCCCTACCCCTAGGAGACCCCTGTATCGCGCGAGCGCGAAGCCCCGATTCCCCACTGCAGCAACGAAACCATCTCCGGGCGACCCTTGACGTCCAGCTTCCGGTAGATCCGCGTGAGGTGCTGTTCGATCGTGCTCACGGTGAGGAACAGCTCCGCGCTGATCTCCCGGTTGGTCATCCCGCGGGAAACCAGGTTGGCGACCCGGAACTCGGCGTCGGACAGCGCGGCCCGGGCAACCTGCTCGACAGTGTCCTGGGGCGAGGTCTGCCGGCGGCGCGTCAGGGCGACGGAAAGGATCTCGTCACACAGCGCGGCGGCCCCGGACAGCTTCGCCATCTGCCTGGCCCGTCGCGCGACCAGTTTGGCGCGCCCGAACTCGCCCAGCTCGCTGTGGGCGTTCGCCAGGCTCGCCAGTGCGAGCATCAGCTCGATCCGGTTCGCGCCGGCCTCCAGGAGCTCGACCGACTGGCGCAGCAGGGAAACCCGCGCCGGCGCCTGCTCCTCCGTGGCCGCGCGCAACCGCAGCCAGCCACCGCGCACGACCGCGTCGCCGGCGCCGGGCAGACCGGCCTCCTCCGCGAGCAGTTCCCGCGCCTCGTCGACCTCACCGAGCACCAGGTACGCCTCCGCGGCACCGTGGCGCCACGCGGCCAGCAGCGGGTTGTCCAGACCCCAGTCGCGCATGACCTCACCGCAGCGGCGGAACTCGTCGACCGCCGCCCTCGGCCGGGAGGTGATGAGCAGGTGGTAGGCGCGGGCGTGGAGGTACTGCACCCCGAAGCCGCTCGCGAACATCTTGTCCGGCACGGCATCCCAGACCTCGTCGCCGATGTCGTCGAGCCGGCCGGTGACGAGCGCCGCCGTGAGCAGGCACCCCAGCGGATAGCCGACGACCACGCCCCAGCCCTCCAGCGGCACGAGGTCGAGCGCGGCCGTCGCCAGCTCCAGCGCGGTCTCGGTTTCCCCCGTCCGCAGGGCGATGTCGGCCGACGCGGCCGACAGGATCGCCTGCCAGGTCACCACCCCACGCACATTCGCCTCGGCCAGCAACGAGTCGCACCACGTCGACGCGCGGTCCAGCCGGCCGGCGTAGATCAGCGTGAGCAAGGCGACGAGCAGCCATTCGACGGTCGTGTCGCCGAGCCGGCAGGTACTCAGCACGTACTCGGCGTCCACCACCCGCTCTTCGTCCGGCCCCTCGGTCAGCACGGCGGTGAGCGCGCTCGCCGCGAGAACGCTCATCTCCTGGGCCGGCCCCGCGTCCTCCGGCACCGGCGGCGCAAGGGTGTCCAGCTGCGAGCGCGATTCCGGGTGCAGGTACTGCGTCCACAGGTGCATCGCGCGCAGTTCCGAGTCTTCCGGAGGCTCGGCACTCGGCGGCAGCTCCTTCAGCAGGTTCCAGGTCGTGCTCACCTCGTCGGCCTTGCCGTGCCAGAGCAAGTACAGGATCAGCGCGCTGGCGCTCCAGTCCGTGAGGTGGCCCTGGCGCATCGCGTCCTGCAACGCGGGCAGGCCGCGCTGCGCGGCCGCCGGGTTGGCCCGCCATTCGATTCGGACCCGGGCGCTGACGACAAGCGCGCGCTCGCGCTCGTCCGACGTGCTCCGAGCGGCGAGGTCGATCATCTCCAGCGCGCGGGCGGGCTCGTCCTCCTCCAGCGCCGCTTCGAGCAAGACCCCCGGAGCCCACGGTTCCTCGGTCTCACCCGCGAGCAACAGCAGCGACGCGACCAGCGGCGCCGGCGCGGACTCCAGGTACATCAGCCGCGCGGCGCGCGCGTGGTGGCGCGCCCACTCCTCGAGCGAGAGCGAATCGAGCACCCCGCGGCGCGCCGCGGGGTGCCGGAAAGCGCCGTTCTCGACCAACCCGATCTCCGCAAGCGTCGACACACCGCTGACGACGTCGTGCGTGTTCAGGTCGAGAAGGCGCCTCGATCTGCCGACAACGTTGTCGTCGGGCAGCACCGCCAGCGCCTGGGCGATCTCGCGCACGGCCGGCTCGCACCGATGCAGACAGGCCTGCACCGCTCTGGCGAACGACTCCCCCGCCACGATCGGCTCGTCCGCTTCGGCCGCACTGGTCGCACCGGCCGCACCGGTTCCGCCGGACAGGTGATCACGCAGCAACGCGTTCAGCAGCAACGGGTTTCCGCCGGACGCGTCGTGGTACGCGGTCGCCGATCTCGCAGCGACCTCGGCCCCGGCCCGCCGCCGGACCAGCTCGCCGGTCCCGGCCGCGGAGAGCCGGCGCAGCCGCAACCACAGGAACCCCGGCTGCGCGTGCAGCTCCGCCCGGAACTCCCAGTCGACGCCGAACCGCGAGGTCGATTCCGTGAGCAGCACCAGGATCCGCGACGAACTGATACGGCGCAGGAAGATCGCGAGCACCGCCAGCGAGGTCCGGTCGGCCCACTGGATGTCGTCGACGACCACCACCAGCGGACGCCGCAGAGCCAGCGACAGCATCGCGTTGGACACGGTGACCGCCGTCGACGTCACGCTGGAGTGCGGCAGATCCGCCGCCGCGCAGGGCAGACCGGCCTGGCCGAACTGCTGCAGCAGCGGCGCTCGCACCTCCGCCGGCCACGCCGGGGAGTGCAGCAGCTGGTCGATCACGCCCATCGCCAGCGACTGCTCCGCGCGCGAGCACCGCGCGGAGAGCACCAGCGCCGGCCCGGCCACGGCGGTCACCGCCCGGCCGAGCAAGGCGGTCTTGCCGGTCCCGACCGGACCGCTGATCAGCGCCGAACGTCCCTCGCCCGCCTCGACCTCTTCGAAGAGGGCTTCGAGCAACGCAAGCGTTTGCTCACGCTCAACCAAGTCCACCGGTGTCTCCCCGCCGTGTGCGAAAATCCGGCCGCCGGCCAGGGTTGCTCAAGACAAGCGGCGTCGAGCCCGTCCTGCGTCGATTCCCGTCGAGCCATCGGCGGGCGAAGTGGCACGGCCGCGCCGACGGCGGGCGAAAGCAGTTCGCTTTCCGAGACGCACCCGGAAATCATCCGGGAATTCCGGAACTCGTCATTGAGCACACCGGACAGTACTTCTCGTCCTGCTTCGAAGTCACATAAAAAATGCGTGAACACTCGATTGGTTCAATCGAGTGTTCACCAGAAGACCATAATGCGCAGCGCCGTCGCCGATTCGATATCGATTCCCTCGATAACGCTCATAACTCTGAGGATACGATCACCGTCGCTCCTGTCAAGGCGCCCGGCGAACGTTGCCCTGGGCGCCACGACGGCGTGTTCGTTCGCCCACGTGCCGTGATCCGCCGGTGATCGTGTTCCCGCGCGGTGGCCAGCCGCGCAGGTGACCCGATCCCCCGCGCACCCGGCCGCGCACCGGAGCAGGCGAGGCTTACACGACGAACCAGGCAGTCCCACGGAGGCCGAAGTCTGCCCGAACTCCTGGCCGCCACTGCCCGATCAGGCAAACCGGTCCCCGGACACCGGGACGTCGCCCGGGGGAGCCGGCCTGCCGGACCCGCCGGCAGTCAGACGCGGTGACAGTGGATCACGTCGACCGGCACCCAGGCGTCCGCCTGGCGCACGAAGCCGTGCTTGGTGTAGTGGTCGTCGTCGACCTGGGCGAAGACCTCCTGGAACACGAAGGGCTGCCCGAACGCGAAGTAGTCACCGGTGCATTTGAGCTCGCCGTCTTGCCACCCCTCGCATTTGGTTGCCCCGTGGTTACCCCAATCGTCGTAATAACTTGTGAAGAATGTGGAGTCAGCCTGATTCCAGCCGAACACCCAGCGGCTGCTGACGCCCGGAACCGGCACCGTCTGCGTCATCTCGTAGTAATGCCCGCCCAGAATCGGCACCGTTGTCCAGGTGGCCACGCCCGAACTCACCGGGTCCGTGGTGAGATTGGTGTATTCGCACCGGAACTCGCCGAGCAGGAAGTCCAGTTCGTGCATCTGCACGGGCGCCGGCGGGCGAGCCGGGAACTCCACCTCGCCGTTCGCGCTTTCGGCGGAGTCGGGCGCGGCCACATCTTGCGTGCTCATGAGTCGTCTCCTCGGGTTCGCGGACCACGCGGCGTCTTCGGTGCGCACACCACCGCCAGGCCTCGGCACCGAACCTAAGGATCACGAACCAGCACCGACAACCACGCCGCGCGGAGGTTAGGGGATCAGCGCGGCGCACGGGCGGGCATGGGGTCCGCTAGGGGTAGGCGCGGGAGTGAGCCTACCCCTAGCGTTCACCCCGTTGACCACCCTGACCAGGCAAAACAGCGCCGCCGGCCGCAGAAGGTCCAGGCGTCGAGTTCGCCGCGCAACCGTCCCGTACGACAGGAGTTCAGCAGATGACCACCGCCGGAGCGGATGCCGAGCAGATCACCCCGGAGTCCTTGAGTTCGCTGTTCGCCTGGTTCACCGAGATGCGCGCGACGGAACCGGTGAGCCAGGACGAAACCCCCGGCGTCTGGCACGTGTTCCGGCACGCCGACATCACCCGCGTGCTCGCCGACCCCGAGACATACTCGAGTGACATGAGCGCGCTCATCCCGTCGTTTCCGGGCATGGAGTGGATCAACCGGAGCAACATCGTCGGCATGGACGCGCCGCTGCACCGCAAGCTGCGCAGCCTGGTCAGCAAGGCGTTCACGCCCCGGTTCGTCAACGAGCTCGCGCCCCGCATCCACGAGCTGACCCGCGCCCTGCTCGACGAGGTCGCCGGGCAGGAGCGGATCGACCTGGTCGGGCACCTCAGCCACCCGCTGCCGGTGACCGTGATCGCCGAGGTGGTCGGGGTGCCGAGCGAGGACCGGCCGCATTTCCAGCGCTGGGCCGACGCGTTCATCCTCGCCAACGGCGGGTCGGAGAACGCGCTGCCGACCGAGGCCGAGGTGATCGGGTTCGCCACGACCGCGGCCGAGATGCACGCCTACCTGACCGACCACGTCGCGAAGATCCGCTCCGCGCCCGGCGACGATCTGCTGAGCCAGCTGGTACAGGTCGAGCTGGACGGGGAACGGCTGTCGGACGACGAGGTGTGCGGGTTCGTCGCCCTGCTGCTGCTCGCCGGCCACATCACCACGACCGCCGTCCTGGGCAACACCGTGCTGGCTCTCGACGAGAACCCCGGCGCCGTGGCGGAACTGCGTGCGAACCCCGACCTGATCCCCGACGTCGTCGAAGAGGTCGTCCGGATGCGCCCGGCGTTCTCCCGCCTCGCCCGGATCACCAAGCGCGAGTCCGAGGTGGGCGGCCGGACCATTCCGGCGGGCCAGATGCTCACGCTCTGGGTGGCTTCGGCCAACCGGGACGAAGCGGCCTACCCCGACCCGGACCGGTTCGACCCGCACCGCAGCCCGAACCGGCACCTCGGTTTCGGGCAGGGCATGCACTTCTGCCTCGGTGCCCCGCTGGCGCGGCTGGAAACGCGCATCGCGCTCGAGCACCTGCTGGAGCGGTACCAGTCGTTCGCCGTCGCCACCGACGAGCCGACCCTGTTCCACCACCCGAAGAGCCTCATCGGCGTGCGGCGGCTACCGCTGGACGTCGTCCCCTCCTGAGTTTTCCGGCGCCGCGCCGCCCACGTCCGACCACGAGGCCCGATCCGGACCTCGTGGTCGAACGCGTGCCCCCGCCCGGATTTCCGTGCTGCGGCAGGCGCTGCCGCGGTTTCTACCAGCACCACCCGCCCGCGCCCGGCAACCCGACCGGCAGTTGCGCGCGCGGGGCGGCCCGGCCCAAATGCCGTTGTTCTTCCCCGGAAGTCCGAGCCTGCACGGATACCGTTGAGCTCGCGGCGCGGCCGCGCCGCACGATCCACTTCGGACGAATGGACCAGACCCATCGTGAAGTCGTCACCCGCGAAGTCCGGCACCCTCCCCGAGCGCACGATCGTGTCCCTGTTCGCCCGTCAGGCCGCGGCCGCACCGGACCTCCCGGCCGTGACGTCCGACGGCACCACGCTCACCTACGCGCAGCTGCACCGGCGCTCCTCGGACCTCGCCCGGACCCTGGCCGCGGCCGGAGTGTCGCCCGGCGACCGGGTCGGGGTCGGGCTGCCCCGCGGCACGGAGCTGGTCGTCGCGCTGCTCGCCGTGCTGAAGGCCGGCGCGGCGTACGTGCCGCTCGATCCGGACTACCCCGCCGAGCGGCTCGCGTTCATCGCCGCGGACACCGGAATCGACGTGGTGGTGGGGAATTCCGCCACCGCCGTCGAAGGCGCGCGGGTCGTGGACGTGGCGTCGCCTGCCGCGGATGACCGGCCCGCCCCGGCCGAACCGGCCGCGGGCGATGTCGCGTACGTCATCCACACCTCCGGCTCCACCGGGCGACCCAAGGGCGTGCTCGTTCCCCATCGGACGGTCGTCGCACTGCTCGACGCCACCGCGGCGGAGTTCGAGTTGTCCGGGAGCGATGTGTGGACCCTGTTCCACTCCTTCGCCTTCGACTTCTCGGTGTGGGAGATGTGGGTGTGCCTGATGACCGGCGGCCGGCTGGTGGTCGTCCCCCATTGGACCGCCCGCGATCCCGCCGAGTTCCACGCCCTGCTGGAGCGCGAGCACGTGACGGTGCTGAACCAGACGCCGTCGGCGTTCGCCCCGCTGCTCGCCACCCCGGCCTTCGCCGGCGACGGGCTTTCCGTCCGCTTGCTGGTGTTCGGCGGTGAACCGCTCGACGTCCGCACGCTCGGCCCCTGGTTCGACCGGTACCCGCATGCACGCGTGGAGAACATGTACGGCATCACCGAAACCACGGTGCACGTCACGGCGCGCACGCTGACCGCCGCCGACGTCGCGCTCGGCACCCGCTCGGTCGGCCGCTCGCTGCCGGGCTGGACCGTGCGGCTGCTCGACGAGCACGGCGCCCGGGTGCCGGCCGGGCAGCCCGGCGAGATCCACGTCGGGGGCGCCGGCGTGGCCCTGGGCTACCTCGACCGGCCCGAGCTGACCGCCGAGCGGTTCCTCCCCGACCCGGAAGGCCCCGGCACGCTGTACCGCAGCGGCGATCGCGGGCGGGAGCTGCCCGACGGCGAGCTGGAGCACCTCGGGCGCCTCGACGACCAGGTCAAGATCCGCGGTCACCGGATCGAGCTCGGCGAGGTCCGCCGGGCCCTGACCGACGATCCCGCGGTCACGGCGGCGGCCGTCGTCCCCCGGGGTTCCACGGGCCTCGACGCGTACGTGGTGACCACCGCGCCGGACGGGCTGGCGGAGCTGCGCCGGCGGCTGGCCACGCGAATGCCCGCGCACCTGGTCCCCGACACGCTGACCGCCGTTCCCGCGCTTCCGCTCAACGCCAACGGCAAGGTCGACACCACGCGCTTGCCCGCGCCCGCTCCCTCGTCCGGCGCGTCCGGACCGGGCCCGCACGACGACCCGTTGACCGAGCGGATCGCCCGGCTGTGGGAAGGACTGCTCGGCGGCCCGGTCGCGGTCGGGGACAACTTCTTCGAGCTCGGCGGGAACTCGCTGCTGGCCGCCCGGCTGGGCAACGAGCTCGCGGGCGCCGGCCTGCCGCCGGTCTCGATGCGGGAGCTGTACGCCCATTCCTCCCTGACCGCGATGACCGAACTCGTCCGAACCAAGCAGGAGGCGACCCCATGACGACGACCAGCCTGGTGTGTGTGCCGTTCGCCGGCGCCGGTGCGAGCCTGTTCCGGCAGTGGCGCGAGCACGCCGGCGATCGCCTGTCGCTCGTGCCAGTGCAGCTGCCCGGGCGCGAGGAACAGTTCCTCGACCCGCCGCTGACCACCATGGCCGAGGTGGTCGACGTGGTGGCCGCGAAGGCCGCCGAGGCCGCGGCCGGCGGCCCGTTCGTCCTCTTCGGACACAGCTTCGGGGCACTGGCGGCCTACGAGACGGCGCAGGCGCTCGTCACCCGGGCGCTGCCGCTCCCGCGGCGGCTCTTGGTGAGCGGCATCGCCTCGCCCTGGGCACCCCGGGTGCGGCTGGGCACCGCCGCCCTGTCCGACGACGAGTTCGTGTCGCGGCTCGCCGACCTCGTCGGCTATCGCCACGCCGCCCTCGCCGACCCGGACCTGCGCGAGGTCGTCCTGCCCGCCCTGCGGGCGGACATGACCATCGCCGACGAGTACGAGCCGAGCTCCCGGCTCCCGCTGCCCGTGCCGATCACGGTGCTGCGTGGTGAGCACGACGAGCTGGTGTCCGCAGCCGACGCCGCGGGCTGGGCCGAGGTCGGCGGGTCCGGGGTGGACTTCGTGGCGCTGCCAGGTGCGCACATGTACTTCACCGAGAATCCCGGTGACCTCATCGCCGAGCTGGACCGGTGCGTCCGCGCGCCGGTGGACGTGTCCTGACCCGTTTCGAGGGCGCGGGGACGGCGAACCGCCCCCGCGCCCTTCGCCGTCAGCGCAGCCGCCGCGCGAGTTCCGGGCCGACCACGGCGAGCGCGGCGGGGGACGTCAGCTCACCGTGGGCCACCGGTACCTCGCACACCTCGAACTCGCCGGCCACGTACGGCGCCCAGTCCGCCGGGCCGGGGAACGTCTCGTCGCGGCCCTCGGTGGCCAGGAAGAACAGCACCGGGCCCGTGTAGACCGGCGCGTCGTCAGGCAGGCCCGCCACCGCGACGTTGCCTGCGAAGACGGCCGGCAGGCGGCGCGCGACGTCCTCGGGCAGCCCGGCGAGCGGACTGTCCTCATGGGACACGATCTTCATGAAATCCTGTCCCGGTAAGCCCTCGTCGAGCCCCAATGAGGCCAGCAGCTCGCGGATCAGCTCGGGGTCTTGCGGATCCCGCGGCCGGCCAGTACGCGCCGGGTAACCGTCCATAATAAACACAAGTTCGACCACCTCGCCCTCGGCCTGCAGCCGGGCCGCCAGCCGGTGCGCGACCGCGCCGCCGAACGACCAGCCGAGCAAGGCGTATGGCCCGTGCGGCCGCACCGCCCGGATCCGCGCCAGGTGACCGGCCACGATCTCCTCGGCGCTCTCGCCCAGAGCCGCGGGTTCCCCGAGCGCTCGCGACTGCAGCGCGAACACCGGATTGCCGGCCCCGAGCCACCCCAGCAGTCCGGAGTAGACCCAGCCGATGCCCGCCGCCGGGGCCACGCAGAAGAGCGGGGTTCCGGATCCGGTGGCCCGCAAGGCAAGCACGGGCTCGAGCGAACTCGACCGGCCGGCCCGGCGGTCGGCACCGAGCCGCGCGGCCAGCGCGGCCGGAGTCGGCGCCTCGAAGAGGGTTCGCACGGCGACGTCCGTGCCCAGGGCCCGGCGGATCGTGCCCACCAGCCGGGCGGCGGTGAGCGAATAGCCGCCCAGCTCGAAGAAGTTGTCGTCCGCGTCCACGTCCGGTCGCTCCAGCACGTCGGCGAACAGGCGGCGCAGCGCCTCGGTCACCTCGGGATCACCGGTCGCCTCCGGCTCGGCCGCCGGCTGGGTCAAAGGTCCGGCGGCCCGCTCCGGCAGCCGCGGCAGGTCGACCTCGCCGATCGGCACGTCCGGTGCGCGCAGCACCGCTTCGAGCACGGCGCTCACGCACTCGGCCAGCACCGTGACGGTCGCGGCGTCGAAGCGGCCCGTGCTGTACTCCACGAGGCCCGCCAAGCCGTCCCGCTCGGTGAAGGTGAAGGCCAGGTCGAACTTCGCCGTCGGGCCCGCCTCGGGCCCGGGCGTCACGACGAGTCCGGGCAGCCGCGGGGGCAGCGGCTCGCCCTCGTTGAGCACCACGCTGACCTGGAACAACGCCTGGTTCGTGCCCGACCGGGCCGGGTTGAGCGCCTCGACGAGCCGGTCGAACGGAAGATCCTCGTGGGCATAGGCGGCGAGGTCGACCTCGCGCACCCGCTCGAGCAACCCGGCGAACGACGGCTCGCCCGAGGTGTCCACGCGCAGCACGAGGGTGTTGACGAAGAAGCCGACGAGGTCGGCCAGCGCGTCGTCGGCACGGCCCGCGACGGCGGTGCCGATCGGGAGGTCCGTGCCCGACCCGGTCCGGGTGAGCACCACGGCGACCGCGGCCTGCAGCACCATGAACAGCGTCACGCCGTGCGCCCGGGCCAGCTCCTGCAGACCGGCGTGGGCACCGGTGCCGAGCGCGAAGCGGACCTCCCCGGCCGGCGCGTCCGGCCGGTCCCCGGACGTGGGCAGCGCGATCGTGTCCGGTAACCCGGCCAGCGCGCGCCGCCAGTAGGCGAGCCTCTCGGTGGTGTCGAGCCGGTCCTGCCAGGCGGTGTAGTCGACGTATCGCACCGGCAGCTCGGGCCAGCCCGGCCCGTGGCCGCCGACCCGGGCCCGGTACGCGGTGGCGAAGTCACGCGCGAGCACGTTCAACGACCAGCCGTCGACCGCGATGTGGTGCATCACGAACAGCACGACGTGCTCGTCCGGCGCCACCACGATCACCGTCACCCGCAGCGGGGCGTCCACAGCGAGGTCGAACCCGCGCGCTGCGTGCTGCCGGAAGACCTGGTCGGTGTCGCCGTCGACCACCGACACGGTGATTTCACCGGGATCGAGCAGCCGTTGCGCAGGCACGCCGGCCGCGTCGGGGAACACCGTGCGCAGCGGCTCGTGCCGTGTGACCACGTCGCGGATCGCGGCGCGCAGGGCGGCCAGGTCGAGCGGGCCGCGGGCGCGGAACGCCCAGGGCACGTTGTACGTGCCGGTCGGCCCGCTCACGTGGTTGAGGAACCAAAGCCGTTGCTGTGCGTGGGAAAGCGGGACCTGCTCCGGCTCGGCCGGCTGCCGGGTGAGTGCGGGCCGGCTGGGCCCGGTCGCGCCCCGCAGGTAGCCCGCGAGGCCCGCGACAGTCGGAGTCTCGAACAGCTGCCGCACCGTCAGGTCGACGCCGAGCAAGGCGCGCACCCGGCTGGCCAGGCGGACGGCGAGCAGCGAGTACCCGCCGAACTCGAAGAAGTTGCCGCCCAGGTCGATGTCGGGCCGGCCGAGCAGGTCCCGGAACGCGGCCAGCAGGAGCTCCTCCTGGGCGGTGCGTGGCGGTCCCGTGACGACCGCCGCAGGGCCGGCCGGTTCCGCGACCTGCGGCGTGCCGCGGCCGACGAGTTCCTCGGGCACGGCCAGTTCGCCGACCCGGGTGTCCGGAGCGGTGGCCAGCTCGGCCTGCACGTCCCGCAGGGCGGTCGCGAGCAGGTCCGCGGTCTCCTCGTCGAACAGGTCCTCGGCGTATTCGAGCACCGCCGCCAGCCCGGTCGGGTGCTCGGTGAAGGTGACGCACAGGTCGAACTTCGCCTCGCCGACCGGGAGTTCCTCGACCTCGCCGGTCAGCGCGCCCGCGCTGAACCCGGCCGTCGCGGTGTTCTGGAGCACGAGCATCGTCTGGAACAGCGGGTGTCGGCCCGGCGGGCGCGGCGGGTTGAGCCGTTCGACGACGAGGTCGAACGGCGCGTCCTGGTAGCGGAACGCGGCCAGGTCCACCTCCCGGACCCGGTCGAGCAGCTCCCCGAACCCCGGGTTCCCACTGGTGTCGGTTCGCAGCACGAGGGTGTTGACGAAGAAGCCGACCAGCTCCTCCAGCGCCTCGTCCGGCCGGCCCGCGACCACCGAGCCGATCGGCAGGTCTTCGCCCGCGCCGAGCCGGGTGAGCAGCGCGGCGAGGCCCGCGTGCAGGACCATGAACAGCGTGACCCGATGCCGGGTTGCAAGCTCGCGCAGCCGGCCGGTGACGGTGGCGTCCACGGTGAACTCGACCAGGCCACCCCGGTGGGCCGAGCCCTCCCCTCCCGCCGGCCGCGGCCGGTCGGCAGGCAAGGCGAGTTCGGCCGGCGCTCCGGCGAGCCGGCGTTCCCAATAGGACAGCTGCTCCGCCAGCACCGGTTCGAGCGTTTCCGCCTGCCAGCGCGCGTAATCCGCGTATTGAATCGGAAGCGGTGGCCGCGACCCGGGTACTCCATCCACTTCGGACAGGTACGCGGCGGCGAGATCGTCGGCGATCGGGCGGATCGACCAGCCATCGCCGGCGATGTGGTGCACGACGAGCAGCAGCACGTGGTGCTCCTCGGTGACCGCGAACAAGGTCGCCCGGACGACCGGGTCGCGTGTGAGATCGAACGGCCGCCGCGCTTCGACGCGCACCTGGTCGGCCAGCCCCGCCGGCCCGGCGCGCACGACGTCGAGCGGAATCCGGGGCTCCCCCACGACCTGGACCGGCGCGCCGTCGATCTCGCGGTAGCCGGTGCGCAGGATCTCGTGCCGGGTCACCAGTTCCCGCAGCGCCGCCCCGAGCGCCGTCACGTCGAGCGGGCCGCGCAGGGTCAGCGACAGCGGGATGTTGTAGGTGGCGCTGGGGCCCTCCAACCGGTTCAGCAACCACATCCCCCGCTGGGCCGCGGAAAGGGGAACACGCTCCGGTCGGGAGGCCGCCAGCAACGCACGGCGCTCCGGCCGGGAGGCCGCGGTATCGAGGGCACCTGCGAGCTCCGCCGGGGTCGGCGCGTCGAACACCGTGGCCAGGTCGAGGTCGGCGCCCAGCACGGTCCGGATCCGGCTCAGCAGCCGCACGGCAAGCAGGGACTGCCCGCCGAGCGCGAAAAAGTCGTCCCCCACACCGATCCCCGGCAGTTCGAGCACGTCGGAGAACAGCCGGCACAGCTGTGCCTCGCGTTCGGTCCGCGCACTGCCGCCGGCGCCCGTCGCCACGGCGGCCGGTTCGGGCAGCCGCTTGCGGTCCAGCTTGCCGTTGGCGGTCACCGGCAATTCGTCGAGCTGGACGAACGCAGCGGGCACCATGTAGTCGGGCAGCACGCCCGCGACGAACGCGCGCAGCGCCGCCACGTCGAGGACACCACTGGCGGATACCGGGTAGGCCACGATCCGCGGCTCACCGAACCGGTCCAGGCGTACGACGACGGCGGCGTGAACCACCCCCGGCGCCCGCCGCACCACGGACTCGACCTCGCCGAGCTCCACGCGGAAGCCGCGGATCTTCACCTGGTCGTCGGCCCTCCCGAGGTACTCGACCACTCCGTCGGCGCGCCGGCGGACCACGTCACCGGTCCGGTACATGCGGCTGCCCGGCGGACCGAACGGATCGGAGCCGAACCGTTCCTCGGTCAGGTCCGGGCGGTTGAGGTACCCGATGGCGAGCTGGGCGCCCGCGAGGTACAGCTCGCCGGGAACTCCCACCGGGACGGGCCGCGACACCGCGTCCAGCACGTACAGCCTCGTGTTCCAGACCGGCAGCCCGATCGGCACCGGTGCGCCGGGCTCGTCGCCGCCGCAGTCCCAGTAGGTCACCTCGACCGCGGCCTCCGTCGGCCCGTAAAGGTTCAGCAATTGCACGTCGAGCAGCGCCAGGCACCGGTCCCGGGTCTGCGGGGACAGCGCTTCGCCGCTGCAGGAGATCCGGCGCAGCGAGGCGCAGCGCGCGGCTGCCGGGCCCTGCAGGAAGACCTGGAGCATCGACGGCACGAAATGTGCGCACGTCACACCTTCACCGGCGAAAAGCCCGGCGAGGTAGGCCGGATCCCGGTGCCCACCCGGACGCGCGAGCACGAGCACCGCGCCGGCGATCAGCGGGCCGAACAGTTCCGGCACCGACACATCGAAGGTGATCGGGGTCTTCTGCACGATCCGGTCCGACTCGGTGAGCGGGTAGCGCGACTGCATCCACAGCAGCCGGTTCACGATCGCCGCGTGGGTGACCACGACACCCTTGGGCCGCCCGGTCGACCCGGAGGTGTAGATGACGTAGGCCGGGTCGTCCCCGGCCACGCGGATCGACGGCGGTGTCTCGGGTTCGGCCTCGAGCGCGGCCACCACGGCGGGGTCGTCCAGCGCCAGCACCGGGTGACCGTCCGGCAGATCGGCCTCCGGACCGGTGGTCAGGACCACTGCGGGCCGCGCCTCCTCGAGCACCGTCGCCAGCCGCTCGCGCGGGTGGTCCCGGTCGAGCGGCAGGTAGGCGGCGGCCAGTTTGTGCACCGCCAGCAGGGCGACGACCAGCTCCACCGACCGCGGGACGGCCACCGCCACCACGCTTCGCGGGCCGGCGCCGAGCGCACTCAGGTGGTGAGCCAGCCGGTTGGCGCGCGCCGCCAGCTCGGCGTAGGTGACCGAGGCACCCTCGAAACGCAGCGCGGTCGCGGCGGGCACGCGCCGGACGGTCTCGGTGATCAGGTCCGGCAGCGTCGTGGCCGGCAGCTCGACGACCTCGCCCTGCCAGCCCACGAGCGCATCTTCGCGTTCCTGCCGGGTGAGCAGGTCTAGCTCCCGCAGGCGGGCGCCGGGGGTGGTGACGACGGCCGCCAGTGCGAGTTCGAGACGCACGGCCAGCGACCGGGCCCGGGCGGCGTCCGTGCGGTGGCGCAGCACACCCCGGTCGACGACCACGACCACGTCCTTGTCGCCGCTCTCCCCGAAAGCCGTGTCGTAGCGCCCTTTCCTGTGTCCACTGCGGTGGTCCAGACCGGTGAGCAGCTCGGCCACCGTGCGGTCGGGATCGAGGTGGGCGAACACGGTGTCCTCGCCGGCGCCGAAGCAGACCTCGGTGCGGCCCAGGGTGGCGCCCAGTGCGATCGCCCAAGCGCCCAGCCACGCTCTTTCGCCCGGCACCCCGCACGGGAGCCGGGTGGCCAGCGCGATCGACTGCCATTCGGCGCCCGGGGCGCCTTCGCCGACGAGAGCGGGCTCGAACTCGTCGGCACCGGATGAGCTACGCACCCTGAAAAATCTAGGTTCGGCGCCGCCGCGCCATCCGGCAGCAAGGCGGGCACTCCGGCGGCAGTTATCCGTGCGCCAAGCTGCCGCCCGGGACCCGGCTGCCGCGCTATCAATGAACAGGCGAGGGAGATTCGACGACCACGAGGACACCATGAAACCATCCGGAACCCTGACCGGGCCCTTGACGTTCGGACAGCTTTCCTGCTGGCGTGACGTCGAATTCCACCCGAGACACCGGTGGCACGAGCCGAACGGCGCCGAGCTGTGGCCGGTTCCGGTCCCGGTGAGCACCGACCGGGTCCGCGCCGCGCTCGACGTCGTCGCCGCGCGGCACGACTCGTTGCGGACCACCTACGACCTCACCGACAAGAAGAACCCCACGCAGACCGTGCACGCACCGGGCGGGCCGCTCGACGTCGAGGTCGTCACCGCCGAACGGGCCGAGCTGGGCGAGGTGGCCGACGAGGCGGCGCGCGAACCGTTCGACCTGCGCAGCGACTTCAGCTGGCGGGCGCGGATCGTGACCGACGGGTTCCGTGCCGGCCACATCGTCTTCGCCAACCATCACATCACCGCCGACGCCTTCAGCCGCCGGCTGCTGTGCGAGGAGGTGCTGGCCGAGCTCACCGGCCCGGGAGCACCCGCGCCGGCCGAGGCCGCCTACCACCTCGTGGACCTCGCGAACGAGCAGCGCTCCGAGAAGTTCCGCGCCAAGCACGACGCCGCGCTGCGGCACTGGGAACGCATGCTCACGGCCACCTACGCCACCCCGGCGCCGGCCGGCGCCGGCGGCGGGCCGTTCGCCGAGCACGACTCCCCCGTGCTGCTCGCCGCGCTCAGCTCGGAGACCGCCCGGGTGGCCGCACAGGAGACGGCCGACCGGTTGCGCGTGTCGCTCTCTTCGGTGCTGCTGAGCGCGTACCTGGTCGCTGCCGGCCACGTCCACGACACGTGGTCGCTGCCGGTCCGGCTGATCTCCTCCAACCGTTTCTCCGCGCGTCTGCAGCAGTACGTCACGTCGCTGAACTCCTGGGCGCCGACCCAGATCGACGCGGAGCCGGGCGAACCGTTCGACGACGTGGTCGTCCGCGTCAACCAGCTCGGCCTCCAGGCCTACCGCCTCGGCGTCTACGACCTCGACCGGGTCGCCGAGCTGCGGACGCGCGTCACCGCGGCCGGCTCGGCACCGGAATCCGTGTGGTCGTTCAACTTCTTCACCACCGATGCCGCCATCGACCCGTTCGACGACACGGAGCCGCGGATCACCTGGGCCGAGCCGTTCCACGCGATCGGCCCGCGTTTCTACCTGCGCGCCATCGACCACGGCAAGGCGGGTGTCACGTTCCGCCTGCGAGCCAGGGACACCACGGCCGAGCACGTCCGCGGTGTGCTGCTCGGCATGCACGCGCTCTTGCACGGCCGGCGTTTCCCGGCCTGACGGCCGAACGGCGAACGGGGCTCGCGGAACCTCCGCGAGCCCCCTTTTCGCTTCCCGTCAGCCGAGTTGCGGTTCGAGCGCCTTCTGCCGGCGACCGTTGCGGTACACGAAAACCATGGCGATCACGAGCACCAGCGGGAACAGGCCCGCGGCGACGTTGGTGCCCTGCCAGCCCAGCGACAGGAAGATCGGGCTGGCGGAGAAGGAAGCCGCACCCGACACGACGGCGGTCGTCGCCTCCATGACCCCCTGCACCCGCCCGCCGCCGCCGGCCGGGTAGGTGCGGATCACGAACGCGGTTCCCGCGACGTAGAGCAGGTTCCAGCCCACGCCGACGAGGCCGAGCGACACCGTGAAGGCGGTCAGGCCGAGGCCGGACGCGCCGACGACCGCACCCGCGAGCAGCACCGCGGCGCCGATGAGGCCGGTGCGGTCGGCGCCCCAGCGGGACACGAGCTTGCCGCTGATCAGTGACGGCGCGAACATGCCGATCAGGTGCCACTGGATCACCATGGCGCCCTCGCCGAGGGTGTGCCCGGCGTGCTCGCTGCCGATCGGCCCGACGGCCATCAGCAGCGTCATCACCCCGCCCGACACCGCCAGCAGCGCGAACGCGACGACGAAGTTGCTGGTGCGGACCACGTCGCGCACGCGAACCTGCACCACGGCCGCGGCCGTGGTGGCGGCAGCGGCCACGGCGGTGGCCGCGCGCCGCCGCGCGGGGCTGCGGACCGCCATCACCAGTGGCACCGTCACGGCACCGAGGATGGCCACCAGGAGGTAGGACCCCGCGAACTCGGCCCGGAACAGGTCACTGGCCCAGGTGGCCGCGAGCGGGCCGATGATCGCCGCCAGCACGCCGCCGGTCAGCACGATGCTCAGCGCCCGCTCCCGCTGGTGCTCGGGTGCGAGATCCGTGGCCAGGTACCGGAAGTAGCCGCCCGTCGCCTTGTACAGGCCGACGATCGCGGTGCCGGCGCAGAGCACCCAGAAGGACCCGGTGATGGTGGCGTAGACCGAGACGAGCCCGCCGACCACGGCGAGGAACGCGCCGACGGCGAGCACCTGCCGGTGGCCGAACCGGGCGGCCAGCACACCGGTCCCGTACGAGGCGATCACCGCGACGGTCGTCATCGCGGTCAGCGGCGCCGTCGCCAGTGCCGGAGTGGGGGCCAGGTGCAGGCCCACGACGGCCGTGAGGGTCAGGTCGACGCTCGTGCCGCCGTAGTAGAGGAACTGGCAGAACGTGAGGATCCAGAGGTCACGCCCGATCCGGGTGCGGCCGGGGGCCTTCGGTTCGACCTGCGTCATCGGGCGGTCTCCTGTCCGCTGCTCACCTGGGTGCGGGCTTCGTGGTTCTCTCGCTGGAAAATCGCCTTGCTGGCCGCCGCCCAGCTCTGCGAGGCGCGCAGGCCCTCGGCGGAACCGGTGAAGCGGGGAGCGACGTGGCGGGCGAAGAGGTCGAGGCTTTCCACAGTGTGCTCGTGGCGGGCCCAATGCTGGATCGACAGCAGCAAAGTCCCGAATCCCCCACTGGCTTCCTGCAGCTTCTGGACACCTGCGACACAGTCGTCCACGTCGCCGAGGATGATACCGCCGGCGTCGACCGTGGATTCGAATGCCTTGCGGGCCGCGGCATCCCCGCTCCCCATGGGCATGCCCATCGTTTCCGTCCACAGCTCCACGCGCTGGCGCAGCCAGCCGCCGTACACCTGCTCGATGGCTTCGTCGCGGGAGTGCGCGACATGGACCGGGACGGCGAGCCGCCATCTCGAACGCGACGCCTCGTGGCCCGCCGCGTCCGCCGCTTCGGCGAGGTGCTGCCACTGCCCCGCCAACTTCTCCACACCGATTCCGTGGCCCGCGCGCATCGCGCCCCACGGCGGCGCCGCGTGCGAGAGGGCCGAGACACCGAGCCGCCCGGCCAGGCGCATGCCGAACGGCGACGCGGCGCTCGCCACGGCGATCTCGAACCCGCCCGGGGTGAACGGCTGCAGCTGCAGCCGGCCGTCCGCCAGGGCGAACCAGTCGGTGGAGTGGGTGACGACGTGCCCGCGCAGCAGCCGCACGATCACTTCGAGGGACTGTTCCGTGCGGCGGCGGGTGTCGGCCGGCGCGACGCCCATCATGTGCATGTCACCGATGACCGAACCGGCTCCCACCCCGAGCATGAACCGGCCCCGCGTCAGGTGGTCCAGCTGCACCGCCCGCTCGGCCACCATGAACGGGTGGTGGTACGGCAGCGCCGTGACCCCGGTGGCCACGCGGATCCGGCGGGTGCGCTCGGCGGCGGCGGCGAGGACGACCTCCGGGCAGGAAATGGATCCCCAGCCGGACGAGTGGTGCTCACCGATCCAGACCTCGTCGTAGTTCAGCTCGTCCAGCCGCTGGACGAGCTCGAGATCTCTCTGCAGCAGCAGAGTGGGATCCTCCCCGACGGGGTGCAGGGGCGACATGAAGGCACCGAAACGCAACGAAGACATGGCTTTCCTCTCGGGGTACGGGCGGGTCACAGGCTCGCCGCGACGGCGTTGCGCTGGATCTGGTTGGTGCCTTCGATGATCTGGAGCAGCTTGGCCTCCCGCAGGTACCGCTCGAGCGGGAAGTCGCGGGTGTAGCCGTCGTCGCCGAGGACCTGCAGCGCGTCGGTGGTCACCCGCACGGCGGTGTCGGTGGCGAAGAGCTTGGACTTGGCCGCCTCGGTGGAGAACGGCCGTCCGGTGTCCTTGAGGCGGGCGGTGGTGTGCAGCAGGGCCCGCGCGGCGGCGACCTGCGTGGCCAGGTCGGCGAGCAGGAACGCGGTGCCCTGGGCGGCGATCAAGGGCCGGCCGGACTCGGTGCGCTGCTTCGCGTACGCCACGGCCTCGTCGAGCGCGGCCTGCGCGAGGCCGACCGCGCACGCCGAGATGCCGAGCCGGCCGTGGTCGAACACGTGGGCCGCGACCAGCATGCCGCGGCCGCGCCGCCCGACGAGCCGGCCCGCCGGCACCCGGACGTCGTCGAACACGATCTGCGCCGTGGGCACGGTGTTCACCGCCATCTTGCGTTCGTGCCGCTGGGGGTGCACCCCGTCGGCCGTCGCGTCCACCAGCAGGCACGAAAGCCCGGCCAGCCCGGTTCCCGAGCCGGTGCGGCAGTAGACGTTGTAGACGTCGGCGACCCCGCCGTGGCTCACCCAGGACTTGGTGCCCGACAAGGTGTACGCCTCGCCGGCGAGCTCGGCGCGGGTGGCGACGGCGCCGAGGTCCGAGCCGGCCGCAGCCTCGGACATGCAGGTGGCGCCCAGCAGCTCGCCGGTCAGCAACCGGGTGAGCACGCTCTCGCGTTGCTCGTCGGTGCCGAACGCGGCGAGGCCGTGAGAGGCGAGCACCTGAAGGTGCACGGATTCGGCCACGGCGAACCAGCCGTGGGCCAGTTCTTCCAGCAGCTGGAGGAAAAAGACGTACGGCTGCCCGCCGCCGCCCCACCGCGCGTCGAACGGCACCGCCGCGACGCCGAGGCCGAGCGCGTGCCGGACGAGCTCCCGCGGGAAGCGCGCCGCTTCCTCCGCCTCGCCGGCCCGCGCCGGCAGCTCGTCGCGGGCGAACTTCGCCACCACCGCGTGGAGCTCGGCCTGCTCCTCGGTCGCGAAGCAGGGGGTCACGACCATGTCCGGGCCTCCGGCCAGGTGCGCTTCACCTTGCTCACGCAGTAGTCCCAGTACGACCGCACGGACAGATCCGCGTAGATGTACTCGCGCTTCGCCTCGACGTCCTTCGGCGGGGACCAGTGGTAACCGCCCGGCTGCTGCTCGGCGATCAGCTGGAGCCCGCACGCGCGCTCCAGCGTCTGCGCGTGCACGGTCGCGTGTTTGATCGACTCGCCCACGACGACACCACCGTGGTTGCGTAGCAGCACCGCCGGGGCGTCGCCCAGTGCCTCGGCGACACCGAGCCCGGTTTCGATGTCGAGGATGGTGTTGGTGACCATCGTGAACCTCGGCAACCGGTGCTCGAAGTAGGCGCCGTCATGGGAAACCGGGCGCATCTCGAGGTCCGTGGCCCCGAACACCAGCGTGTGCGGCGCATGGCTGTGCACGACCGCGTTGACGTCCGGCCGGGCCGAGTACACGGCCTGGTGCAGCGGCAGCTCCGGCGGCGCCATCGGGTGCGCGGGGATCCGGTGGTCGATCGGGGCGACGATGACGTCGTCGGGGCAGCACTCGTCGAAACCGCGCACGGCGCCTTTGATCAGCATGTAGTCCGCGCCGGGCAGGCGCGCCGAAACCTGCCCCTGGTTGAAGTCGTCGTGACCGCCGAGCGACAGCGACCGCGCCGCCAGGGACACCAGGACACGCATCCGCAGGTCGACCGGGCGGAGCTCACGCGAGAGTGCGGGTTTGTCGGTGGTGGTCACGTTGTCTCCTCGAGGAACAGCCGATCGAACAGGTGCTGGAGCGGAACCAGTCCCGGTTCCGCGGTGTGCGCCCAGCGGGCCGCGGTCACGGCGCCGAACGCGGCCGCGCGCAGATCGCGAACGTCGTGACGCAGCTCGAGTGACTCGTCCTCCAGGTCGAGCCGGACGGTGTGCTCGCTGACGGGGTGCCCGGCCCTCAGCGACACGACTTCGTCGACCGGCGGCTGCCCGCCGTCGCGCCAGACCCCGGCCAGGGCGAGCGCCGACGCGCTCGGCCGGTCGCGTTTGGTTGGCGTGTGCCGTTCCAGCACGGCCGCGCGCGGCGTCGCGGGCAGCGCGCCGGCGATCCGCGCGACGGTGGCGACGAGGTGGCGCTGGAGCCAGTGCCCCACGGAGAGGTTGACGGCGCGCACCACGGCGACCCGCTCGGCCAGCCGGTCGAGCAGCGCCGGGCCGTCCTGGCCCAGTGCCGACACGCATTCGACCAGCGCGGCACCGTGGCGCGCGCAGAACCGTGTGGTCTCGGGCAGCGCCTCGGCGGTACCGGCGTCGATCACCACCGACGGCACGGCGTCCTGGCTCCAGCCGCCGCGGGTGGCCCGCAGCACCACCGGGATGCCTTGCGCGGCGCACTCGCTCGCGATCCGCGAACCGAGCCGGCCCGTCACGCCGACGATGCCGACCGTCAGGTCGCCGGCCGGTTCAAGCGCCACTGACCGCGCCCTGACTCACCATGTAGTCGACGATCTGCTCGACGGTGCCCAGTTTCCCGGCCGCCTCCTCGAGGTCGATGTAGACCCCGTAGCGGTTTTCGATCGCGTCGATCAGGCGCAGGTACGCGAGCGAGCTGAGGCCGAGCTCGACCAGGGTGTGGCCCGGGCGCGTGGCGTCGGCCGCCGTCATCACGCCGTCGCTCGACTCCGCGACGAGGTTCGCGACGCTGGTGTACATCTCCTGGGCGTCCGGCATCGTGTCTTTCTCCTTGTCACCGTGCTGGCGAGGTCGCGATGGCCTCGTGGAACAACTCCTGGACCGCGGCCATCCGCAGCTTCCCGAGGCTGGTGCGGGGAATCGCCTCGACGCGCACGAACCGCTCGGGCACCTTGTGCGCGGCCAGCCGCGCGTGGCACCACGAGCGCAGCGCGCGTTCGTCCGGCGCCCCGGCACCGGCGACCACCGCCACGAGAACGGGGTCGCCGTTGTTCTTGCGGTCGGCGAAGACGACGGCGTCGGCGCACCCCGCGTCGAGGACTACCCGGCGGATCTCCTCGCCGTCGAGCTTGCGCCCGGCGATGTTCAGCGCCTTGCCGACCCGGCCGCGCAGGTGCAGGCTCCCCTGGTCGTCGAAGAAGCCCTCGTCCGCGGTGGCGTAGAACCCGTCGGCGCCCACCTTGCGTTCGAACGCGCCGGGCACGTTGAGGTACCGCGACCCCATCGACTCACTGCGCACCTTGATCTCGCCGTCGTCGAGCCGGAACCGCACGCCGGGCAGAGGCAGGCCGAGCCCGCCCTCCGGGGTGGGTGCCGGGTCGAAGGTCAGCGGCCCGGCCTCGGCGATCCCGTAGTAGTTCGAGACGGCCAGGCCGTGGCGCCGCAGCAGGTCCTGGGCGGTCTGCTCGCTCAGCGGCGCGGCCGAGGACAGCGCCACCCGGACCCCGGCGAGCTCGGGCACCTCGCCTTCCTTGCGCAGCAACGCTTCGTACAGAGCCGGGAACCCCACCAGCCGGGTCGGGGCGAGCTCGCGGAGGAACCTGGTCACGTGCCCGGCGCTGGGCAGCCCCGACGGCAGCCACAGGCAGGCACCGGCGAGGATCGAGGCGAGCAGAGAAGTGTTGTAGGCCAACCCGTTGAACAGGCCGGCGAAGCACAGCACCCGGTCGGCGGGTTCCAGTGCCGTCGCCTCCTTCCAGGCGACGGCGGCGTTGCGGACCGCGGTGCCGGAGAACTCGATGCAGTTCGGTGTCCCGCTGGTGCCGGAGGTGAACCGGCAGACCTCGGTGCCGGCGAGCAGCTGCGGCCGCGGACCGCCGGCGACCTCGGTGAGCCGGAAGCCGCCGAGCTCCGTGCGGGCGCCCGGTCGCGCTGTCGCGGGCAGATCGCGGTCGTGCAGCACGACGTCGATCCCGCAGCTTTCGACCACGCTGCTGAACTCGTCGCCGCCCAGCGCCGGGTCGATCAGGAACGGAACCGCGCCGGCGTCCAGGATCCCGGCGTAGGCGGCGACGTAGGCCGCGGAGTTCGCGGCCGACACGAGCACCCGGACCCTACCGTCACGGCGGGTGGCACCGGTGCCGTTCCACCAGGCGGCGGCTTCCGCCGCGAAGCGCCCGGCAGCGCCGGCCAGCTCGGCCCCGGTGAGCACGCCCCGCGTGTCCGCGACCAGGGCGGCGTCACGGTGGCGGGCGAAGTGCTCGGTGAGCACCTGGTCGAGCACGGTCATGTCCTCGGCTCCTCTCGTCTCATTCACCGTGGGCGTAGGCAATCGCGGCGCGGTCCTGCTTGATGCGACCGGCACCGTCCTCGCCGAGTGCCATCAGGTACACCGGTTCGTCGTCCGGTCCCAGGCCCGCCAGGAGCCGCCAGCCGTCGATGTCGTAGCCGCCGACGGAGGTCACCGCCACCCCGGCCCGTGCGGCGCCGAGGTAGACGAGGTGCGCCGCCGCGGCGGCGCGGAAGAGCGCTTCGCGGAAAACCTGGGTGCTGCCAAGGCCGAGGGTGGTTCGTCCGTCCACATGGCACACCAGGAACGCCTTCGCGCCACCGAGGTGGCGCTGCCCCATGCACAGCCGGCGGATGTGGTCGGGGTCGTCGGCCGGCGCCGACACCACGACGTCCACCCCCGTTCCGCGCCAGGCCGCGCGACACGCGGCGGCGACCTCGTCGGTGGTGACCACGAGGGTCAAGCGCAGCTCCGACGGCGCGTCGTCGAGGTCGGTGACCAGCCTGGTGCCGAGCGCGCCGAGCGCGTCGGACAGGGCGGAGCCGGCGACGGGCCGGGCCCGGAACTGGTTGCAGGACCGCCTCGCGCGGGTCCACCTCAGCCAGTCCCCTGCCGGGATCCCCGGCTCGGCGCCCGGGACCACGGACGTCGGGGCCGCCGCCGAGGTGCCGCGAGTGTCGGCACCGGTGGCCAGTCCGTCCGGCAGCATCGCCCAGCCGAAGCGCTCGAGATCGCCGTGGGAGTCGGTCCGCACCGCGTGCAGTGGTTCGACCACCGGAAGCGGGTCGGGTCCGGCCTCGACCGGCGCCGGGCCGATGGCCAGCACCGAGTGCGGCTCGCGAAACGGCAGCAGTCCCCACAACGCCTTCTGGATCTGCCGGCGCGCGAGTTTGAGGTGCAGCTCCGCGGGGCCGGTCGCCAGTGCGCCGCCCAGCAGGCTGGTCGCGGCGTGCCCGGTGTCGAGCTGCGCGTAGAGGTACCCGCGCGGCCCGTACTTGCGCACCGAAAGCCACGGCCGGGACAGCAGGATCGCCCACACGTCACGGGTCACACCGGCCGCCCGCGGCATGGCCTGGACCACTGCGCGCAGGGCCGGGGCCGGCAGAAGCAGCCGCACACAGGCGCGGCGCACCGCGTCAACGCGGAAAAGACCCGGAGCGGAACCCGGCTCGTCGGTCAGCACCAGGACGTCGTACGGGAAGATCGCGCCGGCCGACGGGACCGGCCGGCCGGCCCCGCCGCTCGGTCCGAGCAGTGCGTCGTGCACGATCCGCAACGCCCGGGCGAAGCCTTCGCCCACCTTCGGCACCCGGCGGAACTCCTGGGCTTCGCTGACCACCGCCATGCTGGTCCAGACCTCTCGGAGCGAGACGTCGGCCAGCCCGGCTGTCGGCACCACCATGATCACACCTCAGAGGTCGAGTGGTCAGGCGCGTCCGCGCGCCGATCCGGCCCCGCGGACCCACTTTGGTCGGCAGCCGGGCACACGAGGCTCCTGCCGCGTCGGCCGCGCCGAGGGATCCAGCCCGCGATCGGCCGCTGTTTTCAACGTAGCGACGGCGATTCGGCCGGACCGGCAGTTGAGCGGGCACAAGGCGCGGAAGTTCGGCCGCGCCGGCGTCCGTCATCGTGACGTCCCGGTGCCGTCGTCCGGGCCGGGATCCGGGGCGGAGACCACCCACAGCACCCGCCACTCGCCGTCGGTCCCGTCGCCCCGCGTCGCGGCTATCACGGTCTCGCCGCGGGATTCGGCACCGCCGCACTCGGTCGACACGAGCTTGCGGCGCCGCGCCTCGACGAGCAACCGGGCCAGGAAGTGGATCTCGCCGTCGCGCGGGCGCAGCTCGGCCAGCCGCAACGGCCGGTACGGCGGCGGCTCGGCCACGACATCGCCGCCCCGCGCCAGGGTTTCCAGGAGCCGCCGGTCCTCCGCCGGCAGCCGCAGCGCGTCCGCCAGGAGCTTCACCGTCTCCGCGCGCGGCCGACGCACCCGGTCCTGTTCGAGGTTGCGAATGGCGCGCACGCTCAACGTGGCGAAGTCGGCCAGCTCCTGCTGGGTCATGCCGGCCCGTTTTCGCAGACGGCGCAACGCCTCGGGAAAGGTCTCCGTGGCCCGCACCGGCAGATCCGACACGAAGGCCGACTCCGGAAGGTTCAGCACGACCGGCCTGTCCGGCCTTCGCGCCCTTCCGGCCGGGCCCGGCACCGCGGTGCCGACCACCCCCGGCCCGCACGAGGCGCCACTGCGGCGAACACCGGATTCGCATTGAACGCGTTCACGCGTCATCCCCTCCACCCGACGACCGCGAACGGGCGCGCGCGACGGTTTCCCGCCGGCGCGTCTAGGCGACCTGCCGGCTGCGTCGCCTGGTCGCCGTCGATCACGCCGACGCGCGTCGAGCCCGCTCGGAACATCCAGACCGGTACCCGAGTCCAGCGTGCTCCCGGCCCACCACGTCGCACACCCCTAACGCGCCCCGCAGTTGCCCAAGTCGCGGCGCCGGATTCCGCCGCTCGGCGGACGGAAAGGCCGTCCTGCGGATAGGGGTTGCCCAGGCTGTCGGCGCCGTCCGACGATCGGCTCCGGACCCGGTGGCGGACGCCCCGGCCGGATCGAAGGAGCCTGTCGTGTCTCCCGACGTGGACATCGAACTCTGGACGCGCAGGTACCACCCCGCTCCGGAAGCCGCGGTTCAACTGGTCTGTTTCCCGCACGCCGGCGGTTCGGCGAGCTTCTACTTCCCCGTGTCGAAGGCGCTCTCGCCCGGCGTCGACGTGATCGCCGTGCAGTACCCGGGCCGCCAGGACCGGCGCTCCGAACCGTGCCTGGACAGCGTGAGTGAGCTCGCCGACGCGCTCGTGGCCCCGCTGCTGCGCTACCGTGACCGGCCCATGGCCTTCTTCGGGCACAGCATGGGTGCGTCGGTGGCGTTCGAGGTCGCGTGCCGGCTGGAAGCCCGCGACGTGGTCCCGATCGTGGTGTTCGCGAGCGGCAGGCGGGCGCCGTCGCGCCGCCGCGACGAAACCGTCCACCAGCGGGACGACGACGGGCTGCTCGCGGAGATCCGCAGCCTCAGCGGCACCGACGCGCAGATCCTCGGCAACGAGGAGATGCTGCGCATGATCCTCCCGGCCATCCGCAGCGACTACCGCGCCGCGGAAACCTACCGCTGGGCGGGAACCGGGCCGATCGCGGCACCGATCCACGTGCACGTCGGGGAAACCGACCCGAAGGTCTCGTTCGCGGAGGCCGAGTCGTGGCAGGTCCACACCACCGGCGGCACCACCGTGACCACCCACCCGGGCGGGCACTTCTACCTCAACGACCGGGCGCCCCAGCTGATCCGGGCGATCTCGGACGCGTTGCCGAGATGAGCACCACGGGTTCCGAGGACGACGTCAGCATCCTCGCGATGTCGGGCAGCGGGCGGGCCGGTTCGCCGAACACCGCGCTGCTGCACGCGGCGCGTGAGCTCGCGCCCGCCGGCGTCACGATCGAGATCCACGAAGGACTCACGCAGGTGCCGCGCTACGACCGCGACGAGGACACCGAGAGCCGGCTTCCGCCGGCCGCGCGCGATCTGCGCGCGGCGGTGGCGAAGGCCGACGGGCTCCTGATCGCGACCGGGGAACTCGCGTTCGCGGTGCCTGAGGTCGTGCGCACCGCGCTCGCCTGGCTCGTCCGTCCGGCGATGAGCGCTCCGCTGCTTTGCAAGGATGTCGCCGTCATCGGCGTTTCACCCGGTGGTTTCGGCACCGTACGAGGGCAGGTCGCGCTGCGGCAGCTGCTGGCCGGGTACGGCCACCGGGTGCTGCGCGGGCCGGAACTGCTCGTGTCGGCCGCGCACGACCGCTTCGACCGCGGCGGGCACCTCATCGACCACCAGACCGCCCAGCGGCTGCGCGAGGTGCTGGCTGCCCTGCGCGAGCAGATCGTCCACGGCGAAGGACCCGGAGGAACACGGTGAAACAGATCGTCGCGGCCGTCACGGCCGAGAACATTTCCGCCGACGAGATCGGTTCGGTGCCCGTGCCGGAGAGCTACCGCGCCGCCGTGGTTCTCGCCGCGGAGTCGGACATGTTCGAGGGCATGGCCACCGCGGACAAGGACCCGGCCAAGGCGCTGCACGTCCAGCAGGTCGCCACCCCCGAGGTCGGGCCCGACGAGGTCCTGGTGGCTGTGATGGCCAGCAGCGTCAACTACAACACGGTGTGGACCGCGCTGTTCGAGCCGTTGCCCACGTTCGGTTTCCTCCAGCGCTACGCCAGGACCGTGCCCGGCGCCGGCAAGCACGACCAGCCGTTCCACGTCGTGGGTTCCGACCTGTCCGGCGTGGTCCTGCGCATCGGGGCGGCGGTCCGCTCGGTCAAGCCCGGCGACCGCGTCGTCGCGCACTGCCTGAACGTCGAGCTCACGGACCCCGACGGGCACGACGACTCGATGCTCGACCCGGAGCAGCGCATCTGGGGGTTCGAAACCAACTACGGTGGCCTCGGCGAACTCGCGCTGGTGAAGGCGAACCAGCTCATGCCGAAGCCCGGCCACCTGACCTGGGAGGAGGCCGCCGCCTCCGGCCTGGTGCACTCGACGGCCTACCGGCAGCTCGTCTCCCGCAACGGCGCCACCATGAAACAGGGCGACGTCGTCCTGATCTGGGGCGCGGCCGGCGGCCTCGGCTCCTACGCCACCCAGCTCGTGCTCAACGGCGGCGGCATCCCGGTGTGCGTCGTGTCCAGCCCCCGCAAGGCGGAGCTCGTCCGCGCCATGGGTGCCGAGCTGGTGATCGACCGCAAGGCCGAAGGATTCCGCTTCTGGCCGGAGGAAAACGTGCAGGACCCCCGCGAGTGGAAGCGGTTCGGCACCCTGGTCCGCGACCTCACCCGCGGCACCGACCCCGACATCGTCTTCGAGCACCCCGGTCGCGAAACCTTCGGTGCCAGCGTCTACGTCGCTCGTCGCGGCGGCACGATCGTCACCTGCGCTTCCACCTCGGGCTACGAACACGTCTACGACAACCGGCACCTCTGGATGCGCCTCAAGCGCATCGTCGGCACCCACTTCGCCAACTACCGCGAAGCCTGGGAAGCGAACCGCCTCATCACCCGGGGCATGATCCACCCGACGCTGTCCACGGTGTACCCGCTCGACCGGATCGGCCAGGCGGTCCAGGAAGTCCACACCAACCAGCACAACGGCAAGGTCGGCGTGCTGTGCCTCGCCCCGGGCACCGACCAGGGCGTCGAGGACCACGAGACCCGCGAACGCCACCTTGCGAAGATCACCCGGTTCCGGTCCTGACCCGCACCTCCTCACCGACGATCCAGCGACGACCGAGCAGCTCGCGGCGCCTTCTCGGCCCGACCGGCGCTCGTCCGGGCGAACATGAGGCCGGTCACAGTGGCCCGCCGGGAGCCCCCCGGGTATGTTCCCTAAGCGGATGCTTAGCGCGCAGACTGCGTGCCCGATCGCTGTTTCTCAACGTTGAGGAGGGTCCTCGTGACCGATTCCCCCGCCCGGGTTGCCATCGTGACGGGAGCCGGCCGCGGCATCGGTGCCGCTGTCGCCCGTCGCCTCGCCGCCGACGGGTTCGCCGTCGGCCTGCTGGACCTCGACGAGTCCGCGGTGGCCCAGGGCGCCGAGGCGATCGTGGCCGAGGGTGGCCGGGCCGTCGGTGTCTCGTTGGACGTCAGCGACGCCGACCAGGTCGAGGCCGCCGTCACCCGCGTCGCCGAGGAGCTCGGCGCGCCGACCGTGCTGGTCAACAACGCCGGCATCACGCGTGACAACCTGCTGTTCAAGATGACCGAGAACGACTGGGACTCCGTGCTCGGCGTGCACCTCAAGGGCTCGTTCCTCATGACGCGCGCGGTGCAGAAGTACCAGACGCAGGAGAAGTGGGGCCGGATCGTGAACCTGTCCAGCACTTCGGCGCTGGGCAACCGCGGCCAGGTCAACTACTCCGCCGCCAAGGCCGGCATGCAGGGCTTCACGAAGACCCTCGCCATCGAACTGGGCAAGTTCGGCGTCACCGCCAACGCGATCGCGCCCGGCTTCATCGCCACGGACATGACCGCGGCCACCGCCGAGCGCCTCGGCATGGACTTCGAGGACTTCAAGAAGGCGGCCGCCTCGCAGATCCCGGTGCAGCGGGTGGGCACGCCCGACGACATCGCCCACCTGACCTCGTTCCTCGTGAGCGAAGGCGCGGGCTTCGTCTCGGGTCAGGTCATCTACGTCGCCGGCGGACCGAAGGACTGATGGCCATGCGCGTGTTCACGAACGTCGACGAATTCGCCGCCGCGGCGGGCGAGCACCTCGGCGAGAGCGAGTGGCTCACCGTCACGCAGGAGCGGGTGCAGCAGTTCGCCGACGCCACCGACGACCACCAGTGGATCCACCTCGACACCGAGAAGGCCGAGGCGGGACCGTTCGGCACCACGATCGCCCACGGATTCCTCACGCTGTCACTGCTGCCGCACTTCGGCTCGCAGGTCTACCGCGTCGACGGCCTGAAGATGGGCATCAACTACGGCCTCAACAAGGTGCGGTTCCCGCAGCCGGTGAAGGTCGGGGCGAAGGTGCGCGGCAGCGCGGACCTGCTCGAGGTGACAGACGTGCCCGGTGGCAAGCAGGCTGTGGTGCGGTGGACCGTCGAGATCGACGGCGAGGCCAAGCCGGCCTGCGTCGCCGAGTTCGTCGCCCGCATGATCGCCTGACCCGCCCGACCCGCCTGACGGAACTGCCCGACAACCCGCCTGACCACGCGAGAGGCACCCGGCCCGGGGACACCCGGGCCGGCGGCTGTACGACATACCGACTAGTCGGTAGCGTGGCCCGGTGACCCCCGAGGAGGCCCGATGACCCCGTCCGACCCGCCAGGACTCGACCTGGCCCGCCTGCGCGCCTACCTCGACGAGCAGCGGCCCGGCCTGGTCGCGGGCGAGCTGACCGCCGAGGTGGTGCAGGGCGGGCGCTCGAACCTCACCTACATCGTGGGCGACGGCACGCACCGCTGGGTCGTCCGGCGGCCACCGCTCGGGCACGTGCTGCCGACGGCGCACGACATGGCGCGCGAGTTCACGGTGATCTCCGGCCTGGCCGGCACGGCGGTCCCGGTGCCGCGCACCGTCGTGCTGTGCCAGGACGCCGACGTACTCGGCGCGCAGTTCTACGTGATGGAGTTCGTGGCCGGCACTCCGTACCGGACCGACTCCGAGCTCGAGAAGCTGGGCACCGAGCGCACTCGCGAGATCGGGTTCCGGCTCGTGGACACGCTCGTCGACCTGCACGCCGTGGACCCGGAAGCGGTGGGGCTCGGCGACTTCGGCCGGCCCGACGGCTTCCTCGAACGCCAGCTGCGGCGCTGGAAGAAGCAGCTCGACGGCTCCCGCAGCCGCGACCTGCCCGGCGCCGACGAGCTGCACGACAGCCTCGCCGCGAAGCTGCCGACCTCCGGACCGGCCACGATCGTGCACGGCGACTACCGGCTCGACAACGTGCTCGTGGACGGCGACGACCGCATCACCGCGGTGCTCGACTGGGAGATGTCCACGCTCGGCGATCCGCTCACCGACCTCGCGCTGATGGTGGCTTACGCCGAGCGCGACAAGGTGTCGCTGCAGATGGTGTCCAATGCCAGCTCGGCGCCGGGCTACCCGAGCCCCGACGAGGTCGTCGCCCGCTACGCCGAGCGCTCCGGCCGTGACGTGTCGGCGCTCAACTGGTACGTGAGCTTCGCGTTCTTCAAGCTCGCAGTGATCCTGGAAGGCATCTACTTCCGCTACAGCAAGGGCCAGACCGTCGGGTCCGGGTTCGAGGGCATCGGCGACGCCGTGGCCCCGCTCGTCTCGCACGGCTACGAGACGCTCAAAGAGGAGAAGTAGTCATGGATTTCGCGTTCGACGCGCGCACCGAGGAGCTGCGCGGGCAGCTGCTCGACTTCATGGATTCGCACGTCTACCCCGCCGAACCGGTCTTCGAAGAGCAGCTCGCCGAGCGCGAGAACCCCTGGTCGTCGGTGCCGGTCGTCGAGGAGCTCAAGGCCGAGGCGCGCAAGCGCGGCCTGTGGAACTTCTTCCTGCCCGGTGCGGACGGCGCGGGCCTGACCAACCTGCAGTACGCGCCGCTGGCCGAGATCACCGGCCGCAGCCCCCGGCTCGCGCCGACCGCGGTCAACTGCGCCGCGCCGGACACCGGGAACATGGAAGTGCTGCACATGTTCGGCAGCGAGCAGCAGAAAAAGCAGTGGCTGCAGCCGCTGCTCGACGGCGAGATCCGCTCCGCGTTCGCGATGACCGAGCCCGACGTGGCCTCGTCCGACGCGCACAACATCGCCACCAGCATCCGCCGTGACGGCGACGAGTACGTGGTCAACGGCCGCAAGTGGTTCATCTCGGGCGCGATGAACCCGAACTGCAAGATCATGATCGTGATGGGCAAGACCGATCCGGACGCGCCCGCGCACCAGCAGCAGAGCATGATCCTGGTGCCGCGCGACGCCGCGGGCGTGACCATCAAGCGCGGCATGCACGTGTTCGGCTACACCGACGGCGACCACGGCGGCCACGCCGAGGTGCTGTTCGAGGACGTGCGCGTGCCGGCCGAGAACCTCATCGCCAACGAGGGCGCCGGGTTCGCGATCGCCCAGGCCCGCCTGGGCCCCGGCCGCATCCACCACTGCATGCGCGCGATCGGCATGGCCGAGCGGGCGCTGGAGCTGATGTGCCGCCGCACGCTCTCGCGCGAGACGTTCGGCAAGCCGATCGCCGAGTCGGGCGTGGTGCAGGACTGGATCGCCGAGTCGCGCGTGAAGATCGAGCAGCAGCGGCTGCTGGTGCTCAAGACCGCGTGGCTGATGGACACCGTGGGCAACCAGGGCGCGCACACCGAGATCCAGGCCATCAAGATCTCCACCCCGATCACGGTGGAGTGGATCCTCGACAAGGCCGTGCAGGCCCACGGCGCCGGTGGCGTGAGCCAGGACTTCCCGCTGGCCGAGCTGTGGGCGGGCGTGCGCACGCTGCGGCTGGCAGACGGACCGGACGAGGTGCACAAGCGCTCGCTGGCGCGTCGTGAGCTCAAGAAGTACCGGGCGGAGGCCGGCCGATGACCCCCGACGACCTCCGGGCCCAGGTGGCCGGGTTCCTGGCCGCGCACGACCCGAAGACCACCGAACGACTGGAGTTCTTGCGCGCCCGCTACGACGCCGGCCTGGCGTGGGTGCACTTCCCCGAGGGCCTGGGCGGCCAGGGCGCGCCGCGCGCGCTGCAGCCGGTGGTCGACCGCGCGTTCGCCGCGGCCGGCGCGCCGGACAACGACCCGCGCCGCATCGGCATCGGCCTCGGCATGGCCGCGCCGACGATCCTCGCCTTCGGCACCGACGAGCAGCGCACGCGCTTCCTGCGTCCACTGTGGACGGGCGAGGAGGTGTGGTGCCAGCTGTTCAGCGAACCCGGCGCGGGCTCCGACCTCGCCGCGCTGGCCACGCGCGCGGTGCGCGACGGCGACGACTGGGTCGTGACCGGGCAGAAGGTGTGGACCTCGGGCGCGCACAACTCGCAGTGGGCCATCCTCGTCACCCGCACCGACCCGGACGTGCCGAAGCACCAGGGCATGACGTACTTCATGTGCGACATGACCGCGCCGGGCGTCGAGGTCCGGCCGTTGCGCCAGATCACCGGCGAGGCCGAGTTCAACGAAGTGTTCCTCACCGGCGTGCGCATCCCGGACTCGCAGCGGCTCGGTGCCGTCGGCGAGGGCTGGAAGGTCGCGCAGACCACGCTGATGAACGAGCGCGTGGCCATCGGCGGCAACGCTCTGCCGCGTGAGGGCGGCCTGATCGGCATGGTCGCGAAGACCTGGCGCGAGCGGCCCGAGCTGCGCACGCCGGAGCTGCGCGACCGGCTCGTGCAGCACTGGGTGGAGGCCGAGTCGCTGCGGCTGGCCGCTTCCCGGCTGCGCCAGCAGCTCACGGCCGGTGCCCCGGGGCCGGAGGGCTCCGCGATGAAGGTGGCCTTCTCGGAGTTGAACCAGAAGCTCACCGGGCTGGAGATCGAGCTGCTCGGCGAAGAAGGCCTGCGCTACGACGACTGGACGCTGCGGCGGCCGGAGAAGGTCGACTTCCTCGGGCGCGAGGCGGGTTACCGCTACCTGCGCGCGAAGGGCAACTCGATCGAGGGCGGGACCTCGGAGGTCCTGCGCAACATCATCTCCGAACGCGTGCTGGGGCTGCCGTCCGAGCCGCGGGTGGACAAGGACGTCGCCTGGAAGGACCTGCCGCGATGAGCGAGCTGCCCACCCCGGACCTGCTGTACTCCGACGTCGAGGAGGACCTGCGCGCGTCGGTGCGGGACCTGCTCACCGACCAGGCCTCGCCGGCCGCGCTGCTGGCGCGCGTCGAGACGGCCGAGCCGTACGACCTGAAGCTGTGGAAGACGCTCGCCGCCGACCTCGGCGCGGCCGGGCTGATGGTGCCCGAGGAGCTCGGCGGGCACGGCGCTTCGGCGCGCGAGACGGCCGTGGTGCTCGAAGAGCTGGGCCGCAGCGTGGCGCCGGTGCCGTTCCTCGGCAGTGCGGTGCTGGCGACGTCGGCGCTGCTGGCGGCTGGCGGCTCGGTCGCGGCCGAGCTGCTCCCCCGGCTCGCCGCGGGCGAGCTGACGGGTGCGCTGGCGGTGCCGCTGTCGACCGCGCCGGGTGCGGCTTTCCCGGCGACGGTGTCCGTGAACGGTGACGGGACGCTGAGCGGGCGGGCCGGCACGGTCGTCGACGCGTCCGTGGCCGAGCTGCTCGTGGTGCCCGCGACCGGGCCGGACGGGCCGGGGCTGTACGCGGTGGAGGCTTCGGCGGACCAGGTGACCGAGCTGGTGTCTCTGGACCTCACGCGGCGCGTGGCCGACGTCGAGCTGGACCACGCCGCGGCGCGCCTCGTCGCGAGCGGCGCCGCCGCCGAGGCGGCGCTGGACACCGCGCTGACCACGGCGGCGGGGCTGCTCGCGTCGGAGCAGACGGGGCTCACGGAGTGGGCGCTGACGACCACCGTCACCTACCTCAAGGCCCGCTACCAGTTCGGCCGCCCGGTCGGCGGATTCCAGTCGCTCAAGCACCGGCTGGCGAACCTGTACACGGACCTGGTGAACGCGCGCGCGACGGCGCGGTACGCGGCCGACGCGCTCGCCGGCGGCTTCGACGTGCCGATCGCGGTGGCCGTGGCGCAGGCGCGCGTCGCGCCGATCGCGGTGCACGCCGTGGAGGAGGCAATCCAGCTGCACGGCGGGATCGGCATGACGTGGGAACACCCCGCGCACCTGTTCCTCAAGCGCGCCAAGAGCGACGAGCTCGCGTTCGGCACACCGGGCCGGCACCGCGCACGGCTGGCGGATCTCGTGGACCTGCCTGCCTGAGGTCGTTTTCCGGGGCCCCGCCCGCCGTTTCGGCTGGCGGGGCCTTCGCGCGTGGTGGACACTGTGGACGGTGGTGGCCGGCACGTACGAACAGGCGGCAAGAGTGCACTTTTTCCTGTGGTGGCCGGAAGCTTCGGCTTCCTAGCCTGGTGATCATGGTCCCGGGCACCGAGCAGCTGACGATCACCGTCGGCACCCACCACCACAGCGCGCTCGCCGCCGGCCCCGAGTCCGGGGAGCTCGTCCTGCTGCTGCACGGATGGGCGGAGTTCGCCGACTCGTGGACCACGGAACTCGCGGCGCTGGGCGCGGCCGGCTACCGCGCCGTCGCGGTCGACCAGCGCGGCTACGCCTCGGGCGCGCGGCCGCTGGACGTCGACCAGTACTCGGTGCGCCACCTCATCACCGACGTGATCGCCTTCGCCGCGGCGCTGGGGTCGGACCGCTTCCACCTCGTCGCGCACGACTGGGGCGGCATGGTCGGCTGGGCGTTCGCCAGCGCCCACCCCGACCAGTTGCGATCCCTGACCATCCTCACCACCCCGCACCCCGCCGCCCTGCACCGCGCCGCCACCGACGACACCCGCCAGTTCCGTGACCTCGGCTACGTCCGCTTCTTCCGCCACCTCGACGGCCGCGCCGAGGCCTCCCTGCTCGCCGACGACGCCGCCGAACTGCGCGCCGCGTACGGCGACCGCGTGCCCGCCGAGCTGGTCGAACGCAACATCACGCGCCTGACCGAGCCGGGCGCGCTGACCGCCACGTTGAACTGGTACCGCGGCCCGGCCGCCAGCGAGTTCGACATCCCCGCCGGCCGCATCTCCGTGCCGACGCTGTACCTGTGGGGCAGCGAGGACCCGTACCTGGGCCGCACGGCTGCCGAGCTGACCCGCTCTTATGTCGATGGCGAGTACGAGTTCGAGGTCGTCGAGGGCGCCAGCCACTGGCTACCCGAAGAGGCCGGAGAGTTCATCCTGCCGCGGATCTTGGACCACCTGACGCGCCACTGAGTTGTTTGCCTCGGCTGCCCGGCAACGAGGTCCTCAGGCCCCAGTGCCACCACGGTGGGCGAGCTCGCCCACCGTGGTTCGCGACCTGAACCCGACCACGACGCGAGATCGCGCCGGCTTCCGGATTGGGGCGGTGCGATCGGCCCCCGGCCGATCCGACCGCCCCAATCC
>NZ_JBEXHL010000023.1:0-152806 GCF_040607795.1 Amycolatopsis sp. NPDC005232 | reverse complement strand
GGATTGGGGCGGTGCGATCGGCCCCTCGGCCGATCCGACCGCCCCAATCCGGAAGCCGGCTCAAAGGCGATCTCGCACGCCCTGCCGAAGGCGGGGCCAAAGACACAGCGATCTCGCACGCCTCGGCGGAGCCGAGGCAGACAACACAGCAATATATACGGCTCTTGTACGCCCCTCTTCCACGATGAGCGGGCTCGGAACGCGGCCGGCGTGGACACCGGCCCGATCGGGCAGAAGGCCTCCTTCCGGCCCCCATCCGGGAGGGGGCCTTCTTCCTGCGGGCATACCGGGCGGGCCTTCGCGTGTTGGCACGGGGGACGACTGCGGAAGGAGCACGGGTGGGCGAGGAACTGAAGATCCGGGTGGGGGTGGCGCCGGCGCCGGGGACCGGGCCCGCGGAGTTCGCGGGGCTGGCGGAGACGCTGGAGGCGGCCGGAGTCGACTCGCTGTGGCTTTCGGAGCTGGTCTACGCGCCGGAGGTCGACCCGCTGATCGGGATGGCGCACGCGCTCGCACGCACCACGAGCCTCAAGGTGGGCACGGGCGTCGCGATCCTGCCCGGCCGCCACCCGGTGCTCGTGGCGAAGCAGCTGGTGACGCTGGCCGGGCTGGCACCGAAGCGCGTGCTGCCGGTGTTCGGGTTGCGGCCGGCGAACGCGGCCGAACACGCGTTGTTCCCCGTGCCCGGCCCGCGCGCGGCGGTCTTCGACGAGGCCCTCACCCTGCTGCGGCTGCTGCTGGAGCAGGACGACGTGCACTTCGCCGGCGAGTTTTACCAGGTCGACGGTGTGACGATCGGGCCGCGCCCGGCCAAACGCCTCGACGTGTGGCTCGGCGGCAGCGCGCCCGCGGCGTTGCGCCGCGCCGGGCGCTTGTCCGACGGCTGGCTTGGCAGCTTCCACTCACCTGAGCAGGCGCGGGCAGCGCGCATCGCGATCCAGGACGCCGCCGCCGAGGCCGGGCGCGAGATCGAGCCCGACCACTTCGGCCTCAGCCTGCTGGTGGCGAGCGAGGGGATGCCCGACCGGATGCTGGAGGTCGCCGCGAAGCGCCGGCCCGGCACACCCGTGACCGAGCTCGTGGCCACGAGCTGGGCGGAGGCGCGGCGCCTGCTGGAGCAGCACATCGACGCGGGGCTGTCGAAGTTCGTGATCCGGCCCGGTCATTCGGGCGACTACCGGCGGTTCCTCGACGGCCTGCACCGCGAGCTGTTGCCGCTCCAGAACTAGAACTGCAGCTGCTCCGTCTTGCGCGGCATCAGGGCCAGCGCGACGATGCTGAGCGCGGCGACGGCGGCGATCGCCACGAACACGTTGTGCGTGGCGCCCGCCAGCGAATCGCGCACGTACTCCGCGGCCGCCGAGTGGTCGTTCCGCCCGAGTACGAGGCTGGTCGCGTCGGCGCTGTCGGGCAGGCGCCCGGCGACGGCGGCGGGCGGGTGGGCGAAGCGGTCGGCGAGGGTGGAGTTGGCGATCGCGCCGAACGCCGCCGCGCCGATCGCGCTGCCCAGTGAACGGCCGAACATGTTCGTGGCGGTGACCACGCCGCGGCGCTCCCAGCCGACGCTCGACTGGCTGGCCACGATCGTGGGGCTCGAGGCCAGGCCGAGGCCGGCGCCGACCACGAAGGCGGCGCCGGCCACGCTCCAGAGCGAGGTGGTCGCGCCGAGCAGCGTGGTGAGCACCACGCCGACGACGATGAGTGCGGCGCCGATGAACGCGGTGTCGCGGAACCCGATCCGCATGTAGAGCCGCCCCGACAGCGACGCGGCGAGCGGCCAGCCGACGGTGAGCGCGGCCAGGGCGAACCCGGCCGTGAGGGCGTCGTGGCCGAGCACGCCCTGGGCGTAGGTCGGCAGGAACGAGCTGAGCCCCATCAGCGTGGCACCGACCACGAGGGCCACCAGCGTGCCGCCCACGAGGGTGCGACGCGTGAACACCCACAGCGGCAGCACGGGCTCGGCTGCGCGGCGTTCGACCAGCACGAACCCGACCAGCGCCGCTGCGGAAGCGACGAAGATGAGGACGCCCACCACCGAGCCCCAGCCCCAGGCCACGCCGCCTTCCAGCAGCCCCAGGATCAGCAGCGTGCAGCCGCTGATGAGCAGGCCGGCGCCGGCGTAGTCGATGCGGTGGCGCGTGCGTTCGACGCGTTCGGCGAACTTCCGGTACAGCATCCAGGCGGCGATCGCGCCCAGCGGCAGGTTCACGAAGAAGATCCAGCGCCAGCTCAGGAACTCGGAGAACACGCCACCCAGTGCCGGGCCGAGCACGGACGCGACGGCCCACACGCCGGCCACGTAGCCCTGGACGCGCGCGCGTTCCTCGACGGTGTACAGGTCGCCGACCATCGTCATGCTGATCGGCTGCACGGCCCCGGCGCCAACGCCCTGCAGGGCGCGCGCGGCGATGAGCACCGGCATGCTCCAGGCCGCGCCGCACAGCACCGAGCCGAGCAGGAACACGGCGATGCCGAAGAACATCACCGGCCGGCGGCCCAGGACGTCGGCGAACTTGCCGTAGAGCGGCACGGTGACCGCCTGGGTGAGCAGGTAGACCGAGAACAGCCACGGGAACTGCGAGAACCCGCCCAGGTCGCCGACCACCGAGGGCACGGCCGTGGCGATGATCGTGCTGTCGAGCGCGACCAGCCCGGTGCTCAGCATCACCGCCGCGAGCACCGGCCCGCGTTCGGAGCGCAGGCCGACGGCCTTTTTCGTGGGCGCCGGCGTCTCGGCGGGGGTGCTCATCGGCGGGGTCTCCTTCGGGGTTCCCAGGGGCCGGGACAACTGTTTCGCAACGGTAAGCATTTCACGAACGAGTGACTGTCGGACAGCCTTGCGGGGCCAGCCATGATGAGGGGATGGACACGTGGGTGCGGCCGATCCGCCGCGGGTGGGTGGTGCGCGGCGAGGTGCCGGGCCCGGACGTCGACGAGTTCGCGGAGCCCGACGCGGTGGTCACGGCCCTCGCGTCCCCCGGCGCGGCGGGCGACACGCTGCTGGCGGTGCAGCACCCGGCGCGGACGCCCGCGGCGTTGGCGCGGGGTCTCGACCTGGCCGCCGCGCTGCCTTCCGCGCGAGCAGCGCTGGCCCGCATCCGGGCGCGGCACTACCGGTCGGTGGCGGGGTTCGTCGCGCCCTACCGCATCTCGGGGCCGGACGGTGTGGCGGTGGGCGTGCTGTGCCTGGTCGACGTCCGCGAGCTGACGGCGGGTGGGTCCCACGTGCGGCACACGGAGGAGGTGTACCCGCACGTGGTGGCCGAGCGTGCCGCGGTGCTGGCCGGGCTGGGCACCGCGACGAGTGCGGCGCTGCTGGTGCCGTCGTCCGGCGGCGAGGCCCTGACCGCGGCGGTGGAGGCGGCGTGCGCTGCGCTGGGGCCGCCGGACGTGTCCACTGTGGATCAGTCGGGGCGACGGCACGAGCTGTGGGTGGTTCCGTCCGGGACTTTGCAGGAACGGTTGCTGGCGGCCGCGTCGGCTGCGGATCTTCTGGTGGCCGACGGGAATCACCGCGTGGCCGCGGCTGCGCAGACGGGTGCGTTGCTGGCTTTGGTGACCGGCGGGCCGCGGTTGCGGATCGGGGCCATCCACCGGGTGCTGACGGGGACGGGGTTGACGTCCGATGCGTTGGCTTCGGCTTGGCGTGGGGTCGGGCTGGAGGTTTCGGAGATCGTCGACGGCACTCCGCCCGCGGTTTCGGGTTCGGCGGTGGTGCTGGCCCGGCCGTCTTTCTTGCGGGTGGTGCTTCCGCCGGCCGACGAGCTGACGATCGACCACGCTGTGGTGGAGCGGCTGCTGTTCGGCGAGGCTCTCGGTTTGGATCTGGACGGCCCGCACGTGCAGCCCTTGCCGGCCGGCCGGCCCGCGCCGGCTGATGCCGACGCGGTGGTGCAGCTGGCGTCGGTCGAGTTCTCGACCGTGCTGAAAGTCCACGCGGCCGGCCTGCGCATGCCGCGGAAGGCGACTTACTTCACCCCGAAACCTCGGGGTGGGCTGGTTCTGGCGGAGATCTGAGATGGTGGAGTGGTACGCCGTCCGCTGCGTTTTCCAGTGGCCCTTGTGGCAGGGCACGCCGTTCGAAGAACGCATCACCCTCTGGCGCGCGTCCAGCCTCGCCTCCGCCATCGAATCCGCGGAGCGCGAGGCGCGTCGTTATGCCTCGGAGAACGGCGTGACTTACTTGGACTTCGCCCAGGCTTATGCCCTCCGTGAGACCGGCGCGCTTTCGCCGGGAACCGAGGTCTTCTCCTTGCTCCGCGACAGCCCACTCCCGCCGGAGGACTACGTGACGCGCTTCTTCGACACTGGTGGGGAACATCAGGGAGTCCTCGAACCGGGGGAGTGAGCGTCCACAGCGGAGGCTCACGTCAGCCTGAACACCGACTCCGCGTTGGTCGAGTAGATCTTCGTCCGCACTTCGTCCGACAAGGCCGACTCGTCCAGCACCGACACCGCCGCGTGGGGGCTCCAGCACGGGTGGTCGGTGCCGTAGAGGATGTTGTCCGGGCCGTAGTACTCCAGCGCCGTGCGGATGGTCAGCGACTGGGGTGCGACCGTATCGACGAAGACCCGCTTCAAATACTCCGAAGGCAGACGCGGCAGCCCTTCGATGCGAGCGTTCTTGTCGATACGCCCAGCCTGGTAGGGCAGCAGGCCACCGGCGTGAGTTTGGACGACGCGGAGCGTCGGGTGGCGTTCCATGATGCCGCTGAAGATGAGGCGCAGCACGGTGACGCTGGAGTCGAGGAGCCGGCCGATGGAGCGCTGGATGCCGTCCGCGTAGCCGGTGAGGACTTCGTTGAAGGCGAGGTCCGTCGGGTGCACGATGAGGGGGACGTCGAGCTCCGCGACCCGCTCGTAAAACGGCTCCAAGCGCGAAGCGTCAACGGTTTCCGAGCCGATCATCGAAGGCAGGTTCACCCCGCGGAGATCGAGTGACCCCACCGCGTGGTCCAGCACCTTCAACGCTGTCGCCGTGTCCTGCAACGGAACCGCGGCCGTGCCGAAGAACCGGCCCGGGTGCAGGCGTTGCGCACGGGCGATTTCCTCGTTGTACGCGTACGCCTCGTCCAGCGCCTCGTCCGCCGGCATCTGGTCGAGCATCCCCGCCAGCACGCCGGTGGTGCAGACCACGACGGTATCGGGGCCCGTGGCGGCAGACGCCGCCGAGAAGCCCGCGTCGAGGTCGGACCAGATGGCCGGCAGCGGGATGAAGCCGCGGCCGTTGTTGTACAGGTAGCGGTAGCCGTCGCCGACGCGTTCGGTGCGGGGAAACGAGCCGCGGGCCGCCATGGTTTCGAAGTGGGACCGGGGGAACCAGTGGAAGTGGGTGTCCACCACGCGCATCGAAATTCTCCTCAGCTCATCCGGTGTTCGGCGAGGATGCCGGCGAAGATGCGGTCGGCATCGGGGCGGTAGTTCTCGTGCAGGGTGCGGAACAGTTCGTGGCAGCGCGCGGCCGGCCAGTCGCCCGGCAGGTGCTCGGCGGGCAGGTGCGGGGTCTCGCGCAGCAGCTGGCGCCACGCCGACGCCAGGATCAGGTCGCGGCCGAGGTCGTCGAGAGCCTCGGGTACGGGGTCGGGCACGTCCCAGGACCGCAGGAACCGGTCGTAGCGCGCGGCCAGCTCGTCGAGGTGCCACGTGCGGGAGATCATCCCCTGCACGTCGTCGAACTTCGGGTACGCCGTGAACACCTCGACGTGCTTCTCGACGCCCGCGCCGGGCAGCTGCGCGAGGATCGCCGAAACGTCGCGCTCGCCCGGCGCGAGCCACACGCCGTCGCGCAGCAGCCCGAAGCTCTCCCACGCCAGGCTCCGCCGCAGCAGGTGGCGTTCCTTGCGGTGCGTCTCCGGCAGCGAGAAGCACAGGACCGTCCACGCGCCGGGCGGTTGCGGCCCCTCGGCTGTGTCGTGGAACGTCCGCTGCTGCTGCACGCGCACCACCCGCAGCCCGACCTCCGTCGCGCGGAAGTACGCCGCGCGGCCCTGGCGCGAGCGGTCCAGCAGCCCGCGCTCGGTCATCCGCGAGAGGGTGAGCCGCGTGGCATGCGCGGACACGCCGATCCGCGCGAGTACCTCGATGTACCCGGCGGTCGCGATCTCGGGGTTCTCCTCGAGGCAGTAGCGGCCGAGCATCGTCATCAGCACCGTCTGTGGTGTCGGTGCGCGGCTCAGGTCGGGTGCGGGTCGGTCGGTGGTCAGGACGAACCCCCTGTTCTCACGCCCGCCGCGGCGTTCTCCGGTGACCTGTCGAACGTACCCCCGAGCAACGGCAGCACGTGCTCGCGCAGCACCGACACGGTCGAGGGATCCGGGCCCAGCAACGACTCCGCGACCATCCGGGCGCGCGCCGGGCCCAGCTCGCGCTCGGCCAGCGTCACGAATTTGCCCACGATCTCGTTGTCCGGCAACGGGTTCCCCGGGTCACCCCGCGCGTCGAGGCGATCCGCCCGGACCTCACCCGACGCGGTGGTGATCTCCACCCGCGCGCCCCACTTGGTGGGATACGCGGCCGTGAGGTCGTCGGCCGACCCGACCTCGACGACCCGCGCCAGCTCCAGCACGGCCTCGTCGCGCAGCGCGCCGTCCTCGAAGTCCCACGGCGTGCAGTGCCCCCGCAGCGCTGAGATGGCCAGCACGAACTGGGCACTGCCCAACGCGCTCAACGCCGACCCGAACGGCGGCGGCCGATCGACGATCCCGGCCAGCTGCGCCGGCAACAGGCACCTCAGCCGCCGCACCGACGAGCGGGACCAGCCACCGCCGGGACGCAATGACAGCACGGCGTCGATCGCGCCCTGCAGGTGTTTCGCCCCCGCGTGCGGCTTCAGGCTCGTCTCCGGCAGCAGAAACGGCTCCGGCAACGCGCCTTCCGAACGCCGCAGCGGCGAACGTGGGTCGTCGAGGATGTCGAGCGGGCCTGTCCAGCCGGAATCGGCCGCGAGGAACGCGGTGACCGCGCGCTCCGCCGCGAACCCGGCCAGCAGGTACTTGCCGTCCGCCCGGTCCGTCGCGCCCGCGATCGACCCGCCCGCGTGCTGCGCGGCCAGCGCGATCGCCGACGCGGTGACGGCGAGCGGCCGGTCGAGGAGCACCGAAGCCGCGGCCGCACCGCCGAGCGGGGCCAGCAGCGCCGTCGGCCACCACCCGCGCCGGATCAGCCCCTCGCCCCCGATCGCGGCCGCCGCGCCCAGCGCCACCTCGTAGCCGGCCAGGAACGCCCGCTCGTAGTCGTCGAAAGAAGCATCGGCAGGCAATACGGCCAGCGTCGCCGGCAACACCACACACCCCGGGCACAGCACCGAACCGCGGTGGATGTCGCCCGCTTCCCAGCCGTGGGCGTACACCCCGCCGAGGAACGCGGTCCGCCGCGCGGCGCCGTACTCCGCGGACAGGGTGTGCGCGAGCCCGGCCACCGAGCCGGCGAGCGTGGTGTGGCCGGCGATGAGGGCACCGACGGCGTCGGTCAGGTGGGCTCGCACGGCGGCCCGGACCGCGGGCGGCACCGGCCGGGAACCGACCGAGTGCGCCCGCGCGGCCAGCTCACCGACGAGCGACATCTGCCTGCGTGTCTCGGAGCCGGCCGGTCGACGGCTCGTCCACCCGCCCGTCGGCCGTGAGCACGACGCCGTACAGCTCACGCGCGGCCTCGGCCGTCACGAAGCCGTCACGCACATCCTCGGCGACGTCCGCGGCCGGCCGCTCCGACGGCAAACCCCAGCCCCCGCCGCCCGCGGTGCGGAAGGTGACCTTCGACCCCGCCTGCAACGCCAGCCCGGTGTGCTTCTTCACGTGCTCCGGCTGCCCGCCCGGCTGCGTGACGATCGTGTCGTTCACCGCGCCTGCCTGGCCGCCGCGCAGGCCCCACGGCGGGCAGGTCGTGCGCTCGTTGGCGATGTTGGTGAACATCGCCTGCTGCGGCTCCACGTCGATCTCCAGGCCCAGCCCGCCGCGGTGGCGGCCCGCGCCACCGCTGTCGGCGCGCAGCTCGTGACGCGTGAACACCAAGGGGTAACGCGCTTCCTGGATCTCGATGGGGATGTTGCGCACGTCGCCCTGGCACACCGACACGCACGCGCTCGGGCCGTCGCCGACGGGACGCCCGCCCCAGCCGCCGCCGTTGATGTTGAGGCACACGAACCGCGAGCCGGTCTTCTCGTCGATGCCGTGGAAGGTGAAGCCGGACATGTCGCCCTTGTGGGCGGCCGGCACCTGGTCGGGCAACGCGTCGGCCAGCGCGCGGATGATCGTGTCGACCACCGTCGGCAGCGAAATGCTCCACTGGCCCAGCGCGGCCGGGGACTTGGCGTTGAGTAGTTTCCCTTCCGGCAGCACCACGTGCAGGTTGCGGAAGGACCCTTCGTCGACCGGGTGGGTCGGCAGGGTCAACATCTTGAATGCCACCCGCGCGGCCGCGACACCGCCCGACTTGCCGGAGTTGAGCGGGCCCTTGACCTGCTCGTTGATGTCGGAAAAGTCGATCGTGAGCTCTTCGCCCTTCACGATCACCTTGAGGTCGAGCGTGATGCGCTTGTCGAGGTCCTGGCCGTCGTTGTCCATCCACGCGGACGCCGTGTACTCGCCGTCGGCCATCTGCGCGACCGCGTGGCGCGACAGGCGTTCCGACTGGTCGCGCATCTCGGTGATGCAGGCCATCACCGTGTCGAGGCCGTAGCGCTCGGCGAGCTCGGCGATGCGACGCTCGCCGAGACGGCAGGCCGCGATGGCAGCGCGCAGGTCACCCAGCGACGATTCGGGGATGCGGATGTTGTCCTTGAGGATCTGCATCACGTCGGCGTCCCATTCGCCGGCCTTCATCACCTTGATCGAGCGCAGCTGCAGGCCCTCGGAGTAGATGTCGGTGGTGGCGGTGGAGCCGAAGCCGATGCGCGAGCCGCCGATGTCGACCCAGTGGGCGCGCACCGCGGGGAACGCCACCACCTTGCCGTCGACGAAGATCGGGGTGTAGACCACGACGTTGTTCAGGTGCTGGCCCGCGACGTACGGGTAGTTCATCACCAGCGCGTCGCCGGGTTCGAAGCCCTCGAGGCCGTGGCGCTCGATGCCGTCGGCCACGGAGACGCCGAGGTCGGCCAGGAAGATCGGCAGGCCGCCGAGGTTCTGGGCGATCAGCTCGCCCTCGGTGTCCACCAGGCCCACGCAGTAGTCCTGGACCTCGAAGATCATCGGGTTGTAGGCGGCGCGGCGCAGCGCGGTGGCCATCTCGTCGGAGTACGCCACGAGCGCGCAGCGGACCACTTCGAGCGTGACGGGGTCGATGGTGTTCCTCATGCGGGGCTCCCCACGGAGACGACGAGCGAAAGGTCGGGCGCGACGGTGAGCACGTCGCCGGCGTAGAACACGACCGAGGACGTGGCTTCCTGCACCACGGCGGGACCGGTGATCCGGTGGCCGGGCCGCAGCGCCTCGCGGTCGTAGACGGGACAGGACACGGGTTCCGGGCCGCCGCCGTGCAGCACCACGGGCCGGTGCTCGACCGGCTCGGGCTCGCCCGAGGCGGTTTCGACCTCGGCCGCGTTGCCCGCGGTCGTTTCGAGCGGCAGCGAGATCACCGTGCGGACACCGACGGCCTCCACCGTCTCGTCCGACGCGTGGTGGCCGTAGAGCCGGTTGTGCATCTCGTCGTACAGTGCCCGCACGGCCGCGTGGTTCGAAGTGGACAGTCCCTCTTCGGGCACCGGCACGGGAATCGTGAACTCCTGGCCCAGGTAGCGCAGTTCGAGGAAGTGCTGCAGCACGGGCGCGGTCGCCGGCTCGCCGACGTCGGCCCGCAGCCGCGCCCACGCCTCGGCGCCCAGCGCCTTGAGCGTGATCGCGTACTGCTCCACTGTGGACGCTTCGAACCTCGCCAGGTGCGTGCGCGTGAGGTCGTGGCGCACCTCGGAGTAGAGCATGCCCTTGGCCGAGAACTGTCCGGGCAGCACGGGAACCACGACCGTGCCGATGGTGAGTTCACGCGCGATGGACACGGCGTGCAGCGGGCCCGCTCCGCCGGTCGCCACGAGCGCGAACGTGCGCGGGTCTTCGCCCTTCTCCACTGAAACCGCGCGAACGGCCAGCGACATCTGCGCGTCGGCGATGGTCACGATCCCGCGCGCGGCGGCCAGCAGGTCGAGGCCCAGCGGTTCGGCGACGTGCTTCGTGATCGCGGCTTCGGCGGCCGCGCGGTCGAGCGGCATCTCGCCGCCGAGGAACCGGCTCGCGCCGAGGCGGCCGAGCACGAGGTTGGCGTCGGTCACCGTCGGGCGGTCGCCGCCGCGGCCGTAACACGCGGGGCCGGGTGCCGCACCGGCGCTGACGGGGCCGACCTTGAGCGCACCCGCGGGGTCGACCCACGCGATGCTGCCGCCGCCGGAACCGACCTCGACGATGTTGACCACGGGCAGCGCCATCGGGTGCCCGGTCGCGTAACCGCCGATGAAGTAGCCCGGGCTGATGTCGACCTGGCCGTCCTTGACCAGGCTGGTCTTGGCCGTGGTGCCGCCCATGTCGAACGAGATCAGCCGCGGCAGGTCGAGGCCCGCGGCCAGCGCCGACGCCCCGATGACCCCGGCGACCGGCCCCGACTCCATCATCCGCACCGGGCTCTGGCGCGCGGTGTCGACGGACATGATGCCGCCGTTGGACTGCATGATCAGCAGCCGTCCGCGGAAGCCCCGGGCCTCCAGCCTCGTGGTCAGCGAGTCGAGGTAGCGCGACACGACCGGGCCGACGTAGGAGTTGAGCACCGCGGTCGACGTGCGCTCGTACTCGCGGTACTCACGCATGATCTGGTGCGACAGCGTCACGTACGCCTCGGGCCACAGCTCGGTGAACAGCCGGCCCAGCTCGAGCTCGTGCTCCGGGTTGGCATACGCGTGCAGCAGGCAGACCGCGACGGACTGCACGCCCGAGGACTTCAGCTCGGTGATCAGCTCCCGCGCGGCGGCGACGTCGAGCGGCGTGCGCACGCTGCCGTCCACGAGCACGCGCTCGCGCACCTCGCGTCGCAACCGGCGGGGCACCAGCGGGTCGGGCTTGCCGAAGAACAGGTTGTACGGCTCGGAACGGTTGCCGCGCCCGATCTCGTAGACGTCGCGGAAGCCCTCGGTGGTGATCAGCGCGGTGGCGGCGCCGGCGCGCTGCAGCACGGTGTTGATCGCGATGGTGGAGCCGTGCAGGAACAGTTCGGTGTCGGGCAGGTGCGCGCCGAGCTTGTCGAGCCCGTCGAGCACGCCTTCCGCGTGGTCGTGCGGGGTGGTCAGGGTCTTGGCGGTGCTGAAGACGCCGTGCTCGTCCACGGCGGTCAGGTCGGTGAACGTCCCGCCGATGTCGGCGGCGATCTGCTTCACGAGGTACCTCTTTCCTGGAAAGCGGTCAGGGGAGTTCGGTGCGCCAGGAGTCGGCGAGGGATTCGAGCTTGCGGGCGCCCACGTTGAGCAGGACGCCGACCACGATCACCACGAACACCGAGGCGAGCACGTCCGTGGTGCCGAGGTGACCGGCGAAGAAGCTGATGTTGTAGCCGATCCCGCCGTCGCCCGCGAAGAACTCGCCCACCACCACGCCGACGAGCCCGCGGCCCACGCCCAGGCGCAGCCCGGCCATCACCGTCGGCACCGATGCGGGCAGGATCACCTTGCGCAGCAACGCGGTCTCACCCGCGCCGAACGACACCGCGGTGCGGATCAGCTTCGGGTCGACGTTGCGCACGCCCTGCGCGGAGTTGACGATCACGGGGATCACCGACATCAGGAACGTGATGGCGACGACCGTCGGGCTGCCGAGGCCGAACATGAGCACCAGCAAGGGGAACAACGCGATGATCGGTGCCGAGTAGAGCAGCCACACGTACGGTTCGACCACGTAGTCGACGTAGCGGTAGCGGCCCATCAGCAGTCCCACGGCGACGCCGACAACGGCGGCCATCCCGAAGCCGATCACCAGCTCCAGCGCGCTCGTACCGAGGCTGCGCAGCAGCAGCCCCGAGCCGATCTGGTTGCCGAGCGAGCCCGCGATGAGCACGGGGGAGGACGTGAGGAAGGGGTTCACGAGGCCGGCCCACACGGCGATCTGCCACAGGATGGCGACCAGCACGAGGAAACCGCCGCCGAGCACGATCGGCATGGCCTTCTCCGGCACTCGCCGCCGCTTGGGGGGACGCACAGTGGTACTGACACTGGTGGTCATCGGTTCACCTCTCCCACGACGTGGCGGCAGTACCGAGCACGCGCAGCAGCGCGGTCACGATGTACCCGAAGATCCCGACCACGAGGGTCAGGAACAGTAGCGGGGCGACGTCGAAGTTCTGGCCGTACGTGGAGATCAGCTGTCCCACGCCGTCCGTGCCGCCGTACAGCTCGGCCACGATCACGGCGATCACGCCGCGCCCGGCGCCCAGGCGCAGCCCGGCCATGATCGTCGGCAGCGCGCTCGGGAACAGGATCTTGCCGAACATCGCGCCGCCGCCCGCGCAGAACGCCCTCGCGGCCTGCACGAGCTTCGGGTCCGTCTCGCGGATGCCGGCCATGGCGTTCACCGCGATCGTGATCACGGCCTCGATGAAGACCATCGCGATCTTCGAGGCCTCGCCGATGCCCAGCGCGAGCACCACCAGCGGCAGCAGCGCGAGCGACGGCGTCACGTAGAGGGCGACCAGCGCCGGCTCCAGCGTCTGGCGGATCCGCAGCTTCCAGCCCATCAGCATGCCCACCGGCACGCCGACCGCGACGGCGAGCAGGAAGCCCGTGAAGAACTCGACAAGCGTCGTCTGCGCGTTCTCCCACAGCTCGCCCGAGCTCAGCAGGTCGCCGCCCGCCTGGACGATCGCCACCGGGGTGCTGGTGAACTCCACGTCGACCAGACCGGTCGAGGCAGCCAGCTGCCACAGCGCGAGCACCACGACGACGCTGCCGAGCACGAACCGCGCCCGCACCGGCGGCAGCCAGCGCAGGCCCACCGCGCGGCTCGGCGGCGCCGCGGCCACCGGGCGCGGCGGCCGCGTGCGCAAGCCCTGCGTCATGACGGCACCGCCGCCTTGGCCTGCGCGCCGAAGAGCAGCTCGGCCAGGTGCGTGCGGTACTTGCCGAATGCCTCGCTCGCGCGCACCGCGGCGTCACGCGGGCGCGGCAGGTCGATCTCGATCACCTCGACCACGCGGCTCGGGCTGCCGCCCATCACGAGCACGCGGTCGGCGAGGAACACGGCCTCGTCGATGCCGTGGGTCACGAACAGTACCGTTTTCCGGTCCAGGTCCCAGATCCGCAGCAGCTCGGTGGCCATCAGCTCGCGCGTCTGCGCGTCGAGCGCGCCGAACGGCTCGTCCATCAGCAGCACCTCGGGGTCGGTGGCCAGCGCGCGGGCAATGCCCACGCGCTGGCGCATGCCGCCCGACAGCTGGTGCGGGTGCGCGTCTTCGCGCCCGGCCAGGCCGACCAGCTCGATGAAGTGCCGGGCCCGGTCCAGCCGCGTCGCCTTGTCGACACCCTGCATCTCGAGTCCGAACGCGACGTTCGCGAGGATCGTGCGCCACGGCATCAGCGACGCGTCCTGGAACACCACCCCCCGGTCGGGGCCCGGCTTGCTGACGACCTTGTCACCGATGCGGATCTCGCCGGCGGATGGGCGCAGCAGGCCGTCGGCGGCCAGCAGCACGCTGCTCTTGCCGCAGCCGCTGGCGCCCACGATCGTCACGAACTCGCCGTCGCGCACGTGCGCTTCGAACCCGTTCACCGCCACGAACGATTCGCCCTTGCCGGGGTAGGAGATCTGCAGGCCGTCGAAGGTGATGTCTGCCATCGGGTCCTCCGTTCAGCTGGTCTTGGGCAGGAAGCGGGTGTCGAGCCACTGCGAATCGGGCAGCCGTTTCGCGAACACCTTGCCCTGCAGGCCCATCTGCCAGAAGTCGTCCATCGCCTTGGCCGAGGGCATGCGGCCGTCGGGGTAGAGCTGGTCGATCCACTCGGCCATGCTGGCCTTCGCGTCGTCGAGGCTGATCTTGAGCGCCTTGGCGATCGACTTGGCCGCGGCGTCGGGCTGGTCCTTGGTCATCTGCATGGCCTGCGACAGCGTGTCCACGAACTTCTTGGCCCGGTCGGGGTTGTCGTCGACGAAGCCGGGCTTGCTCCACGTGACGTGCATCGGGTAGCTGTCGACGAGGTCCTTGAGGTCCAGGATCTTGTTGTAGCCGGCCTTCTGCGCGTAGACGGTCTGCGGCTCGGTGAAGATGTTGGCCTGCAGCTGGCCCGCCTTCATGGCCGCGAACCGCGCCGCCGAGGCGCCGCCCTGCACGACCTTGATGTCCTTGTTGGGGTCGAGCCCCGCCTTGGCCGCGGCGAAGCGCGTGAGCAGGTCGGTGGACGAACCGATCGTGGTCACGCCCCAGTTCTTTCCCTTGCCCTGCGCCACGGTGTGGATCTCGGGCACGGCGTACCAGGCGAACGCCGTCATGTCGAAGCCGCCGTAGATGACCTTCACGTCCTGGCCGGCTTCCTCGGCCGTGAGCGGCCCGGTGAGCGAGCCGACCGCGACGTCGACGTCACCGGAGAGCACGGCCTTCGCCAGCTCGGCGTCGCCCTTGAACGTGACGGCCTTGACGGTGAGGCCGTGCTGCTTCCAGAGATTCTCGTCGTTGGCCAGGTAGACCGACGCGAGGGTGGTGGCCTGCACCGGCAGGCCGAGGGTGATCGTCTCACCGCCGCCGGAGGAGGCGGCACCACCCGAGCCGCACGCGGTGGCGACGAAGGCGAGAGCGATGGCCGGTAACGCGAACCGCGTCCGGCGGAGAGTTTTCCATGGCACGGGGGAGACCTCGATTGTGTCCAGGGGGGAGACCGGGACGCGGGGGAATTTTGCCGCCTCGGTCTGGAATCGGGCGAGGTGTCGACCATGAGAAGCATCGGGAGGTGCACCTCTTTGTGCTCCGGTCAGTGTGACTCTCGATCTCGACGCGCGTCAAGAAGTTGAGAAACATCGTTTGGCCCGGGTTTTCCCGCCGGACCGCGGGCACGACGAAACCCCCGGCGGACGCGAAGTCCTTGCCCGCCAGGGGGTTTCACCGTTCCCGTTCGTCCTAGCGGAACACCTCCGGCCGGTTCTTCGCGAGGCTGATCAGCCCACCCGCCTCGAGCATGTCGACGAGGAACGGGTCGGCCGCGGCACCGCGGATCGTCGTCTGCGTGGTCAGGTTGGTGAACTCACCGGTGGTGAGGTCCACGCGCACGCGGTCGCCGTCGGCCGCGAAGTCGGGGTTGAGCCCGACTTCGAGCGCCGGCAGGCCGACCTCGAAGCAGTTGCGGTAGAACGTCCGGGCGAACGTTTCCGCGACCACGCACCCGATTCCCGTGGCTTGCAACGCCTTCGTCGCGATGGCGCGGCCCGAGGACTGCCCGAAGTGCTTGCCGGCGAACACGATGTCACCGGGCTGCACCTGCTTCGGGAACTCCGGGTTGAGGTCTTCGAGCACGTGCTGCACGAGGATCTCCATCGGCTCGAACACGTACTGGGTCTTCACGAGCCGGTCGGTCGGGATGTTGTCCCCGAACCGCCAGCAGCGGCCCTCGAACTTCACGCGTTCCCTCCCGTTTTGACGGTCGAGGCGATGACCCCCGCGACAGCCGACGCGGCCACGGTTGCCGAAGACGCCAAGTACATCGATGCGTCAGGGCTGCCGTTGCGGCCGGGGAAGTTGCGGGCGTGGGTGGAGATCATCGTCTCGTCGGACGCCATCGCGCCCATGTTGTAGGCCTGGTTCGAGCCCGTGCTGGGCGGGAACCACGTGGCACCGGCCTCGTGCAGCGCGAGCACCAGCCCCTCGCGCGCGGCCTCCGCGAACACCTCACGGCTTGAAGGCACGAGGTGGAACCGCGTGTCCGGGTGCACCTTGTGCCCGGCCAGGACCTCGGCCGCCGCACGGAAGTCCTCGAGCCGGCCGCCGCCGTGGCCGCCCAGCTCCGCGTACTGCACCGGCGTGCCGGCGACCTCGGCCACGGGCTTGACGTTGCCGACGGTCGGCGGGCAGGCGACCGTGGGGTCGACCTCGCCGACGTCGAAGCGCAGCACCTGCGCCGCTTCCTCGCCATCACCGTGCACCAGCAGGCCGGCGTCGCCGCCGGGCAGCGTGCGCACGAACGCCTCGGTGACCTCGTCCGGCTCGACGAAGCTGCACTTGGCACCGAGATCCACACACAGCAGCGGGAAGAGCCAGCGGTCCCAGAAGGACAGTCCGCGCACGTACGGGCCGCCGAACTCCACGGCCCGGTAGTTCAGCTCGCCCTCGCCGATGCGGCCGACCAGCCACAGCGCGATGTCGCGCGGAGTGACGCCGGGCTTCGGCGTCCCTTCGAGGTGGACCCTGGTCGTCTCCGGCACCTTGAACCACGCTTTGCCGTACGGCAGCACGGTTCCGGCGTGGGAGTCGTTGCCGAGCGCCACCGCGAGCGCGCCCATCGTGCCGTGCACCGGCGTGTGGCTGTCGGACCCGACCACGATCATGCCCGGCTTGATGTGCCCGTTGCGCACCACGGCGTGGTGCAGGTTGCCGTTGCCGCAGTCGTACAGCTTCAGGCCGTGCTTGCGGGCCCACCGGCGGTTGTGCTGCAGCACGTCCGCCTGCTGTTCGGTCGGTGGTGCGAAGTGGTGGTCGAACACCATCACGGCCCGCTCGGGGTCGGGGATGGGCACGTTCACGCGCTTCTCGTACACCTGCGAGGTGAGGTACCCCGACAGGTCGTGCATGATCAGGCGGTCGACCTTGGCCACCACGATCTCGCCGGGCTCCACGGAGTCGCGGCCGCTCGCGCGGGCGAGGATCTTCTCGACGAGGTTCACGCGACCACCGCCGTCGCGACGATCTCGCGGGGGTCGGTGATCACGCCGCGGATGGCCGACGCCGCGGCCGTGGCCGGGCTCGACAGGAAGATCTTCGAGTCGTAGCTGCCCATGCGGCCCTGGAAGTTGCGGTTCGCGGTCGACAGCGTGGTCTCGCCGTCGGCCATCGCGCCGCCGTTGCCCGCGCACGCCCCGCAGCCGGGGTTGGTGATCATCGCGCCGGCCTGGATCAGCTTCGTGAGCACGCCGCTGTCCGAAGCCTGCGCCATGATCTTCGCCGACGCCGGTGTGACGATCAGCCGCAGGCCCGGGGCCACGCGGTGGCCGGCCAGCACGTCGGCCGCGATCACGAGGTCGTCGTACTTGGCGTTGGCGCACGAGCCGATGAAGACCTGGTCGAGCTTCGTGCCGGCGACGTCACCGACGCCGACCACGTTGTCGACCGTGTGCGGCACGGCGATCTGCGGCGAGAGCGTGGGCCCGTCCAGGTGCACGGTGGCGCGGTAGGTGGCGCCCTCGTCCGGCAGCAGGATGTCCAGCTCGTCGCGCGGCACGCCGGCCTCGTCGAGGTAGGCGAGCGTGGTGTCGTCCGGGGCCACGAAGGCGTTCTTCGCGCCCATCTCCATGGCCAGGTTGCAGAACGTCATGCGTTCCGAAACCGACATGCCCTCGACGTAGGAACCGGAGAACTCGACCGACTCGTAGGTGAGCCCGTCGGCACCGAGGTCGCCGATGAGCTTGAGCATGATGTCCTTGGCGTAGACGCCCGGGGCGAGGTCGCCGTCGATCACGATCCGCACCGACTCGGGCACCTTGACCCACAGCTTGCCGGTCACCCACGCCGCGGTGATCTCGCTGAACCCGACGCCGGTGCCGAACGCGCCCAGCGCGCCGTAGATCGTGGAGTGCGAGTCGGTGCCGATGATGAACTGGCCGGGCCGCACGAGCCCGTGCTCCATGAGCACGATGTGCGCGATGCCGCTGTTGACGTCGAAGAAGTTCTTCACGCCCATCTTCTGCGCGAACTCGCGGCACAACGCGTGGTCCGCGGCCGTTTTCGCGTTCATGGCGGGGGACAGGTGGTCCATCACCATGGCCACGCGGTTGACGTCGTAAAGCTCTTCGACGCCCATCTTCTCCAGCGTGCGGATGCACCGCCAGCTCGCGGTGTGGCTCATGTACAGGTCGGGGAACGCGTCGACGATCTGGCCCGGCATGAGGTCCGCGACCCCGGACGCGCGTTCGATCGCCTTCTGCGCGAAGGTCTTGGCGGTCACTGCTTTCCTCCCGCGAAGCTCGCCATCAGGTGCGGGATCAGGCCGCCGTCGGCCATGATCTCCCGCAGCACCCGCGGGTACGGGCTGAAGGGGAAGGTCTGCCCGCCCACCTCGACCGTGCCCGCGTCGTAGTCGACCCACATCTCGCCGCCGTCGGCGGCCGCTTCCGCCGCGGCGGGCGACTCGACCGCGACGAGCCCGGTGTTGATGGCGTTGCGGAAGAAGACGCGGGAGAAGGAGGCCGCGACGACCGCCTTGATCCCGGCGCCGATCAGGCACGTGGCGGCCTGCTCCCGCGCGCTGCCGCAGCCGAAGTTGCGGCCGGCGACGACGACGTCGCTCGCGCGAAGCCGCGCCTGAGTTTCCGGCCCCAGCGGCTCGAAGGCGTGCTCGGCGAGCTCCGCCGGGTCGATGCTCACGAGGTAGCGGCCGGGGATGATGACGTCGGTGTTCACGTTTTCGCCGAAGGTGATGATCTTGCCTCCGACGCGATGTTCACTGCCCATGGAGATTCTCCGCTCGTGGATCCGGTGGTGTGCGGCGGGAACCGGTCACGGGCTCGTCTCTTCCAGGAACCAGTCGGTCGGCACCGTGTGCCCGAGCTCGCGCTCCTCGGCCAGCGCCAGCGCCCGCGCACAGACGGCCGCGAACTGGACGCCCATGCCGGTGTTGTTGGCGAACACGGTGATGTCGTCGGCGCTCGTGCGGCCTGGAGCCTCGCCCAGCAGCAGGTCGCCGAGCTCGCGGATGTCGTCCCACGACTTCAGGCCGCGGTTGACCGGGCCGAGGATGTCGTACTGCTTGTCGTGGTGCACCTGCTCGCGCGAGAGCACGGTGATGCGGTCGGCGCGGTCGAACGTCGTGTCGTCCAGCTCGCGCCGGGTGGCGGTGCCGTCGGGCGAGGTGATCGCCGTGACGTGGGTGCCGGGTTCGAGCCAGGCGCCGTCGAAGCAGGCTTCCATGGCCGCGGTGGCGCAGGTGACGATCTGGCAGCCCGCCACGGCGTCGCGCCGCTCGTCGACGGCCACGATCTTGCGACCGGTCTTCTCGCTCCACACCTTCGCGAACTGTTCGCGGTGCTCCGCCGTGGGGCTGTAGACGCGGACCTCTTCGATGTTCGGCCGCACCATCAGCAGGCACTCCAGGTGTGCCTCGGCCTGCCAGCCGGAGCCGAACATGCCCGCGACGGTCGCGTCCGGGTTGGACAGTTCGCGGATGCCGAGCGCCGAAGTGGCGCCGACGCGCATCTTCTGGATGAAGCTGTCGTGCATGATGGCGAGCGGTTCGAGCGTGGTCAGGCTGTAGAGCGTGACGAGCCCGACGTAGCGGCCGCCGGGTGCGGCCGGGATGAGCCGCCGGCGCTGCACGCCGCTGGGCAGCGTCTCGACGCCCGCGATGTCGGACGTGATCCGCAGCGCCCACACGCCGCTGGAGACGTTGCCGCCCTCCTGCGACTTGAACCGGAAGCGGAAGCCGGGGTGGCGGCTGTCCTCGACCGGAAAGTACGTGTGGTTGCGCGGCCGGTTGGCGCCCTGGCCGGCGTTGAGCTCCTTGTACGCCGTCTCCAGCGCGTCGAGCGTCTCGCCGGCGGTGAGCACCTGCTCGATGTCGCCGTTGGAAAGGATCCTCACCGCTGTGCTCCTGTCAGGTGTTCGGGTTCGCCTTCGGTGACGCGGACGGTCTCGGCCACGGCCGCGTTGCCGCCGTCGGCGAAGGCGACCTCCACGGACACCGCGCCCGCTTCGCCGTCGGCCAGTACGGCAGCCGGGTCCTGGGCGCGGAACTCGCCGCTCGTGGACAGATCGGCCTGGTTGACCCAGCGGACCTCGGCCTTGGCGCCGTCCGGCAGCTTCGCCAGCGCGGGCGCGGCGGCCTCGGCGAGTGAGCCGATCCTCGCGCCGGCCTTGGCTGCCGCGATGGCCGCGGTCAGCGCGTCCTTGATCGCGGCCGGCCAGCCCGCGCCGTCACCGAGGACGCGGCTCGAGTACACCCAGTTCATGCGGTACTGCCCGGTGACGCCGAAGGACGTCACGCCGTCCGAAGTGGACAGCGAGCTCGGGTACAGGTCGAGGAAACCGCCGCCGCGCAAGGCGCGTTCCACGGTCTCGACACGGCTGCCGGCGGTGCTGCCCTCTACCGTCGCCTTGGCCGCGGCGTCGTCGAGGATGCGGCCGGCCGCGCGCAGCAGCTCGGTCTCGGCCGCCGACGGGATGAGCCGCTGCTCACGGACCAGGCTACCGAGGCGCTTGACCTGCCAGCCGGGCACCGCGGCCACGATCTCGTCGGCCACGTCGGCGGGCCACAGCGCGGCGTCGACCAGGCCGACGGTGCCGTTCTTCTTGCCCAGCAGGTACTTCGCGACGAGGTCGGCGAAGTTCTTGCCGCCGCTGAACTCCGTGACCTTCGACGAGGCCTTCATCCAGTTCTGCACCCGCAGCGACAGCTTGGTGAGGAACGTGACGGGTCCCTCGGCGGGGATCGCCAGCACGCCTTCGTTCCAGTAGAGGCACAGGTTGGTCAGGTAGGCGAGGTCGTCGGAGCGGGACACGTCGGCGTAGACGAACGCGACGTCGACGCCCTGGGCCGCCATGGCCTTCTGGAGCGCGGCGACGCGGTCGCCCCACTCCTGGTCGGGGGTTTCCGCGGGGTCGAGTACGTGCAGACCTCGTTTCACGCCACGTCTCCTGTCTCGAACAGCTTCCGTTCGGTCGTGATCAGCACTTCACAGCCGTCGGCGGTCACGCGCACGGGGTCGCCGAGCACGTGGTAGCCGGCCAGCGGCGTGTAGGTGTTGGGGTGGATGATGAACACGGAGTTCTCGGGCAGCACGGTGTGGTTGCCCTCGATGATCGGCGTCTCGTCGAGGTGCAGGCCGTGGCCATGGCCGCGCACGCGGGTGTAGTTGCTGGAGCAGTACTCGCCGTAGCCGTACTTGCGGAACACGTCGTTCTCCGCCACCGCCACCTCGTGGGCGGTGATGCCCGGGCGCACCACGGAGATGCCGGCCTCGACGGCCTCGTTGAACAGGTCGAACGACTTGCGCTGCCCGTCGTCGGCCTTGCCCACCACGGCGGAGCGGCAGATCTGCAGCCAGTAACCGTCCATCTTGGGCGTGAGCTCGGTCCGCACCATGTCGCCCGCTTCGAGCAGCCGGTCGCCGGGCGGGGTCATGCCGCGCACCTCGTCGCGGCCCGAAGCGATGAGCATGAAGTTGTCCTCGGCACCGAGGTTCTTCAGCCGCGCCTCGACCTCCGCGACGATCCGGTACTCCGGCAGCCCCGGCTCGAGCACGTCCACGAACGCTTCCCAGCCGGCCGCGCACACCACGGCGCTGCGGCGCATCCGGGCCAGCTCCCATTCGCTCTTCACCAGCCGCGCGGTGTCGAGCAGCTTGGTGGCCGACCCGACTTCGGCGCCCGGCGCCGCGGCGCGGATCGTCTCCATGAGCACGAGCGGCACGAGCTCGTGGTGGGCGATGCCGATGCGCCGCGGCGCCAGCTCCTTGAGGACCACGCCCAGCTCCGCCGGGTTCGCCGGGTCCAGCCGCCGGGCCTCGCCGACCCAGCCCTGCGCGGTGAACGCCGCGAGGTCCGAAGGCCGGGTCGAGAACGCCACCGCGTCACCCTCGGCGGGGAACACCACGAGCGCGGCGCTGCCGGCCGGGGTCACGTCGGTGAAGTAGCGGATGTTCTCGCGCCGCCAGGCCGGGCCGTAGGCGAGTACGACGTCGAGGCCCTGCTCGGCCATCGCGTCGCGGATCTTGCGGTGCCGCAGCTGCAGCTCCGCGAGGTCCTCGGGGGACAGGCCCGCACCGGCGGGTGCCGGGGCGTGGTCGATCGTCATGGATTCCTCCACTGTGTTTGTGGTGGGTTCGGTTTTTCGGTGTTGCTCGGTCAGTCAGGAGCGCGCCGGGGTCAGGGCGGCGGGCGCCCCTTCGCCGGTGATCTCACTCGTGATCTGCTCGACGGTGCGGCCGCGGGTCTCGAAGGTCGCCACGAGCGCGGCGATCCCGGCGAGGATCGAGATGATCCCGAAGACCAGGAAGAACAGGAACTGCGAAGCGTGCGCCGCCAGGATGAACCCGACGAGCACGGGCATGATGAGGCCGCCGACCTTCTGCCACGCGGCCGCCCAGCCGAGCCCGGTCGCGCGGCTCGCCGTGGGGTAGAGCTCGCTGGCGTAGGCGAAGAGCGTGCTGCCGGCCAGGCCGCTGCCGAAGAACGTGGCCAGCGAGCCGAGCACGATCACCGCGCCGGTCGCCGACGTGGTGCCCCAGGCCAGGCAGAACAGTCCACTGAGGACGAATGCCCCGCCGAGGACGACGCGCCGGCCGATCCGGTTGATCAGCTGCCCGGCGAGGATCGCGCCGACCACGCCGGCGGCCGTGATGATCGCCGTGTAGCCGAAGCTCTTGAGCAGGTCCACGCCTTGGCCTTCCAGCACGGACGGCAGCCAGCTCGAGAGCCCGTAGAGGAACGCGCCGGCGCAGACCTCCATGAACCAGATGGCGATCGTGTAGCGCAGGTAGTGCCGGGCGACGAGCGTGCGCACGGTGCCGCCGGTCTCGGGTGCCGCGTGCCGGGCGGCGGGGGCTTCGGTGGGGTTGCCGCCTCGGCACAGGCCGCTGACGATGGCCGCCGCGTCGGCGAGGCGCTCGCGGCGCAGCAGGTAGCGGACCGACTCTGGCAGCGTCGCCAGCATGAACACGCCGACGAGCACCGGCACGGTGGCGATCACGAACATGGCGCGCCAGCCGAACGCCGGCACCACCGCGGTGCCGACCGCGGCCGCCGTCGGCAGCCCGATCAGCCACGCCGCCGTGGCCGCGGTGACGAGCGGGCCGCGGTGGCGCGAGGGCACGAACTCGGCGATGTAGGGCAGGACCACGGCGATCTCGGCGCCGAGCCCGATTCCCTGCAGCGCGCGGAACGTGACCAACGCGCCGAAACTGGGTGCGAACACCGCGGCCAGTGAGAACACGGCGTAGACGATCACCGTGATCGACAGCGGCACCTTCCGGCCGAACCGGTCGGACACCGTGCCGGCGACGGCCGCGCCCACGAGCATGCCCGCGAACAGCGCCGAGGAGAACACCCCGGCCGACTCGCTGGTGAGGTGGAAGGTCTTGATGACGCCCGGCAGGATCACGCCGGTCAGGTTGATCACGAACCCGCACAGGAAATGTCCGATGAGGACGGTTACGTAGATCCTCAGGTGCCGTGCGGTGAACGCCGACTCGTCGAGGCGGGAGAGCAGGGAGTGGGACGAGGTCGCGGGGGACGGGGGCATGTGGGGCCACCTCCTTGTGGCTCTTTGAAACCCAGCGGCTTGGAACAACCCAGGGCTTGTAAACCCAGCAGCTCGTAGGCGGCGGCTGTGCTACCCGGTGGCTTCGCGCCGCTCGACGCGGTGGTCGCGCGGCGCGGAGCCCGTTGGCCGGCAACCCATCGCGGTTCAGCGATCCGGTTGAGCAGGCCGGCGGGCTGGTGAGCCGTCGGTCTGCGTTCCGGTCGTATCGGGCTGATCGGTTGCCATCCGATGGCTTCGACACCTCCGCCCGCGGCGGTACTCCGAAGGCGCCCGGCTCGGAAGCCCGGCGGTCCGGAGGCCGAGGGACGTCGGCCGGTGGCTCGAAGCCGTCCGGTTCGAAACCTCGTGGCGCAGGGCCGAATGGCCCAGCGTCAAACGGTTCCGACCCGGTGTCGTGCGGTGGTGCTGACCCCCCTTGGGTCTTCTTCCGTCACCGGTCGTCCAGGTTGCCCTGGACGCCGAAGTAGAGCTGCGAGAGCGCGGGCAGCAGCTGGTCGCGCATCTCGGGGGTGAGGCCCGCGGTCAGCTCGGCCGCGAACTTGTCGAGGGTGCGCCGGGCGGTGTCCCGCGCGTTGACGCCCTTGGTGGTGAGCTCGAGTTGCATCGTGCGCCGGCTCGTGGCCGAGGGGCGGCGCGAGAGTAAGCCCTGGTTCACCATCTTGTCGACGCTTTCGGACATCGTCGACGGGTTGCGGTGCGCGAGCTTGCACAGCGCCGTGAGCGACGTGTGGCCGCTCCCGACCCGCGACAGGATCCGGTACTGCCGGATGGTGAGCGGCAGTTCGAGCTCGGCGAGCAGCTCCGTCTGGAGCCGGGTCAAGCGCCCGCCCAGTGCCAGCAAGACCTCGCCGAGGCCCGCCTCCGGGCCCAGCTCGTCGAAGGTCTCAGTGTCGTTGGTGGTCATTTTGGTCCCCGTACGTTCCGGTACCCGAAATAACGATGCCGCCGACTGTACGTCCGCCCCCGCGCTGTGGGAAGGGGTGATTTCGTGACGATGAGAGTCTTTCAGTGAGTGAAAACCCGGATGGTCCCCCGCGCACCGCGGTGAGAGCTTCGGAAGCCGACCCCGACCGAAGGAGCTCTGAGGCGTCGATGGCAGCGTTTGCCCGAAACCAGTGGTATGTCGCCGCATACGGCCGCGAAGTGGGCCGGGAGCTGTTTTCCCGGACCGTGCTCGGCGAGCCGATCGTCTTCTACCGCACCGAATCCGGCGACGTCGTCGCTCTGGCCGACCGCTGCGTGCACCGTCGCTACCCGCTCTCGGAGAGCCGGCTCGACGGCGACAAGATCGTCTGCGGCTACCACGGCTTCACCTACGACAGCGCCGGCTCGTGCGTGTTCGTTCCCGGCCAGGCCCGGATTCCGCGCACCGCAAGGGTTTCGTCCTACCCGGTGGTGGAGCAGGACTCGTTCGTGTGGGTCTGGATCGGCGAGCGCGAGCTGGCCGACGAGTCCACCATTCCGCGAGCCCCGTGGCTCGCGGACCCGGCCTACACCAGCGTGAGCGGCATGGAACCACTCGCCGCGCGCTACGAGCTGCTGGTGGACAACCTGCTCGACCTCTCGCACGAGACTTACCTGCACGGCGGCTACATCGGCACGCCGGAGGTCGCGAACACGCCGATCACCACGGAGGTCGACGAGGACCGCGGCATCATCTACGTCAGCCGCCACATGGCCGACGCCGAGTGCCCGTCGTTCTACGCGAAGTCCACGGGCATCGAAGGCCGGATCACGCGCTGGCAGGACATCGAGTACCACCCGCCGTGCCTGTACCTGCTGCACAGCCGCATCGCGCCCGTCGGTGTGCTGCCGAACGAGGACGGCACCGACCCCGACGGCTTCCACGTCGAGGTCGTCTACGCGATCACCCCGGAGACCGAGCACAGCACGCACGACTTCTGGGCCGTGGCAAGGGATTTCGCGCTCGACGACACCGATGTGTCCGATTTCCTCGCGGAGAACAACCGCACAGTCGTGCTGCAGGACGTGCGGGCGCTCGACATCCTCGAACGCGTCATCGAGGCGGAACCCGAGGGGTACCAGGAGCTTTCGGTCAACATCGACACGGGCGGGCTGGCGGCGCGCCGCATCCTCAAGAAGATGGCGGCCGGCGAGAGCGCGCAGGTCGTGTCGTCGTGAGCGAGCGCGTGGCGATGCTGCGGGGCGAGAACGTGGTGCGCATCCACTGGAAGCTCGGCACGGACGTGCTCGTCGGCGTTTGTCACTGCGGGGCCGAGCACGAGTCGGAGGACCCGGTCGAGCTGTGGGACTGGCTGCTGGCCCACCCCGTCGGGCACGGCGGTCCGTCGGTGCCGGTGGTCCCGCCTGAGCGCGTGGCCGTCGCTGTCTGAGCGGTTTGGAGGAGGAGACGATGAGCGTCCTGGCCACGGAGCTGGAGCTCGACGTGGTGCTGGCGGCCCCGGAACGGCTGGCCGACGGCGTCGTCCGGCTGACCCTGCGCGACCCGGCCGGCGCGGCGATGCCGGCGTGGGAGCCCGGTGCGCACGTGGACCTCGTGCTGGGCCCAGATCTCGTGCGGCAGTACTCGCTGTGCGGTGATCCGGCCGACCGGTCGGTGCTGCAGGTGGCCGTGCTGCACGAGCCGTCCGGACGCGGGGGCTCGGCGCACGTCCACGGACTGACCGGTGGCGAGCGGCTGCGCGTGCGCGGCCCGCGCAACCACTTCGGGTTGGTGCCTTCGCCGCGCTACTTGTTCGTGGCGGGTGGCATCGGCATCACGCCGCTCGTGCCGATGCTGGCCGCGGCCGAGGCGGCGGGTGCCGAGTGGCGTCTGCTCTACGGCGGCCGCACGCGGGCGTCGATGGCCTTTGCCGCGGAACTGGGCGAACGCTACGGCGAACGCGTGGAGCTCGTGCCGCAGGACGAGCGCGGACTGCTCGACCTCGACGCGGCGCTGGCCGCGGCACCGGGCGCGGCCGTCTACTGCTGCGGCCCGGAACCGTTGCTGGCGGCCGTCGAGCAGCGGTGTGCGCCCGATTTGCTGCACATCGAGCGGTTCACGGCGCTCCCCGACACCGGTCCGCGCGACGCCTTCGAGGTCGAGCTCGCCCAGTCGGGCCGGACGTTGGCGGTACCGGCGGACCGCTCGATCCTGTCGGTGCTCGAAGAGTCCGGCGTGCCCGTGTTGTCCTCCTGCCAGGAAGGTACGTGCGGTACGTGTGAGACCGGCGTGCTCGCGGGGGTACCGGACCACCGCGACTCCGTGCTCACCGGCCCGGAGCGCGAGGCGGGTGACGTGATGATGATCTGCGTGTCGCGCTGCGCCGGCGCGCGACTCGTTCTGGATCTGTGAATCCGCGGGTAGCGTGAGGCGATGACCCGGCAAGCCCCGGCGACGGGCACCTCCGTGACCAGCAAGGTGCTGGCGCTGCTCGAGGCTTTCACCCCGGACGCCGCGGACCTCAGCCTCAGCGAGCTGGCCCGGCGTTCCGGCGTCTCCCTCGCGACCGCGCACCGGCGCGCGGCCGAGCTCGTCGAGTGGGGCGCGCTGGAACGCGACGCGGCCGGGCGCTACCGCATCGGGCTGCGGCTGTGGGAGGTCGCGTCGCTCGCTCCGCGCGGGCTCGGCCTGCGCGACGCGGCGATGCCGTTCCTGGAGGACCTGTACGAGGTCACGCACGAGAACGTGCAGCTCGCCGTGCGCGAGGGCCTGGAGGTCGTGTTCGTCGAACGCATCGCCGGGCGCGACGCCGTGCCGGTCTGGACCCGCGTCGGCGGCCGGTTCGCCTTGCACGCCACGGGCGTCGGCCTCGTCCTGCTCGCCCACGCGCCCGCGGCCGTGCAGGAAGAAGTGCTCGGAGCGCCCCTGCACAGCTACACGCCGAAGACGGTCTGCGACCCGATTCGGCTGCGCCGCACGCTCGCCGAGGTCCGCAAGCTCGGCTACTCCGTCAGCGACGGCCAGGTGACCGTCGACGCCCTCTCCGTCGGCGCCCCGGTCTTCACCGCCGATGGCACGGTCGCGGCGGCAGTGTCCCTTGTGGTGCGTGCCGGCAGCACGCAGCCGGGAGCGTTGGCGCCCGTGGTGATGGCGGCCGCGCGCGGCATCTGCCGGGCACTGGCGGGCGGGCCGGCGCGAGTGTTCCCCGCCGGCCGCACCCGTCCGTGACCTACTGCGGCGGAATGTCCGTCCAGCCCGCGTCGACGCGGGCGGTGCCGGGCGGCACGATGAGGTACTGCGCGCCGTCGGCGGTGACGTAGACGGAAGTGGCGTTGACGCGACCCGTGGCGGGGTCGACGACGAGGCGCAGGCCGTCCGGCGGGATCGTCAGGCCCTGCCCGCCCGGCACGGCGCCGAGCGTGCCGACGCCCGGGTACTCGGAGATCGCCCGGAACGCCGCGGCCCGCACCGCCGGCGGCGCCGGCAGCGTGGACACCAGCGAGACCAGCGACTCGAACGTCGCCCGGTCCTGCTCGGCGGCCGTGAACGGGCCGCCGCTCGTCCGCGCGGCGCTGTGCGTCTCGGCCTCGGCGATCCACGCCTTGAGCGCCGCCGGGTCGGTGGGCAGAGCGCGCAGCTGGGCGTAGGTCAGGTGCACGCCCACGAGCGAGAACGGCTGCGAGCCGGGCATCGGCATCGCCTTCCCGCCGGTCTTCACGCCGCGGAACCACCAGTGCCCGTCGGGCTTGACCCAGTAGTCCGTGACGGCCGCGCCCAGGCCGGTCTCGGTGATCGTCACGTGCCAGTAGGTGCCCGTCGAGTCGGGCGAGCGCTCGGCGACGGTCGCGGCGGCGAGCAGCACCTGCGGCCCGGACTGGACAACGGGCGGGGCCGGGGCCGCGCTGAACACCGCGACAGCGACGGCCGCGGCCGCGATGGCGCCGGTCCCTCCGGCCAGCCACGCCGCGCGCAGCCCCCGGACCGGCCTCGCGGTGAGGCCGCGGGCGGGCTTGCCGGCGGTCCGCTCCTGCAACCGGCGGCGGCTCTGCGCCACGGCGGCGGGCGTCGGGTCGTCGGGGGCGAGCAGCATTTCGAGCTTCTGCAGGTCATTCATCGCGAGCCTCCGGGGCCAGGATCAGAGCGAGCTTCTGACGGGCGCGGTGCAGCCGGGAGCCGACCGTGCCGGAGGAGATGCCGAGGGCCAGCGCCACCTCGGCGTAATCAAGTTGAGCAAGCGCCACGAGCAGCAGCACGTCGCGTTCGCCTCGCGGGAGCTTCGCCAGCGCGGCCGCGAGCGTGCCACGCGCGGCGATCGCTGTGACCACACGGCTTTCGTGGCCCTCACCGAGCTCTGGCGCGACCCCCAGCCGCGTCAGGGCCCGGTAGTGGCGCGCTTCCTTGCGGTGGTGCCCCGCCACCAGGTTCGTGGCGATCCCGAACAACCACGGCCGCAGCTCGCCGCGCGTGTCGTCGAACTTCTGCCGCCGGTCGAACGCGATCAGGAACGTCTCCGCCGTGACGTCCTCGGCGTCGCGGGAGTCGAGCCGCGCCGCGACGTAGCGGTGGACGGCGGGGTAGTAGCGGTCGTGCACCTCGGTGAACGCCTCGGGCTCCAGCCGGAACCGCGCGGCCAGTTCGGCGTCACCCACCGATGCGGTCATGTCTCTGCCTCGCTCACGCGGGTTTCCTCCCAGTCGGGGACAGCTTTCACCATGTCTTCGCCGCAGCGGGGAAACTTCTTCCCGAACGGGCGAGGAAAGTCAAACCGGTGCTGGTCAGCCGCGACGCGGCCTACGATCGGCGCGTGGAGCTTCCCGTGATGCCGCCGGTGCGGCCGATGCTCGCCAAGGCCGTGCACGAGGTCCCCAGGACCGAGGGGCTCTGGTTCGAGCCCAAGTGGGACGGGTTCCGCTGCGTCGTGTTCCGCGACGGCGCCGAGGTGGAGCTGGGCTCGCGCAACGACCGCCCGCTCACGCGCTACTTCCCCGAGCTGGTCGAGCTGCTGGGCGACGCGCTGCCGGAGAAGTGCGTGGTCGACGGCGAGATCGTGCTGGTCACGCCGCGCGGCCTGGACTTCGAGTCGCTGCAGCTGCGGCTGCACCCGGCCGCGAGCCGCGTGCGGAAGCTGGCCGAGGAGACGCCGGCGAGCTTCGTGGCGTTCGACCTGCTGGCACTGGGCGACCGCGACCTCACGGTTGAGCCGTTCAGCACGCGCCGGCGGATCCTGGAAGACCTGCTCGGCGACAACCCGAGCGGCGGCCTGCAGCGCGTCCACCTGACCCCGCTGACCACAGATCCGGACACGGCCGAGGACTGGTTCACCCGCTTCGAGGGCGCGGGCTTCGACGGCGTCATGGCCAAGCCCGCCGATCAGCCGTACGAGCAGGACAAACGCGTGATGTGGAAGGTCAAGCACGAGCGCACGGCCGACTGCGTCGTCGCCGGGTTCCGCTGGCACAAGGACGGCCAGGGCGTCGGCTCGCTGCTGCTCGGCTTGTTCGACGACGCCGGCGCGCTGCACCACGTCGGCGTGGCCAGCAGCTTCACGGCCAAAAGGCGCCGTGAGCTGGTCGACGAGCTTGCGCCCCTGCGGGAGAACGCGCTGGAAGGCCACCCGTGGCGCACCTGGGCCGAGTACGAGCCCGAGCCCGGCCGCCGGCCCGGCGCGAACAGCCGCTGGGCGCCGCAGAAGGACCTGTCATGGGAGGCCGTGCGGCCCGAGTGGGTCGCGGAGGTGCGCTACGAGCACCTGCAGGGCGGCCGGTTCCGCCACGGCGGGCGGCTCGTGCGCTTCCGCCCCGACCGTGATCCGGCTTCGTGCACGTACGCGCAGCTGGAGGAAGCGCCGCCGGCCGAGCTGGCGACGTTGTTCGGGGAGGCGAGATGAGCGGGGTGGTCCTGGAGCTCGACGGCGTCGAGCTGACGATCTCCAGCCCGGACAAGGTGTACTTCCCCGAGCGCGGCGAGACGAAGCTCGACCTCGTGCGCTACTACCAGGCCGTGGCCGGTCCGCTGCTCGATCGCCTCGGCGGCCGGCCCCTGCTGCTGGAGCGCTACCCGGACGGCGCCGGTGGCAAGAGCTGGTTCCAGAAGCGCGTGCCCAAAACCGCGCCCGAGTGGCTCACCACCACCGTCGTCTCCACGCCCAACGGCACCACCAGCGACGCCCTCGTGGCCGCCGACCTCGCCCACGTGCTGTGGGCCGTGAACCAGGGCTGCCTCGGTTTCCACGTGTGGCCCAACCGCGCCGCGTCCCTCGACATCGCCGACGAGCTGCGCATCGACCTCGACCCGTCACCCGGCATCGGCTTCCCGCAGCTGCGGGACGCGGCGGTGCTCGTGCGCGAGTTCCTGACCGAGCTGGGCATCGAGGTCCACGTGAAGACCTCCGGCTCGCGCGGCCTGCACCTCTACGCCATCCTCGAACCCCGCTGGGACGGCTACCAGGTGCGCGCAGCCGCCGTCGCCCTCGCGCGGGCCCTCGAACGCCGCCACCCGGACCTCATCACGGCCCAGTGGTGGAAGGAAGAACGCGGCGCGCGCGTCTTCGTCGACTTCAACCAGAACGCCCCGCACAAGACGGTCTTCGGCGCGTGGTGCGTCCGCCCGCGGGTCGGCGGCCAGGTGTCGACGCCGATCTCTTGGGCCGACCTCGCCACCGTCACTCCGGACACGCTGACCCTGTCCTCCGTACCCGCCCTCGTGGCCCAGCACGGCGACCCGTGGGCCGGTGCGAACGACCGGCCGCAGTCGATCGAGCCGCTGCTGGAGCTGTCGCGCTCGGATCTCGCGTCGGGCCTCATGGACGCCCCCTGGCCGCCGGTGTACCCGAAGATGCCGGGCGAGCCACCGCGCGTGGCGCCGAGCCGCGCGAAGAAGACCTGAGGCGCGTGGACATCGAGCCGTGCGAGGCCACCGATCCGGTTTGCACACCCTCGTCGCCGCCATGACGGCCGAACTCGTCGCCGTTTACGAGCTGCCGCCGGACGCCCGCCCGTCCCCGCTGCCTCCCGGCACCCACTACCTGCTGGGCACCGGCGACGGCGTCGCGCTGGGCTGCTGCGCCGTTCAGCCCGAGGTCGAAGGGTGGTGCCTGCTCAACCGCATGTACGTCGCTCCGCCGGCTCGCGGGAGCGGGCTCGCCGCCGCCCTCGTGGCCGCCGCCGAGGACGTGGCCCTCCGGTCCGGCGCCGCCGGAATGCGGCTCGAGACGGGCCTGCGGCAACCCGCGGCGATGCGGCTGTACGAGCGCGGGGGCTACCGGCGCGTCGCCGCGTTCCCGCCGCACGAGAACGACCCGGAGAGCGTCTGTTACCAATCCGGCCAAAAGTAGGCCGACCCCACGCGGCAACGTAACCGTTGTCAAGAAGCCATTCGGCCGTGGCTGTGGTCGGATTGGTAACGATCGGCACAGTACGCCGAAGACCTCGCCGCTCACTCGAACGGCAGGTCGAAGGCCAGCTGATCGCCGCCGCCCGGCGGTGCGCCCGAGAGGGTCGCCGCGCAGTCCGGGCACGGCGTGACGTCGCCGGTGCCGGGGGCCGTGAGGTCGATCGGCGTCCAGGTGCGCGATTCGCGGTCGCCGCAGACGGAGCGGCGGTAGCGCAGGTCGCCGGCGCGGGTCATGAGGTGGGCGACGGGCGCGTCGTCGGGCAGGGCGCCGACGAGGTACCAGCGCGTCGCGGTGTGGACTGTGGGGATGGTCGCCATGGAACAGTCCTCCTGGGAGGCCGGTTCAGCTTCATTCCTTCGTCACAGCCATCTTTCGTCGCGGTGCGGCGGAATTCGTGCGTTTCGCGGTGTTCGGCGTGGCGCCGTCAGTCCTCGAGGGACGGTTCGCCCTGGTCAGCCGCCGGTTCGTCGAGGTAACGCAAGATCCGCAGCAGGCCTCGTTCGTCGATCTTGTCGCCCTCGGCCACGCACTCGGTGAGGCGCCGCGTGACGTCGTCGGCGTCGAGGCCGGCGCCGATGAGCACGAGTTCGGTGCGGCGCGGACGTCCGGCGGGCCAGGCGGAGCGGTCGAGCTGGATGAACGCGCCCACGGTGTGCAGCCCGAACCGTGCGCGCGGCCCCAGGTTCACGTGGCCCTTCACGCGGTAGAGGCCGGGCGGGCGCTGTTCCAGGAACGCGAGCAGCCGCCGCGGCGACAGCGGGCGGTCGGAGGTGAAGGTGACGCTCTCGTAGGCCGTGTGGAGGTGCTGCGAGTGGTCGTGGTCGTCTTCGCGCAGGTCGTCGAAGGACAGCTGGCCGTATCGCTCGCGGGGCTTCGGGTCGAAGAACAGCTGCGGGTCCACCCGGCCGTGGTCGGTCACCAGCACCGGCACCCCCGGCGCGAACTCCTCGATGGTCGCGGTCAGCTTGGCGAGCTCGTCGGACGTGACGCGGTCGGCCTTGTTGACCACGACCAGGTCGGCGATGCGCAGGTGGTCGGCCAGCTCGGGGTGGCGCTCGCGGGTGCTCTCGAACTCCGCGGCGTCCACGACCTCGGAGAGGCCGCCGTAGCGGATGTCGGGGTTCTCGCTGGCGATCATCAGCCGCAGCAGGTCGCGCGGCTCGGCGATGCCGCTGGCCTCGACCACGATCACGTCGATGCCGGCTTCGGCGCTCGACAGCCGCCCGAGCATGGCGTCGAGCCCGCTCGCGTCGACGGCGCAGCAGAGACAGCCGTTGCCGAGCGAGACCATGGTGTCGACCTGGCCGGACACCGCGAGCGCGTCGATGTTCACGCTGCCGAAGTCGTTGACCACCACGCCGACACGCGCGCCCTGGCGGTTGGCGAGCAGGTGGTTGAGCATCGTGGTCTTGCCCGAGCCGAGGAACCCCGCGACGAGGACCACCGGGATCCGCTGCCTGGCCACGATCACACCCCTCCCGCCGTCGCGACGACCTTACCGCCAAGTGATCACGGAACCGCTTCCAGGTCGTGATCAATTTCCGGACACATTGCGCAAGGTTGATGTGACGCATTTATTTCCGCCCCGCTCACCTGCGTCTATCGAATTATCGCGGTGCCGCCGACGCATTCGGCGGTTGTCTTCAACGCCGCGTCGGGTACGCTTCCCGGCTTGGCGAAACCCCTGGGGCTACGGGGTTTTTCGCCGTCGACTCGGATCAGCACCGAATGACGGAGGAACAGTGGGTCTTCCCTGCGTGTCGCGGGTTGTGTTTTCGAAGAGTGGAGTAGCCCAGTGACGTTTGCGTCCATGCGAGTGAATTTCGACGCATCGTTACCGCCCGAGAGGATGACAACCGTCGAATACGGCGAGGCCGAGGAATTCATCCGGCTCTGCCACGCGGAAGCCGCCGTGCCCGGTCTGCGGGTCGACGAGCGGCTGGCGCAGATCAAGGAGGAGATCGCCGAAACCGGTTCCTACCGGCACACCTACGCCGAGCTGGCCCACGGCGCGCGCGTGGCGTGGCGCAACTCCGCGCGCTGCATCGGCCGGCTCTACTGGCGCGGCCTGCGCGTGCGCGACCGCCGCGATGTGCGCGACGCCGCGGGGGTCGCCGCCGAATGCGTCACGCACCTGCACGAAGCGACCCGCGGCGGCCGGATCCGGCCCACGCTGACGGTGTTCGCACCGGACAGCCCCACCGCGCCGGGCCCGCGCATCCACAACGACCAGCTCATCCGCTACGCCGGCTACCGCCTCGAAGACGGCTCCGTGCTGGGCGATCCGCAGTACGTCGAGTTCACCGACACCGTGCGCGAGCTGGGCTGGCACGCACCCGAGCGGCGCGGTTCGTTCGATGTGCTGCCGCTGCTCGTCGAAGCGGAACCAGGTTCGCGGCAGCTGTTCGGCCTGCCCGCCGACGCCGTGCTGGAGGTGCCGCTGACGCACCCGGACCACCGCTGGTTCGCCGGCCTCGGCCTGCGCTGGCACGCCGTGCCCGCCATCAGCAACATGCCGCTGGAGATCGGCGGCGTGCGCTACTGCGCGGCGCCGTTCAACGGCTGGTACATGGCCACGGAGATCGGCGCGCGCAACCTCGCCGACGTCACGCGCTACAACCTGCTGCCCGTCATCGCCGGCCTCATGGGCCTGTCCACGGACGACGACCGCACGCTGTGGCGCGACCGAGCCTTGGTGGAGCTGACGTTGGCCGTGCAGCACTCGTTCGACCACGCGGGCGTCACCATCGCCGACCACCACTCGGAGTCGCAGCGGTTCCTCACGCATCTCGAACGCGAGGAGCGAGCGGGCCGCTCGTGCCCGGCCGACTGGAGCTGGATCGTGCCACCGCTTTCCGGCGCGCAGACCCCGGTTTTCCACCGCTACTACGACGAACCCGACCCCGCGACGCGTCCGGCGTTCCTCCCGGCCGGTCACCCATCCGACCAGAAGTAAGCGGGAACGGATGCCCTGCCCGGCAACCGTTCCCGCCGTGACTGTGGCCGGACAGGAAACGGGACAACGCAGTAATGGGAACAGCCGTTCGGCGGATCGTGGCGAACTGGGGGAGCCGACGGTCCGCCGAGGGCGGACAATGGGGACATGACCGCAGTGCTCGTCGCCCACGCAGGCAAGACCGGCGGCACCCGCGAGATCGCCGAGGTGGTCTCGGAAGAACTGGGCGCCCTCGGTCACACCGTGGACACCCGGGACGCGGCCGACGTCGCCGACGTCACCCCGTACACGGCCGTGGTGGTCGGCAGCGCGCTGTACTACTCGCGCTGGCGTCCGTCCGCGGTCCGTCTGCTGCAGCGCAACGTGGCGGCCCTGCGTGAGCGTCAGGTCTGGCTCTTCCACAGTGGCCCCTGCGGCCCGGGCGCCGCCCTGGTGCACGTGAGCCTTCCCGCGTCCGTGGCGCTCCTGGCGGCGAGCATCGACGCGGAACGCACCACGACCTTCGGCGGGCGGCTGGACCCGGCGCTCGTCCGGGGGGTTCTGCCGCGGCTGATGGCGCGCGGGTCCCGCGGCGGCGATTTCCGCGACTGGGGGCGGATTCGCACCTGGGCCCGCGATGTCGGGCACCACGTGAGCTCGCACGTTTCTCTCTGAGCATTTGCCAGTTTCACCTGTGACGATCATCTTCATGACCTTCGCGCGCCCTGCTCCGGCCGTGCCGGAATCCGCGCAAAACCCTTGAATGCCACCAAAACCGCCAAACCACATCGGTTGCCCGGTCACTCACTCAGGTGTAGACCAACACCGGCGACACCTCGAAACTCACCAACGAGCAGGGGGACTCCGGTGCCGGATGCCACGGCGGGCAAGAAACCCAAACTCACGTCGGACCAGCGCAACGCGTTCATCGCCGCTTGGCTCGGGTGGACCATGGACGCGTTCGACTACTTCCTGGTCGTGTTCATCCTGGCGGACATCGCCAAGGACAAGTCCTTCGGCGCGACCGCGACCCAGCTCGCGTTCATCACCACGGCGACGCTGGTGATGCGGCCGGTGGGGGCGCTGGTGTTCGGGCTGTGGGCGGACCGCGTCGGGCGGCGGATCCCGTTGATGGTGGACGTGCTGCTGTACTCCGTTGCCGGTGTGCTCTGCGCGGTGGCGCCGAACTTCACCGTGTTGCTGATCCTGCGGTTCATCTACGGCATCGGCATGGGCGGCGAGTGGGGCCTGGGCGCGGCGCTGGCCATGGAGAAGATTCCGGTGCAGCGGCGCGGGTTCTTCTCGGGGGTGCTGCAGGCCGGCTACTCGAGCGGTTACCTGGTGGCCGCACTGGCGTACCTGCTGTTCCACACCGCCCTCGACCTGGACTGGCGCTGGATCTTCGTGCTGAGTGTGTTCCCGGCGCTCATCAGCCTGCTGATCCGCGCGCGGGTCAAGGAATCCGAGGTGTGGGTGGCCGCGCAGGAGAAGATGCGGGTCACGCGCACGTCGGTGAAGGACGTGCTGCTCAACGCGAAGGTCATCCGCCGCTTTGCCTATTTGATCGTGCTGATGACGGCGTTCAACTGGCTCAGCCACGGCACCCAGGACGTCTACCCGACGTTCCTCAAGTCCACCGAACACGGCGGCGCCGGCCTGAGCACCTCGACGAGCACGTGGATCGCCGTGATCTACAACATCGGCGCGATCATCGGCGGCCTCACCTTCGGCGCCCTGTCGGAACGCTTCGGGCGGCGCGTGACGATCGTCAGCGCCGCCGTGCTGGGCCTGCCGATCATCCCGATCTTCGCCTTCGACCACGGCGCGGGCATGCTGGCGCTCGGCTCGTTCCTCATGCAGATCATGGTGCAGGGCGCCTGGGGCGTCATCCCGGCCCACCTCACCGAAATGTCGCCCGACGCGATCCGCGGCTTCTACCCCGGCGTCACCTACCAGCTGGGCAACCTGCTGGCCGCGCTGAACCTGCCGATCCAGCAAGCCATCGCGCAGTCGCAGGGCTACTCGGCCGCTCTCTTGTGGACAGTCATCCCGGCACTGGTCTGCGTCGCCGTACTGACCGCCGTGGGCAAGGAAGCCAAGTCCATCCGCTTCGGCACCGAGGCGGCGACCACCGCACCGGCGACCAGCGCGCAGTAGTTCAGGTCGGGGCTCGGCCCTGCCCTGCCCTGCCCGGTCTCGCCCGTCTCGGCGCCGCCCCGCCTCGCCGTGCCCTGCCAGCCCTGTCCTGCCCAGCGCCGGCCCGCCCTGTCAGCCCATCCTGCCCAGCCCCGTCCTGCCCCGCCCGGTCTCGGCGTCGCCCGCCCTGTCAGCCCATCCTGCCCAGCCCCGTCCTGCCCCGCCCGGTCTCGGCGTCGCCCGCTCTGCCAGCCTGTCCTGCTCCGCCCTGCCCTGTCTCGTCTCGGCGCCGCCCCGCTCTACCGGCCCGTCCTGCCCTGCGCTGGCCCCTCCAGCCCCGTCCAGCCACGTCCCGTCTCGGCGCCGCTCGCGCCTCACGTGCGGCCCGGCACCCGCGCCCGCCGGGGCGGATCGTCGTGCTGATCCGCACCGGCGCACCGGCGTCCGTACGGCGCGGTCGGCCGGCATCACCACGCGGCCGAGCCCACGGCGATCACGCCCTCGCGGTCTCCACCGACCGCCTTGCCCCGGCCGGCATCGACCTCCGCGCGCTTCCGGCTCGCGGACCGCAGATCGCCCTTCGCTGCTCTGACCTGCAAGGTTGCCGACGATAGGCTGTCGATATATCGTGGCTATGTCGGCGATAGCACACGAAGGGATTTCTCATGACCAGGACAGCAGGCACCCACCACATGTTCAATGGCTTCGGCGGCCCACACGGCCCCGGCAACTTCGCCAGCCACCACCCCGCCCGCTTCGGCTTCACCCACCACGCCCCCAGCCACGACGGCGAGCACCAGGGCTTCGAACACCACGGCCCTGGCGCCCCCGACCACTTCGGCGGCTACCACGGCGGACCGCCCCGGGGTGGCGGCTTCGGCTTCACCCACCACGGCCCAGGCCATCCAGGATTCGACCACCCCGGCGCGCCCGGCCGGCACCACCCGGGCCTCGGCGGCCCGCACACCCGGGGTGAGTCTGCGCGATCCGGCTTCGAGCACCACGGCCCCAGCGCTCCCGAGCATTTCGGCTGGCCGGAAGGCTCAGGCGAGTTCGAGCGATTCGGCTTCGGCGAGCACCACGGCTTCGGCCACCACGGGCCCGGTGCCGCCGATCACTTCGGCGGTCACCACGGCCCCGTCAACGGCTTCGGCCACCATGGCTTCGGCCACCACGGTCCTGGCGCCCCCGAGCACCCCGGTAGGCCGGAAGGCTCAGGCGAGTTCGAGCGGTTCGGGGTCGGCGAGCACCACGGCTTTGGCCAGCACGGTCCTGGCGCCTCCGACCACTTCGGCGGCCACCACGGCCACAGCCATTTCGGCGGCCACCACGGTCCCGGCCACTTCGGCGACCCCGGTGATCCCTTCGGCTTCGCGCGCGATGCGGCGCGAGGGCCGGGCGGGTTCCCGCCGCCTCCGCCGATGCCGCCGGTTCCGCCGGGGCCCGGATTTCCCGGCGGCCCGGGCTTCGGCGGCTTCCCGGGTGGCCCCGGTGGCCCAGGTGGTCCGCGCGCGTGGTTCGGCGACGGCCGCCAATGGGGCTCCCGCGGCTCCCGTGGCCCGGCGCGGCCCGTGCGCCCGGCGGTACTCGCCTTGCTCGCCGAAGGCCCGATGCACGGTTACCAGCTCATGCAGGAAATCCGGCGCCGCTCGAACGAGGAGTGGCGCCCGAGTCCCGGCTCGATCTACCCGATCCTGCAGCAGCTGGAGGACGAGGGCCTCGTCCGCTCGGCGGAGGAGGGCGGCCGCCGCGTCGCGCATCTGACCGAGGCGGGGCGCGAGCACGTCGGCGGCCGTGAGGAGGAGTTCGCGGCGCTGTGGGCCTCCCACGCTCCCGAAGACGACCCGGCCGCCGACCGCTTCGCCGCCCTGCACAAGCAACTCGGAGACCTCTGGGCCGCCGCGGGCCAGGTCGCGTACACCGGCACAGACTCCCAGGCCGCCGACATGCGCAAAATTCTGGCCGACGCGCGCCGCCGTCTCTACGCCCTCCTCGCCGAAGACCAGGACGACCCCGAAGACTGACCGGCACAAGGGCGCCGAGTCCACAGTGGACTCGGCGCCCGCCCGTCACGTCGGCGCCAGGCAAGCTCGGACCGGGCTCGGTTTCCAGCCGCTCGTCCTGCGGCATCGACACCCGCCGCCGACGTGCCGTGCTTTGGAGCACGAGCACTCAGACGCGGCGGCAGTTCTCTGTTGCGCCGAAGCAAATGCCCGGCATCGAAGGACCGAAGCATCCGCGCCGCAGCACCCGACCCGAATCACCCGGGATCGATGCCCGGCGTCAAACTCCGGCGCCCGTCAGGTCATCCGGCCCGGCGGTGGCTCCGGCTCCCACCCCAGATGCGCTGACACCACATCCGCCGCCGCGATCGTCCGGCGCCCCGCCGCCGCCAGCCGCGAACCGATCCGCGCATCCGGCGCCGAGATGTTCAACGCCGCCACCACCCGCCCCCGGAAGTCCCGCACCGGAGCCGACACACCGGACAGCCCGGGTTCGAACTCCTCCACCACCCGGGCAAACCCCTCGTCACGCGCGTGACGGATCGTGGTCCACAGAGTGGGCAGCGCGGGATGGCCGGGGAACCGCACGTAGAGCTCGTCAGGCGTCGCGTCGAACAGCAGGACGCGCCCGGCCGAGGTGCGGTCGGCCGGCACGCCGCGGCCCTCCCATTCGTGGACGCGGAACGAGTGCCCCGACACCGAAAGCAGCGTCAGCACCTCGCGGTCGCGCAGCACGCACAGGTGACTCGTCTCCTCCAGGTCCGCCGACAGCGCGTGCATCTCGGGCTCAGCGGCGCGCACCAGACGGTCCTCCGCGCTGCGCGCGACCAGTGAAAACAGGCGCCGGCCCATGCGGTAGCGGAGGGTGTCGGGGTCGCGCTCGACCACGCCTTCCAGCGCCAGCGCCTTGAGCGCGCGCGAAACCTGACTCTTCTCGCGCCCGGTCAACGAAGCCAGCCGCACCACGCCGAGGCCGCCCGCGCGCTGGGCCTCGGCCGAGGCCAGCGCCTCGAGCAGGTCGAGGTCGCGGCGCAGGCCGTGCCCGGACACTGTCATGGCCGAACCCTAAGCCGAGTTGGCCTGAGCGCAACACACGTTGCGATGTCCCGCGCACGCTTGTCGGCCCGCCCGGCGCGCTCGTAGCGTCGAAACCGATGAAGATCACCGCGATCATCCTCGACCACCTGCGCCTGCCGCTCGACCCTCCGCTGCGCGCGGCGTGGGACCCCGAGCCACGGCGGCATTTCGACGCCACGATCGTGCGCGTCCACACTGACGAAGGCGTCACCGGCATCGGCTCCGGAGACACGATGGCGGGCTTCGAGGCCGTCGAGCACCTGTTCGTCGGCACCGACCCGCTCGACATCGTCCGCCACGTCAAAGCCATCGAGACGGCCAACTTCCACGGCGGCAGCTACTGGCCGCTCGAAGCCGCGCTCTGGGACGTGATCGGCCAGGTCGCCGGCCTGCCCGTCGCCACGTTCTTCGGGAACTCCGCGCGGTCACTGCCCGTCTACGCGTCCTCGGCGGAGCTCAAGCCGCCGGCCGAACGCGTCGAGTCAGCGCAGCAGGCCCGTGAAGAAGGCTTCCGCGCGCTCAAGATCCGCATCGACCGCGACCGCGCCGACGAAGGCGTCGAGACCGTCGCCGCCGTGCGTGATGCGCTCGGTTCGAATTTTCACATCATGGTGGATCTCAACCAGTCGTGGCGCATGGCCGGCGACACCGCGCCCGCCGCCGACCTCGCCGCGACCCGCCGGCTGGTGCGCCGCCTGGCCGAACTCGACGTGTTCTGGGTCGAGGAACCCTTGCCCTACGCCGATGTCGAAGGTTTTCGCACCCTGCGTTCGGAAAACCTCGGCTTGCGCATCGCCGCGGGAGAAATGCACCACTCGGTGCCGGACTTGTTGTCCTATCTCGAACAGGACGTGCTCGATATCTACCAGATGGACGCCGTTCTCGCGGTGGGAATGCACCGCGCCCGCACACTGGCCGAGGTGGCGGAATTCAAACATCGCGCGTTTACGCCGCACAGCTGGACCAACGGCATCGGCCTGCTCGCAAACCTGGCGCTCGCGGCGGGCGTCGGCGCCGGCCCGTACCTCGAGTTCCCGTACGACCCACCCGGCTGGACTCCGGAACGACGCGACTTCATGCTGGCCGAACCCCTGACGATCACCCCGGGCGGCGAGCTCGCCGTGCCACCACGACCCGGGCTCGGCGTCGAACTCGACGAGGAGGCGGTGGACCGATGGCGGATCTGACCCACGAAGACTGGCTTGCCGCGGCGCAAAACCTGGCTCCCGAGACCAAGACCACCTGGCTCGACCTCGCCTGAGTTGTCGACTTGTCCACCTCTCCCGGGAAAGGGGCACGCGTGGTGCGGACCGAGTTCGGGCCCGGCTTCGTCGAACGGCTGCCGGCGTTCGCCGCCGCACTGGGCGGGTCGCGGGTCTTCGTGGTGACCGACCGCGGCCTGCGCGCGACGGGCATCGTCGGGCGCGTCGAGAAGATCTTCGCGGCGGCCGGCGTCGAATGCCTTGTGCACGAAGACATCGGCCCCAACCCCGCGACGACCGAGCTCGACCGCGGCGCCACCCGCTTGCGCGAATACGGGGCGGCCGTCGTGATCGCCCTCGGCGGCGGGTCCGCTTTGGACGCGGCCAAAGGCATCTCGCTGCTGGCCGGCAACCCCGGCTCGCTCGCCGCAGACGCCGACACGCTGTGGTCCGCTTCGGACGGGCTGCCGATCGTCGCCGTGCCGACGACGTCGGGCACCGGCGCGGAGACCAACGGTTTCGGCGTGGTGGAAGACACCCGCTTGTGCCGGAAAGTCTACATCGGACACGACTCCGTCCGGCCGCGGATCGCCGTGCTGGACCCGGAGCTCACTCTCGGCCTCCCCGCCCCGATCACCGCCGCCACCGGCCTCGACGCCCTCGTCCACGGCGTCGAGTCCCTCGCGTCCCGCGGCGCCGACGCGGTATCGACCGCCGACGCCGCCCGCGCCGTCGCCCTCGTCGGCGCCTGGCTCCCGATCGCCTACCGCGACGGCGCCAACCTGGAGGCCCGCTCCCAGCTCATGCTCGGCGCGCACCTGGCGGGCCACGCCTTGACGCGCTCCGGCCTCGGCCTGGTCCACGGCCTCGGCCACGCCATCACCGCCCGCACCGGCACCTCGCACGGCGTCGCGCTGGCCGCCGTGCTGGAGGAGGTCATGACCTACACGGCCCCTTTCGCGGCCACCGCCTACGCCACCGTCGCCGACTCCCTCCGCGCCCCCACCGCCGTCGACGCCGTCCGCGCGATATCCACGGCTCTCGACCTCAAACGCCCGCTGCGCGCCTTCGGCCTCACCCGCGCCGACCTGCCCGCGGTGGCCTCGGCCGCCCTGGCGGACGCGGTGACGAAAAACGCGCCTCGCTCACTGCGGCAAGCCGAGGTCGAGGAGCTGCTCGCCTCCGTCTATTGAGGACAAAACCGGCCGCCGAACTGCGAGTCCGATTCGCCCGGCAGCTGCGCGAGACTCCACCTGGGCGACGTGCGCCTCGGGACCATCGCGACGCGGTGCCTCGGCGTGCGCGACCAGGCCCTCGACCGAGACGCCTTCGCGTCCTGGACCGGGCCGTCGCCATCGGCGTAAGCCCGCGCGCGGCCGGCGTTTCCGCCTCCGTCTACTGAGGACAAAGAAAACGCCGGGCCCCACCCGGGGCCCGGCGTTTCCCTAAAACACCAACCTCAGCGCTTCAACCCGTGCTCGATCGCCTCCGCGATCCGCGGCCGCAGGTCCGCCACGCTGACGATCGCGTCGACCGAGCCGACCTCCACCGCGCGCTGGATGCTGTGCACGCGGTCGAACTCGGCGGCCACCTCGCCCAGCTTCTCGGCGCGCACGGACGACTGCACCTCTGCCAGCTCGGCCGCGCAGGCCGCGCGCTCGGCGCCGTTCAGCTCGCCGAGCCGCGCCTGCAGCGAGGAGACCCGCGGGTCGTTCGCCGTGCGTGTAGTGACCTCGCCCGAGAACACTACCGCGGCGGCCGGTGCGCCACCCAGCACGGAGGCGAAGGAGCCCTCCAGGGCGAGCACCGTCATGTTCGGGTTGAGCGCCTTGGAGAACACCACGAACGCCCCGCCGTGGTAGCGGGAGATCACGGTGAAGACGATCGGGCCGTCGAAGTTGACGATCGCGCGGCCGATCTCGGCGCCGTACTCCAGCTGGAGCTTGCGCATGGACTCCGGGGAGCCGTCGAAGCCCGACAGGTTCGCCAGCACCACCAGCGGACGGTTGCCGCTGGCGGAGTTGATGGCGCGGGCGGCCTTCTTGGACGAGCGCGGGAACAGGGTGCCCGCGGTGTAGGTGTCCGGGCCGTCGGTGGGCGGGAAGCCGCGGCGCGGCACCGAGCGCGACTCGATGCCGAGCAGGCACACGGGGTGCCCGCCGATGTGGACGTCCTGCACGGCCGCCGTGTCCGCGTCTCCCATGCCGGCCCAGCGCTCCAGCACCGGGTGGTCCTGGTCGGACAGCGCGCGCATCACCGTACGGATGTCGAACGGCTTCTTCCGGTCCGGGTTGTGCTCGGCCGAGAAGATCTGGCCCACCGTGGTGAAGTCGCTGCCGACGATCGCGTGCGGGAAGTCCGACACGTCGCGGTTCACCGGGTCCGACGTCGCCGCCGTGCGCGGGCCGGGTTCGCCCGGGACCACGTAGGTGTGGTCGTAGTGGGACATCAGCACGTCGCGCGCGCCGGCCAGGTTCGGCGCCCAGTACTGCGCCTGGCCGTTGGGGCCCATCACGCGGTCGTAGCCGCCGATGCCGAAGTTGTCCTCGGCCGACACGCCGCCGGAGAAGTCGAGCGACTGCTTGCCCGTGAGCACCATCGCGGAATCCGGCGTCATGACCAGGATTCCCTTGGTGTGCATGAGCATCGTCGCTTCGGCGTTCCAGTACGGCTGCGCGCCCACGGTGATGCCGGCGACGACGATGTTGATCTCGCCGCCCGCCTGCGTGAACTCGACGATCCGCTTCAGCGCGGCCGCCACCCAGTCCATGTTCTCCACGCCGGAGTCCATGGAGATCTTGGCCCCGGCCGACAGCGCGAACCACTCCAGCGGCACCCGCATCCGCTCGGCGAGGTCCAGCGCGGCGATCACCCGCGCGCACTCCGGCTCCGCGAGCGCGCCGAGGGACTTCGTCGGGTCGCCCAGCAGCACCACCCGCGTGAGTCCCTCGGGCACCCGCTCGGTCGGCGTGGAGACGACACCCGCGACGATCCCGGCCTTGTTGCGGCCCTTCGGCCGGTCGACCGGCACCAGCGCGCCGGTGTCGTCGAGGTCGTGCTCGGTGAACGTGCCCTCGCCGGCCAGCATGTCGGTGAGCTCGTACGGGTAGACGGTGTCGCGGCGAGCCGCGCGCAGCACCTTCTGGCGGTAGTCGTCCAGCGGCTGCACCGGTTCGCGCGACGGCTCGCCGACCGTCAGCCGGACGCCGGAGCCGACCTCGTTGCGGATCGTCACCGCCAGCTCGGTCAGCTCGCCCGTCTCCGGGTTGCGCCGCCGCGCCAGGAACTGGATCTCCTCCAGTCCCGCGCCCGCCGTCGACGGCAGCACGCGCTGGGCGAGCAGGTTCAGCTCGTCCATGGTGAGGTCGCTCGGCGGCCACACGTAGACGACGATCCGGTTGGTGTCGAAGCGTTTCCGGGCCGGGCGCTGCGCCTGCACGTTGCGGATCGCGTCGAGGCACGCGGCCAGCGTGTCCTCGGCCGCGGGCAGCGACACGAGCCGGCCGTCGGCCTCACGCAGCGGCGTCAGGTCGCGCACCTGCGCCATCGCGACGAGGCGCTCGTCGGCCGAGTTGGCCTGCGCGACGCACTTGAACAGGTACACCTCTTCGTCGGCCGAAGGCAGGCGCGTGAGGTCGAACTCCTGCAGCCGTTCCAGCTGCATCCGCTCGGCCACACGCGGGTGCAGGCCGCGGATCAGCCGGTCTTCCGCGAAGCCTTCAGCGCCGCGGCGGAACGTGAAGTGGTGGTGCATCACGGCCCCGCCGCCTCCGGCGACGGTGGTGGTGATGCGCGTGATCGCCTCCGGCAGCGGCTGCGCGGCGATGACCTCGCCGAGGCGCGCGGCCATCGCGTCGGAGTCGGGCTGATCGGCCCACGTCACGTAGATGTCGGCCACCGCGTAGGCGCCGGCGTCTTTCGCGAGCTCACCCGCCGCGCGGACGGCGGCGGGAAGGTGGGCGAAGTCGACGGCCGTGGTGACCACCCGGGCGGGCTCTGCGTGCTCCGCGGTGACGAACACACACTCGGCAACCTCGCGCCGTTCGATTTCGGACAGGCTCTTGTTGCCGTAGTAACGCCGGGTGAGAACTTCCAGCAGCGGCGCGGGATCCGTGCCCGGCCGGCCGATGCGCTGGCCGAGCAGCCGCACCAGCGGCTCGGAGCTCGACACCATGCCGGCGATGAGCTCCGCGCGGTCCGCCGCGTCCGGGTTGCGGTCGAGGTGCTTGAGGCTTTGGCGGACCTCGGCGTAGACCTCGGCGCGGGCGCGGCGCAGCAGCGGCTGGGCGAACCAGCGGAACACCACACCGCGCGCGAAGTCGCTCACGGCCGGGTGGCGCACCTGCGTGGCGGCCACGAGGTGCTCCAGCGCCAGGCCGGCTTCCTCGCGCAGGTCGCCGGTGGGCGGCGCCTCCGTGAGCCACTGCCGCAGCAGCGCCGTGACGACCGCGACGTCCGACGAAGCCCGTTGCTGGGCCAGGAAAATGCGGAAGACCGCCTCCTCCAGCTCCGGCGTGCGCTCCAGGTCGGCCACGCCGTAGTGGCCGAGCACGCGGCGCAGGCGGGCCTGGAACGTCTCGGGCAGCCCGGCGCGCTCCACGTCGAGGCTCTGCAGGTACGTGTGGAAGTACTCGCGGGCGCTGTGCACCGGGCTCGCCGGGCTGACGTCTTCGCCGGCCGGCTTGTTGCGCGTGAGCTCGGACAGGTCGGCGAACACGCCCAGCAGCTCCACCTCGCCCGCCAGCGGCCGGGTCGCACCCTGCTCGGCGCGCGCGGCGAGGTAGCCGGCGAGCGTGCGGCGCTGGTCGTGCGGGTCCACGTCGAACCCGAGCAGCAGGCCGCGCAGGTCCTGCAGCCCGCGGGCCGCGCGGTCGGCTGCGGAGGTGGCCGTGGGCTCGGCGGGCAGCTCGATCTCCACGGTCTCGCCGGCGTCGGCGGTTTCCTCTGCCTCGTCCTCGTCGGCCAGCGGCTCGAGGCGCATCAGCGCGGCGCCGGTCTCGACCTGGCTGCCGACCGACACGGGCAGCTCGCGCACGCGAGCACGGAACGGCGCGCGCAGCACCGTCTCCATCTTCATGCTCTCCAGCACGACGATCGGGGCGCCGGTGTCCACCTCGTCGCCGACCGACAGCGGCGTCGCGACCACCAGCGCCGGCGCGGGGGAGCGGACGACACCGCCCTCGTCGCGGCTCACGCGGTGGGTAATACCGTCGACCTCGACCAGGTGGATCGGGCCGTGGGTGGCGGCGACGAGGCGGAACCGCGTGCCGTTCACGGTGATCTGGCCGCTGTGGGAGTCGAAGCGTTCGATCTCGACGTCGGCCGGGTGCACGTCGCCGCCGCCGCTGATGCCGACGCGGAAGCGCTTCGGCCCGATGCGCGCGACGCTCACGCGGTACGCGACGCCGCGCAGTTTCAGGTCGAGCGGGCGGCCGCTCTCGAACTGCACCTGCGGACGGCCGCCGTGCGCGGTCGACAGCAGCCGGACGCGGGCGATCTCTTCCTCGTCCTCGTAGGCCTCGATGGCCGCGGCGGCGAGCGCGATCGCGGAGTGCTTGCTGGTGACCAGGCGGCCTTCGGCGCGGACGCGGTCGATCCAGCCTGTGTCGGCGCTGGCGTCGATCACCTCAGGCTGGTCGAGCAGGTCGAGCACGAAGCTCTTGTTGGTGGCGCCGCCCTCGATGATCACGGTCGTCTCGGACATCGCGCGACGCAGGCGGGCGAGCGCCTGGTCGCGGTCGCGGCCGTAGGCGATGATCTTGGCGATCATCGAGTCGAAGTCGGCGGGGATCGTGTCGCCTTCGCTCACGCCGGTGTCGACGCGGATGCCCGGCCCGGCCGGCAGCAGCAGCCGCGCGATGTGCCCGGGCGACGGGGCGAAGTCGCGGTCGGGGTCCTCGGCGTTGAGCCGCGCCTCCACGGCGTGGCCGAGCTCGGCCGGCTGCTCGCCCTCGAGCTTTCCGCCCGACGCGACGTGCAGCTGCAGCCGCACCAGGTCCGTGCCGGTGGTGATCTCCGTGATCGGGTGTTCCACCTGCAGGCGGGTGTTCACCTCGAGGAAGGCGAACAGCTTCTCGCCCGGGTGGTAGAGGAACTCGACGGTGCACGCGCCGCGGTAGCCGACCTTGACCGCGAGCCGCTCGGCCGAGGACTTCAGCTCGGCCGTCTGCTCCGGCGAGAGGACCGGCGACGACGACTCTTCGATGATCTTCTGGTTACGCCGCTGTACGGAACAGTCGCGCACGCCCAGGGCCCACGCCGTTTCGCCGTCGGAGATCACCTGGACCTCGACGTGGCGGGCGCCTGTGACCAGGCGCTCCAGGAACACGATGCCGCTGCCGAACGCGCGCAGTGCCTCCTGGCTGGTGCGCTCGTAGGCGTCGGTGAGCTCGTCGGCCGAGGACACCTTGCGGATGCCACGCCCGCCGCCGCCCGCGGTGGCCTTGAGCATGAGCGGGTAGCCGATCTTGTCACCGGCCGCCAGCGCGTCTTCGAGCGTCGCGACCTCGCCGCGGCTCCACGGCGCCACGGGGACGCCGACCTCCTCGGCGATCAGCTTCGCGCCGATCTTGTCACCGAGCTGGCGCATGGCCTCCGCGCTCGGCCCGATGAAGGTGACCCCCACCTTCTCGCACAGCTCCGCGAACGCGGGGTCCTCGGCGACGAAGCCCCAGCCGACCCACGCGGCGTCGGCCTTCGTCTCGACCAGCGCCTTCTCCAGCTTGGCGAGATCGAGATACGGGCGAGCCGAGGCCGGCCCCAGCGAGTAGGCCACGTCGGCCTCCCTCACGAACGTCGCGGACCGATCCGCGTCCGTGTAGAGGGCGACCGTCTCGATCCGTGTACCGGTCTCCGCGGAAAGATCTCGGACAGCGTGGATCAACCGCATTGCGGCTTCCCCGCGGTTCACGATGGCGACACGACTGAACACCGGACTGAGCCTCCCAAGTACCCACGCGCAGCAGGCGACGTCCGTGTCCGGATCGTCGCCTGTCTTCGCTTACACCCTGCTCCCTTACCGGCGGGTACACCAATGTCGTGCATGGCGCATGCCGGAGCCGCTGCATTGTGGGAACCCGCCAAAAAGTTGCCCAGGCCACACCGCCGGGGACACGTTTCGCGCGAGGTCTGCCACAAACCACCCGGTAAACGTACGGCGCGCGGACTGGGGAAACGGCGAGAGTGCGGAGCGTGGCCGAGGTTGTCGCCGGGACGGTGCGTGATCGTCACCGGCTGTTCAACCCTCCGATATGGTTTGACTTCGAATAGTTCGGCGCCGTACTATCTTTCTGGTGGATGGGTCGTCTGAGGAGGTCGGGATGAATCAGCCGGTACTGGTCCGGGGCAGCGACGCCGAGGTACTGGGCGCCGTGCCGAACCGGACGTGGCTGCTCGCGGACGCCGCCGACACCGGCGGCGTGATGAACGTGGTGCGGACAACGCTGGGGCCGGGCGTGGACGGTCCGCCGCCGCACTTCCACCGGCTCGCGCCGGAGATGTTCTACCTGCTCGACGGTCGCCTTCGCGTCCTCGTCGGCGACGACGTGGTGGTCCTGACCGCCGGCGACTACCTGCTGGTGCCTCCGGGTGTGGTGCACGCTTGGGGCACGTTGGCGGAGTCCGGTGCTGACGTGCTGATCGTGAAGGCGCCGGGGGAGAACCGCTTCGACTACTTCCGCCTGGGCGACCGCATCCGGCGGGGTGCGGCGGATCCGGCGGAGGTCTTGGCCACGCAGGAGGAGTTCGACAACCATTTCACGGCGAGTCCGGTGTGGACGCGGCTGCTGGCGGGGGAGCCGGAGCGCGCTGCCGTGGTGGATTTTCCTGGCAGTGCGGGGGATTGGGCACCTGGCGGTACGGAGGATTGACGGGGTGCCCGCCGGTGCTTCGCCTGTGGTGATGGCGGCGGTCTTGGACTGTGGATTTCGGGCTTCGGACCTCGGGGATCGGTCTTCGGGTCCGGCCGGTGTGGCTCGGGCCTTCGGGGATTGAGTCTCGGACATTTGGCTCGGGCTCGGGCTCGGGCCCTGAGTCTTGAACTTCTTGCCGGAGCCCGGTGTGGACCCGGATCTCCGTGCTTCGGATTGCGGCGTATGCGCTGCGGGGGCGCTGGCCCGCGTGTGCTGATCGGCAAACGTCGGTGCCGCGCGATCAGGCGGCCCGGCCGGTCGGCCGGGCGCGGGCAGGGCTGCGGGCCGTGCGGGTGGTGCCGCGGTTTCTTGGCCGAACTGGAGCCCAGTAAGGCGCGTTGGCCGAGCCCTGGACGTCGTCGTGGCGTGATCGGCCGGCCTGGCCGGCCGTGGGCTGCGCGGAGTAGCGGGGTGACCAGCTCGGTTGAAGCTTTCCGCACATTTGCGTTCCGATCGGTCCGGTTTCCCTCGTTTTCGACCGGTTGTCCAGTGACTCTTGACACACCTCGCCGGCCCCCTTACCTTCGCTGGTAATCGATTTCTCGAACGGTGGGATCGAGGGGGATGGGCGACGACGGCGTCGCGCTGGTCGAGCTGGCCGGCGTCAGCAAGACCTACGGCGGAGTGCGTGCAGTTCGTTCGGTGGATTTCACCGTGTGGGCGGGGGAGGTGCACGCGCTCCTCGGGGAGAACGGGGCGGGCAAGTCCACCCTGATGAAAGTTCTCTCCGGAGAGGTGGCCGCCGAGGAGGGGGTGATCCGGATCGGCGGGGTGCCGGTCCGGTTCGCCCGCCCGGCCGATGCGCAGCGGGCCGGCGTCGCGATGATCCACCAGGAGCTCGACCTCGTGCCGGCGCTTTCCGTGGCGGAGAACGTGTTCCTCGGCCGCGAGCCGCACACCCGCTACGGGGTGCTCGACCGCAAGCTCATGGTCCGCACCACCCGGGCTCTGCTCGAACAGTCCGGTGTGGACCTCGACGCCACCACGCCCGTCGAACGGTTGCGCACCGGCGAACAACAATTGGTGACAATCGCGAAAGCGCTGTCGCTGAACGCACAGATCCTGATCATGGACGAACCGACCTCGGCGCTTTCCCCCCGCGAAGTCGAGCGGTTGTTCACAGTGATCGACCAGTTGCGCACAGCCGGTGTGGCCCTGGTGTACATCTCCCACCGCATGGAAGAAATCGGACGCGTCGCGGACCGGGCGACGGTGCTGCGCAACGGCGAGGTCGTCGCCGAGTTCGCCGCGCGCGAGCTGGCGGCGTCACAGGTCGCCGAAGCGATGGTGGGCCGGCCGGTGCAGCAGATGTTCACGACCGAAACCAAGCCGTCCGAAGGCGAACACGTTTTGGTGGTCGACGAACTCGTTGTCACACCGAAGGCCGGCCGCCGTGAACCCGCGGGGGTCAGCCTGAGCGTCGGCGCCGGGGAGATCGTCGGGGTCGCCGGGCTGCTCGGCTCAGGCCGCACCGAACTCCTCGAAACCCTCTACGGCGCGTCCCCCGGAACCATCACCAGCGGCCGAATTCGGCTCAACGGTGGGGAATACCGGCCGCGATCCCCGCGAGACGCGCTCCGCAGCGGCGTGGCCTTCGTCCCCGAGGACCGCCGGATCTCCGGGCTCTCGCTGGACCACTCGATCCTCGCCAACACCGTCCTCTCCGTCGTCGAAGCCCTCGCCCGCTTCGGCATCGTCTCGGCCGGCCGAGAGCGCGAAACCGCGCACAACTCGGCCGAACAGCTCGATGTCAAACTTCGCACACTGGCCGACCCGGTCGGCGCGTTGTCCGGAGGCAATCAGCAAAAGGTGGTTCTCGGACGCGCTTTGCTCACAAATCCACAACTGCTGTTACTCGACGAACCAACCCGAGGAGTCGACGTCGGCGCGAAGGCCGAGATCTACCGGATCTTGGGAGAAGTCGCACAAACCGGGGTGGGAATCTTGCTCGCGTCGTCCGAACCCGCCGAGCTCGTGGGAGTCTGCGACCGCGTGGTGGTGCTGCGCGGCGGCAAGACCGTGCACGAGCTCGACACCGCGCTCGCCGGCGAAGGCGAGCTGCTCGCCGCGTCGATGGGCGACGTCCGGTGACCGGCCGCAGGATGCTCGCCACGCTGTTCCGGTTCCAGAGCGTCTTCGGGCTCGTCGTGGTGTTCGCCGCCGCGATCGTGTTCTCACCCTCGAGCGACGGCGACCTCGTGTTCCTCGGCGCCGACAACCTGCTCAACGTCGTCCGCGCCATCTCCGAGATCGGCATCCTCGCCGTCGGCATGACGCTGGTGATCCTCGTCGGCGGCATCGACCTGTCCGTGGGCTCGGTGCTGGGCTTGGCGAGCGTCGGCGTCGCCGAGCTGCTCACCACGAACGACTGGGCACTCGTGCCCGCCGTGCTCGCGATCCTCGCACTGGGCCTGGGTTTCGGCCTGGTACAGGGGGCCGCGAGCGCACGGTTCCGCATCCAGTCGTTCATCGTCACGCTCGCCGGCATGCAGATCGCCCGCGGCCTCGCGCGCATGTGGTCCGGCGGTGAAGGCGTGTCGATCACCTACGGCGACGGCCCCGGCCAGGCGCCCGTCCCGTTCTCGCTGCTGGGGGAGCGGACGTTCAACGGCACCGTGCCGATCCCCGCGCTCATCTTCGTGGTGGTCGCCGCCCTCGCCATGGTGCTGCTGCGGGTGAGCGCCTTCTCCCGGCACATCTACGCGATCGGCGGCAACGAAAAGGCCGCGCGGCTCTCCGGCGTGCCTGTGGTGCGGGTGAAGGTGCTCGTGTTCGGCATCTGCGGCCTGCTCGCCGCGCTCGCCGGCATCGTCCACGCGGGACAGCTCAGCTTCGGCGGGCCCAACGACGGCAACGGCTACGAGCTCAACGCCATCGCCGCCGTCGTCATCGGCGGCACCAGCCTCTCGGGCGGGCGCGGAACCGTGCTCGGCACTGTGGCGGGCGCGCTGCTCGTCGGCGTGCTCGACAACATCCTCCAGCTCAACAACATCGACTCCAACGTGCAGCTGATCGTGGTCGGCGTGGTGATCGTGTTCGCCGCCGGACTGCAACGGCTGCGTCCGGGCCGCGCGCAGACCGGACCGTAGAGGCGTTCGCCAGGGAAGGGGAGCTCACATGTCCACCACCACTCGCCGCGGGCTGGCGCTCGCGGTTGCCGGGGTCGCGTTCGTGGCCACGGCCTGCGGCACCACGCACGAGAACGCGCCCGGGGCGTCGTCCGGCGCCGGGCCCGCCACGCAGGCGTGCAAAGGGCCGGGCGGGAAGTTCACCATCGGCATGAGCCAGGCGAACCTCGGCGAGCCCTACCGGGTGCGGATGGACGACGACATCCGCACGGCGGCCGCGTCGATCCCGCAGTTCACGGTCAACTTCGCCGACGCCGCCCAGGACAACTCGAAACAGGTGGAGCAGGTCAGCACGTTCCTCACGCAGAAGATCGACCTGCTGATCATCAGCCCCAACGAGGCCACGCCGCTCACCAGCGTCGTGAAAAAGGCCTACGACCAGGGCATTCCGGTGCTGGTGCTCGACCGCAAAGTGGACGGTGACGCGTACACGTCGTTCATCGGCGCGGACAATGTGGACATCGGGCGCCAGGCCGGCCAGTACTTCAAGCAGCACCTCCTGCCGCAGGGCGGGAAGATCGTGGAGCTGAAGGGGCTCGCGGGTTCGACGCCGGCGAAGGAACGCGCCGACGGCTTCAACGAGGGCATCGCGGGCTCGGGCATCACGATCGTCGGCACGGCCGATGCCGACTGGCTGCGCGACAAGGGCCAGCAGCAGGCCGACGCGCTGCTCAAGGCCCACCCCGACGCGCAAGCGATCTTCTCCGAGAACGACCCGATGGCCGAAGGCGCTCGGCTCGCCGCGCAGAACGCGGGCAAGGCGGCGCTGCCGATCGTCGGCATCGACGGGCTCCCGGTGCCGGAGGGTGGGATCAAGGCGGTGGAGGCCGGGCGGCTCTCGGCCACGTTCATCTACCCGACCGGCGGGGCGGAAGCCGTTGCCGCGGCCAAGAAACTGCTCGTCGACTGCGGGCAGGTTCAGAAGACGCAGACTCTGCAGACGCGGCTGATCACCAAGGACAACGCCGCGCAGGTCTACGCCGAGCTGAACCAAGGCTCATGACGCGCATCGGGGTGATCGCGATCTCCGACGGTCGCGATCACGTGCACCGCCGCAACATCGGGTTCATCCGATCCAAAGTGGACTCGTTCATCGCCGCCCTCACCGACGCCGGCCACGACGTGATCAGCGGCGGGCTCGTGGCCACCAACACCACGGCGACCGCGGCCGCCCGGTCCGTCGCCGCGGCTTCGGTGGACGTGACGGTGTTCTACTACGCAGTCTGGAGCTTCCCGCACTTCACGATGCTGGCGGCCGATGCGACGACGACGCCGTTGCTGCTCGTCGCGTCCACGGATCCGGCGGAACCGGGGCTTGTCGGGATGCTCGCCGCGGGCGGCGCCCTGGACCAGCTAGGCCGCCGCCACACGCGGCTGTGGGGCGCGCCGGACGACCCGGCGCTGGTCGACGACGTCGGCGTGCACGCGCGGGCGGCCGGCGCCGTGGCGTCGCTGCGCGGCTCGACGTTCGGGCGGTTCGGCGGGCGGCCGATGGGGATGAACACGGCCGTCGCGAACACGGATCAGTGGATGCGGCAGTTCGGAGTGGACGTCGAGGAGATCGATCAGTACGAGCTCGTGCTGCGCGCGGAGAAGGCTGACGCCGCCGAGGCCGCGTGCGGGCGCGAGTGGCTGGAGCGGTTCGCGACTGTCCACTATGACGGGGAGAAGCTCACGCCTGTGTTGCTGGAGCGGCAGATCCGGGCGTACCTGGCCGTGCGGGATATCGCGGCCGAGCGCCACCTGGACTTCTCGGGCATCAAGGCCCAGCCCGAGCTTACGGAGAACTTCGCGACGATGGACGTGGCGGAGGCGCTGCTCAACGACCCGTACGACTGGAACGGGCCCAAGGCCGTCCACGTCACCGCCACGGAGTCCGATATGGACGGTGCGCTGACGATGCAGCTGATGCACCGCATCACGGGCACGCCGGTGTTGTTCGCGGACGTCCGGCACCACCATCCCGATCGCGACGTGTGGGATCTGTGCAATTCCGGACAACACGCGACGTGGTTCGCCGCCCGCAGCGACGATCCGGCGGAGAACCTCGGCCGCGTGCACCTGTATCCCTCGGTGTTCTTCTTTCCCGCCGGTGGCGCGTCCATCGCGCACTTCGCGGCGCCGGGGCAGATGACCCTCGCGCGACTGACCCGGCTCGACGGTGCCTATCGGCTGCAGCTGGTGCTGGGCGAGTTCGAATGCTACGACGGCGCCACCAATACCGCCTTGGCCGCTCGGTCCACACCGGAATGGCCGCACGCGTTCGCCCGGCTCGATGTCGAGGCGCCGGTGTTCCTTCGGGGGTTCGGCGCCAACCACATCCACGCCGTCCCGGGCGATCGGCGGCGGGAGCTGAGCGTGGCGGCGGAGCTGCTCGGGGTGCGCGTGGAGGAGTGGACGCGCTGACCGCTTCCGGCCGACGGCGGCCGTGAGCGTGAGCCGAGAGTGACCATGCGCGGGTGAGACTGCTCAGCAGCACCACGAACAGCTCCGCGCACCCCCTGAGCCGCGCCCCCGGCGCGCGCCGGGGGCGCACGAGACCGAGCACGGCCACCAACGCGGGCGCCACCCTCGGCGCGGGCACGGCGACCGTCGGCGGGTTTCGGCGATCAGCGGACCGACCGCCAGCGCCGCGAACCCGCTCAACCCCCGCCACGGGCAGCGGAAGCCGTTGCCGCACCGCCGGATGAAGCCGGGCCCGCACGGAGAATCCCAGCGCCGGCACGGCGAGCAGCACGATCGCCGACGTCCGCCCGTCCGCGGCCGGCACACCTTCCGACACCGCCGCCACGACGGCCGCCCCGCCGAGCAGCCCCGTGAGGAACTGCTCGGCTCGCACCACCGTCGCGTACACCTCGCGCCGCGGCGGCAGGGGTTCGTCGCGCACGAGGTCGGCCGCCGTCTGCGGCAGCGCGGGCGCCGGGACCCGTCCGAGCCGCGCGGCCAGTGGTCCGGACAACTGCGAGAACACCAGCACCACACCCGCCGCCGCGGACGCGGCGCCCGCGCCGTCGACGACGCCGCCCGTCGCGTGCCACGCGGCGGCCCGGCGAGCACGCTTGCCGTGAGCCCGCCCAGGAACACCGCCACCCGTTCGGCCACGGCCACCAGCGCCACCACCGAGGTCACCAGCACGGCCGCGCACCCCGCGAGCACCTGCGGCGCACCGAAAGCGAGGGCACCGCCGAACAGCCCCGGGCACGCGCCTGCCCCGCACGTCGGCGGCGGCCCGCCGAGGACCGTCGCGCCCGCGAGGGCACCGCCGAACATCCCCGGGCTCGCGCCCGCCCTGCACGTCGGCGGCGGCCTGCCGAGGACCGTCGCGCCCGCGAGGGCACCGCCGAACAGCGCCGGGCTCGCGCCCGCCCTGCACGTCGGCGGCGGCCTGCCGAGGACCGTCGCGCCCGCGAGGGCACCGCCGAACAGCGCCGGGCTCGCGCCCGCTCCGCACGACGGCGGCGGCCCGCCCAGGGCCTGCGCGCCCGCGGTGAACGTGAGCGGCGGCCGGGCGGCCGCGAGCGCGGCACCCGCGCCGGAATCGCCCAGCGCGCGACAGCACCGTGGCCGCCACGAGCAGCAGCACGGCCACCCCACCGGCCGTCAGCGCGGCCGCGCCCCACGGCGTGCCGGAGCGCAGCACAGCGAGCCGCGTCAGCAGCACGGTCGCGCCCGCCCCGCCCAGCGCCCACGTGTGCTGGGGAGCCCGCAGCCGGCCGGTGCGCGCGGCGCCGGCCGCGACCGTGACCCGTGACCGCGAGGTCGTCGTACTCCAGTTCCGGCCGGTCTGTGCCTCTTGGCACAAGGTGAAGCACCTCACCGTCGCGCACGCGCTGGGCGCCCAGAGCGCTCGCCTCCGTCACGGGGGTGCCGTCGGGCGGCGCAGCATTCAGCCGCCCCGACGGCACCCCCTCTCGGCGAGTGCATCGCCGGCGCGGCGCACCAAGCCGGGTAGCAGCCCGCGACTGGCGAGCGGTCCGGCAGCGCCAGGTCCATGCGGCGGACCGGCGCGTCGATCATCACCCTCACCACGCCTGTGGTCATCGTCCGTCCTCCCGGGGCTCGTGCGGCTCACGACGACGGGGGAGCGCCGCCCGCGGGGCCCTCGACAGCTTCCGGACATCATTCGGGGACGCTCTTCATACCGATGAGTGAGCGCATGAGACGTCCGTCTCCACCAAAGGGGTGAAAGATCGGTTGTCGGGCAGCTCGTACTCTTACGGGGCGTTACTCATAGAGGAACATTCACGTTGAGCCGTGAGTTGCTTTGAGCCAAGAACGAGATGAAGGAGGTACCGCCATGGGCACCGAGCCCCCCGTCGTTCACGCGACGATCGTCTTCGGGCTGCGCACGTTCGGGAGCGTTCCGCTGCCGGTGCGCGCTGACCTCGAGTACGACCCGTCGGACCCGTACGCCATTTCCGTCGGCTACCACGCCGGCCCCGGTGTCGTCCGCTGGCTCTTCGGCCGCGACCTGCTCGCCGACGGCCTCATCGCCCCCGCGGGAGACGGCGACGTGCGAGTGCGCCCGGCCGCCGACGACGCCCGAGTGGTCGTGGAGCTCAACGCCCCCGACGGCTCCGCCGTGCTGGAAGCCCCGGCCGACGAGCTGGCCGACTTCCTCGACCGCACCTACGACGAGGTGCCGGCCGGCGACGAGGCCCTGTGGTTCGACTTCGACCAGGAGCTCGCGAAGCTGGCCATGCGGGACTGAGCTTCCCGGCACCAGCGGGAACTCAGCTGTACCGAAGCTCCGCTTTACCGAGACTCCGCTCTATTGAGGCTCAGTGCCGCCGAATGGCTCGTACCACTGAGCCGTCTGCACCACCGATCCGCCGCATCACCGAGCTTCGCCGAGCCCGTCGCACTCTCCGCATCACTGGGGCCTCAGCGACACCGAGGCCCCGCACCACTGGGGCTTGAGCGGCACCAAAGCCGCCGCGCCGCCGGGTTCTCAGCCCCGCTGTCCGGCCCACCGGACGGCGGGACCCATCGCCCACCCGGCGGCCACGAACACCGCGCCCACCAGCAGCCAGCCGGGGGTGCCCCACTGCACCACCACCGTGCTCAGCAGCGCGGGGCCCGCCATCCGGGCCACGGACGTGCCGGTCCCGAAGAACCCCTGGTACTGGCCCTGCCGCGTGGCAGGCGCCAGGTCGAACCCGATTTCCCAGGTACCGGCCGACTGCAGCATCTCCCCGAGCACCTGCAGCAGCGCTCCGGCCACGAGCACCGCGACGGCCACCGTCGCCGACGAGCCCGCCGCCGACAGCGCGAACGCCACACAGGACGCGGCCAGCAGCACTCCGGAGTGCCGCACCAGCCGCGTCGCCGAGCGCAGGCCGGTCACCCGCGTCGCCACACGCACCTGGCCCAGCACCACCACGATCGTGTTCAGCACGAACAGGGCCGACACCGTCCACTCGGGAGCGTCGGTCCGCGAGACGATCCACAGTGGAATCGCAACGCTCAGCAACGGCATGCGCAGCAACAGGATCGCGTTCAGCAGCGTGACGAGCGCGTAGGGCCGGTCACGTAGCACGGCCAGCGCCGGCTCGCCCTTGACCCGCGGCACCGGCGCGACGGCCGGCAGCAGGCGCAGCAGCACGGCGGACACCACGAACGCGGCCGCGTCGAGCGAGAACGCGGCGACGTAAGCGCCGGGTGTGTCGGCCAGCAGCGCGAGCCCGCCGAGTCCTGCGCCGACGGCCAGCCCCGCGTTGCCGGCCGACTGCAGGTGCGCGCGGATCCGCGTGCGCTGCTGCGGTTCCGCCACCGCGGCCAGCAGAGCCTGCCGCACGGCGCTGACCCCGCATTGACCGGTGGCATAACAACATGCGGCGAGCGTGAACGTCCACGCCGAACCCGCGAACAGAAACGCCGTGATCGCCAGCCCGGTCGCCACCGAAAGCAGCACCGCCGCGCCCCGCGCACCCCGGCGGTCCGCCACGTTCCCGAGTGGCACGCCGGCGACCGTGCCGACCGCCCAGCCCAGCGTGAGACCCAGCCCCACCTGGCCTGGTGTCAATCCGACAACACGCGTGAAATACAGCACCGAGCACGTGAGAAAAGCACCATCGCCCAGCGAGGCGGCGAGCTGCGCGCCCGCGAGCACGCGGCCGGGCCGCGAGCTGGTCACGGAGGCGGGGCGCTCGATCGTCGTCATGCCGTAGACGTTAAAAGAGCGTTTGGCTCTGCACCAGATCCAATTCTGCGCATCCGGACCGGGCCAATGTAGGCTGCCGGAGGTGGACTTCCACGTGACGCTCGCCGGGCGCGGCGACCTCGGCACCCGCATCTACCGCGAGCTGCGCGACGCGATCCTCGACGGCCGGCTGCGCTCCGGCGAACGCCTCCCGCCCACCCGTGAGCTGGCGAAACGACTGTCGGTCTCCCGCAACACCGTCGCCGTGGCCTACGACCGGCTCACCGCCGACGGGTTCCTTTCCGGCCGCGTCGGCTCCGGCACCTACGTGTCCGCCGAGCTGCCCGCCGGCCGGACGAGACACGCACCCGCCGGTTCGGCCCTGCGCCCGCGCGAGGTGTGGCGGACGCTACCCCCGCTCGAGCCGGCGGGCGCCGATCCGGAGTACGACTTCCGCGTCGGCATCCCCGACGCGCGGCTCTTCCCGATACAGACCTGGCGCCGGCTGCTGTCGGCGGAGCTGCGGGGAACCGGTTTCGCGCAGTACGGCGACCCCGCGGGCCACGCCGGGCTGCGGGCGGCGATCGCGCGCCACGTCGGCGTTTCGCGGTCCGTGCGCGCCGACGCCGACGACGTCCTCGTGACGCAAGGCGCTCAGCAGGCGCTCGACCTGCTGTGCCGCGTGCTGCTCGAACCCGGCGACCGCGTCGCGATGGAAGAACCCGGCTACCGCATGGCGCGGCTACTGTTCCGTTCGCACGGCGCCGAAATCGTCGGCATACCCGTGGACAGTGAGGGGTTGCGGGTGTCGGCGTTGCCCGCGCGCACGCGTCTGGTGTACGTGACGCCGTCGCACCAGTTCCCGCTGGGCACGCCGATGTCGCTCGCGCGCCGCACCGCGCTGCTCGGCTGGGCCGAGCGCGCCGGCGCGCTCGTGATCGAGGACGACTACGACAGCGAGTTCCGCTTCTCCGACCGGCCGCTCGAACCGTTGCAGAGCCTCGACCGCGCCGGCTGCGTCGCCTACGTCGGCTCGTTCTCCAAGACGCTGCTTCCCGTGCTGCGCCTGGGTTTCCTGATCGCACCACGCTCGTTGCGCGGCGCACTCCTCCACGCCCGGCAGCTCGCCGACTGGCACGGCGACCACCACGCGCAGGCCGCGCTCGCCCGGTTCCTCGACGAGGGCCTGTTCGCCCGCCACATCCGCAAGGCGACGCGCGAATACGCCGCGCGCCACGAGCACATCACGACGCTGCTGCACGAGGAATTCGCGGAACTGCTCACGCCGGTGCCCTCGGCCGCCGGGTTGCACCTGTGTGCACTGTCCGAAGTGGACGTGGAACCTGTTGCGGCACGGGCGAACCGGGGCGGTGTCGGCGTGCAGACATTGGCGGGACTGTGCGGGGAACCCGCGCCGTCCGGTCTGGCTCTCGGGTACGGCGCCGTGGCCCCGGAGAAGATCGCGGCCGGGCTCGCCGTACTGAAACGTGTGTTCGACGAGGGTTGACCTCACAGCACACCGGCGTACGGTCGGACGTGTTGGCTGTTGTTCAGACACGTGCTCCGGTCAGCGCCCCTGCAGGTTCCTGCGAGAGGAGCGCTCCATGAACACCCCGTTTTCCCCGGTTTCGATACCGGCGGAGCTCACCATTACGACCACCGACCACGAGAGCACCCGCGTGCTCACCCCGGTGGGCGACCTCGACGCCGCCACCGCTCACGTTTTCGCCGAAGCACTCGCGGACGCCGCGCGGCTCGGCGGGCCCGTGGTGGCGGATCTCTCCCGCGTCGAATTCCTCGGCTGCGCCGGAATCCGCGCGTTGTTCGCCGCGCACGATCGGGCTGTTTCGTTCACCGTGGTGTGTGACGGCCTGCACGGCGTGCGCCGCTGCCTCGACGTGACCGGCGCGTCCGACACGCTGGCCGTGCACACGACGCTCACCGAAGCGCTGGCGGCCGCGGTCGCGTCCTGAGTGAGTTTCGGGGTCCGGGGCCTCGGGTAGGCCGAGATCATGACTGCTCACACGACGAACGTCCCGGACCTCGAGCTGAACAACGGCGTGCGCATCCCGCAGTTCGGGTTCGGCGTTTTCCAGATCCCGGAGGACGACGCCGCCGACGCCGTGCGGACCGCGCTCGAGGCGGGCTACCGCCACATCGACACCGCGCAGATGTACCGCAACGAAGCCGGAGTCGGCGAGGGCATCGAGAAGTCGGGTGTGCCTCGTGAGGAAATCTTCGTCACCACGAAGCTCGCCAACGATGCCCAGGGCCACGACAACGCGATCAACGCGCTCGAAGGCAGCCTGCGCCGGCTCGGCCTCGAATACGTGGACCTGTACCTGATCCACTGGCCGTTGCCGCACCAGGACAAGTACGTGCGCACCTGGGAAGGCTTCGAAGAGCTGCTGCGCGCCGGGAAGGCGCGCTCGATCGGCGTGTCGAACTTCCAGGTGGAGCACCTCGAAGAGCTCGCCCGCCAGACCGGCACGGTGCCGGCGGTGAACCAGATCGAGCTGCACCCCGCGTTGCAGCAGACGGAACTGCGCGCCTACCACCGCGCGCACGGCATCGCGACCGAGGCGTGGAGCCCCCTCGCGCAGGCGGCCGTGCTGTCCGACCCGGTGCTGACCGGGCTGGCGGACAAGCACGGCAGGACCGCGGCTCAGGTGGTGCTGCGCTGGCACCTGCAGTTGGGCAACATCGTGTTCCCGAAGTCGGCCACGCCCTCGCGCATCCGCGAGAACATCGACGTGTTCGATTTCGAACTTGCCGACGAGGACCTGGAAGCGATCGGCAAGCTCGACGCCGACCACCGCACGGGCCCGCACCCCGACACGTTCCGCGGCTGACCCGTCGCCGCGGGTTTTCCCCCGCTGGTCGAGGGGTAGTTCTTCGGAAGAGGCCGGAAGGAGTGTGCCGGGATGAGCACAGAAGCGTACGTCTCGTTCCTCGCCATCGGTGTGGTGCTTGTGCTGATCGACGGGCAGGTCATCTACCGCAGCGGACGCGGGTACCTGGAGTTCCTATGGTGACCCGGCCGCCGGCGCGTCGATGACCCGGTTGGTCACGGTGCTGTTCCACCTGGTGACGCTGGGACTGCTGGCGTTGCTGTCCACGATTCCGCTGGGCGACAGCGATCTGCCCGGCGTGGTGGGCCGCGTCGGCGTGCTGCTGCTGGTGCTGGCGATCGTGCACGCCATCACGCTCACCGTGTTGGGCCGCATCCGCGGCGAGCAGGTGGGCGAGGCCGTGGTGAACCGCAGGATCTCGCGCCGGGAGGCCGAGCAACGCGGAACGGCGGTGACCACGGCCGTGCCGGCCCAGGAGGCGAGCTATCCGGACGTGAGCCCACCGCTGGAGCATCGCGCGCCGTGAACGCCCTTCATGCCTCAGACTTTCGTGAACGAACCTGAGGAGTGACGGAATGAACAGACCCGTGGTCGAAATCGAACGCGAGCGCAAGTACGAGGTCGCGCAGGACGCGGTGGTCCCCGAGTTCGTCGGCGGCGGGACGGTGCAGGGCCAGGACGCTCCGGCCGAGGAGCAGCTCGACGCGACGTACTACGACACCGCCGGCTTTTCCCTCGTGCGCGCCGGGATCACGCTGCGCCGCCGCGTGGGCGGGCACGACGCCGGGTGGCACCTGAAGCTGCCGGTCGGGCCAGACGAGCGCGAGGAGCTGCAGATCCCGCTCGGCGCCGACGACGGCAAGGTGCCCCGCGAGCTGAACCAGCTGCTGCGCGCCCACACGCTGGGGCACAAGCTGCTGCCGATCGCGCACCTCAAGACCGACCGGTTCGAGCATCGCCTCACCGACGCGTCGGGCCAGATCGTGGCGACGGTGACCGACGACCACGTGACCGGCGAGGTCGGTGGCAAGACCGCGCGGCTGGACCGGTGGCGCGAGTTCGAAGTGGAACTGAAGGGCGACGCCGCACCGGACCTGCTCGACGAGCTGGAGAGCACGCTGGTCGACGCGGGCGCCCGGACGTCGCAGTGGCCTTCGAAGCTGCGGCGGCTGATCGGCGACCGCGTGCCCGACGGGCAGGTGGTGGGCAAGCGGCCGGACGCCGGCGAGGTCGTCGGCGCCTACCTGCGGGAGCAGTTCGCGGCGCTGCGGCGCGCCGACGTCGGAGTGCGGCGCGACGTCGAGGACTCCGTGCACCAGCTGCGCGTGGCGTCGAGGAAACTGCGGAGCGCGCTGCGGACATTCTCGTCCATTGTGGACGACGACCGGATTCCGAGCGTGACGCGCGAGCTGAAGTGGCTGGGCGGCGAGCTGGGCCCGGCCCGCGACGGCGAAGTCGTCGAGGCGCTCGTGCGCGAGTGGCTCGACGGCGCGTCGGCCGAGCTCGTGGTCGGGCCGGTCGACCAGTTCCTGACGCGGCGGTTCTCCCGCGAGGCCGTGGACGCGCGCAAGAAGGCGCTGGAAGCGTTGCGCGGCAAGCGGTACCTGGCACTGGTGCAGGAGCTGGACGCCGTGGTGTCGGGTGTGCCGACCGATGCCGGACCTGCGAAGAAGGTGTTGCGCAAGCCGGTGCGCAACGCCGCGGGGAAGCTGCGGAAGGCGGAGAAAGCGGCGCACGGGCTGTCCGGCCGGGAGCTGGAGCACGCACTGCACGACGTGCGCAAGAAGGCCAAACGCGCCCGCTACGCGGCGGACGTGGTGCGGCCTGTGTTCGGCAACAAGGTGCGCGTGTGGCGCAAGAACGTGAAGAACGTTCAGCAGCTGCTGGGTGACCACCAGGACTGGGTGGTGGCGGGGCCGATCGCGTACCGCCTCGGCGTCGACGGCCACGACGAAGGCGTCGGGTTCACGTTCGGCGTGCTGTACGGGACCGGTGGGGGAGTGCGCGCGGGCATGCAGCGGGAGTTCGTGAGCCGGTGGAAGCGGCTCGAAAAGGGGAACGCGCCGAAGTGGCTGTAGGCCGCGCGGCGAGGTGACCACGAACGGCGGCCGGGTGTCGGGGCGAGGTGCCTCGGTACCCGGCCATCGCCCGTTCGTGGGGTGGGAATTCCGGGCGTGATTGAACCGCCGGCACCTGTCGTCCGTGTTTGCTGGGTGAGAGCGGCGTGAGGAGGCAACGTGCGGAGTCATCGGGCCGGGGACGTGGTCGCGTTCGTGCTGCCGGGCAACGTGGACGACGTCACGGAGCCCAGCGGGGGCAACACCTACGACCGGCGGATGTGCGAGAGCCTGCCGGGCGCGGGGGTGCCCGTGCTGCAGGTCGCCGTGCCCGGGTCGTGGCCAGAGCCGGGGCCGACGGGGCGCGCGCGGCTGGCACGGGCGCTCGCGGCGCTGCCGGACCACACGACCGTGCTGATCGACGGCCTGGTGGCGTGCGGGGTGCCCGACGTCGTGGTGCCGCACGCGCGGCGGCTGCGGCTGGGCGTGCTCGTGCACCTGCCGCTGGCCGACGAAACCGGCCTGGACCCCGTGCACGCCGCCGAGCTCGACGCGTGCGAGCGCGAGACGTTGCGGGTGGTGCGCCAGGTCGTGGCCACCAGCCCGACGGCCGCGCGCACTCTGATCCGCCGCCACCGCCTCGGGCCGTCGACGGTCGCCGTGGTGGAGCCCGGCGTGGACCTGGCGCCGCTCGCATCGGGGACCGACGGGGTTTCGCGGCTGCTGTGCGTGGCGGCGGTGACCCCGCGCAAGGGCCAGGACGTGCTCGTCGAAGCGCTGGCCCAGCTGCCTGACCTCGACCTCACCGTGGACTTCGTCGGCTCGCTGACGCGCGCGCCGGAGTACGTGGACGAGCTGCGCTGGTCCGTCGACCGCCTCGGCCTCGCCGACCGCGTCACCTTCAGCGGCCCGAAGGCCGGCGCCGAACTCGACGCGGCGTACGACCGCGCCGACCTGGTGCTGCTGCCCTCGCACGCCGAGACCTACGGCATGGTCATCACCGAAGCCCTGGCGCGCGGCATCCCCGTGGTGGCCAGCGACGTCGGCGGGGTGCCAGACGCGCTCGGCCGCTCGTCGGACGGCGCCGTGCCCGGCCTGCTCGTGCCGCCCGGCGACCCGGACGCCTTCGCTTCCGCGCTGCGCAGCTGGGTGACGAACGCCGAGCTGCGGCGTGACCTGCGCACGGCGGCGCTCGGCCGCGGCAGCGCCCTCGAAGAGTGGGACGGCGCGGCCCGCCGGCTCACCGAAGTCCTTTCCCGCTGGCGTTCCATCCCGATCAAGGTGGCCTGATGCGTACGTTCTGGTCGTGGTTCCGAATCCTCGCCGGGTTCGCGATCATCGGGGTGCTGGCGTGGCGCTTCGGCACCGACGCCTTCCTCGACGGCCTGCGCGTGATCGGCCCGGGGCCGGTGCTGGCCGCGCTGGCGATCGGGCTGCTGACCACCGTCGTGAGTGCTTGGCGCTGGCGCGTGGTCGCTTCGCGGCTGGGCCTGCGGCTGCCGCTGCGCCAGGCCGTGGCGGATTACTACCGCGCGCAGTTCCTCAACGGTGTGCTGCCCGCCGGGATCCTCGGCGACGTGCACCGGGCGGTCGAGCACGGCCGGCAGGCCGGCGACGTGGCGCGGGGTGTGCGAGCTGTTGTGCTCGAACGCACAGCCGGACAGGTCGTGGTGGTGGCAGCCGGACTCGCCGTGTTGATTTTCCGACCTGCCGTGTTGCCGGGGGTCGCACACGATGTGCTGACTGTCGCAGGTGCCGGGGTTCTTTTCGTCGCGATCGTGGTGCTCACGGTCGCGTGCAGCACAGGCGACCGCTGGCTGCACAGCGCGTCGAAGTGGCGGCGGGGGTTCGCCGAGTCGATGGCGGACGTTCGCGCGGGGCTGCTGGGGCTGCGCACCTGGCCGCGGGTCACGGCGTTGTCGCTGGTGGCGCTGGCCGGGCACCTCACGCTCTTCGTGGTCGCGGCGCACGCGGCCGGCGCCACCGCTTCGCTGATGACGCTGCTGCCGCTGCTCGTGCTCGCGCTGCTGGCGATGGGGCTGCCGATCAACGTCGGCGGGTTCGGGCCGCGCGAAGGTGTCGCTGCGCTGGCGTTCGCCGCCGCGGGGCTGGGCGCGCAGCAGGGGGTGACGGTCGCCGTCGTGTACGGGTTGCTGGGGCTGGTGTCCACGGCTCCCGGCGGTGCTGTGCTGCTGGTCCAGTGGCTCAGCTCGATGCGCCGCCGGCCGGCCGCACCGACCGCGCTGCCGACGCGTACCCCGGTTCCCGCGCCGGCTCGGGTGCCCGCGCACTCGGCCGCCTGAAGATCACCGCGTTTCCTCGTGCGGTATCACTGTGTCCGCTCGCAGGGTAATCTTGCTAGACAAAATTCACCTGACAAAAGTACTTGACCGACGCGCCGGACACGAGGAAAGGTGTCACCCGTCCAACCGGCGTCCATTCCAGGGCGCCCATCGGAGGGAGACAGAGTGCGGATCGCGGTCGTCGGCCTGGGAGTCATGGGCCTCCCGATGTCGCTCAACCTCGTCAAAGCGGGCTTCGACGTCGTGGGCTTCACCCGTACCGCGGACAGAGGCCGTCCGCTGACCGAGGGCGGTGGCGCGCTCGCCCCGTCGCTCGCCGAAGCCGTTTCCGGCGCCGACGTCGTGGTCACGGTGCTGCCGGACAGCCCCGACGTGCAGGCCGTGTACGCCGACGTCTTCAAGGCGGCCGCCGCCGGCACGCTGCTGGTCGACATGAGCACGATCCGCCCGGACGTCGCACGTGAGCTGCACGAACGCGCCGCGGAGGTGTCGATGCCGATGCTCGACGCGCCCGTGAGCGGCGGCGAGGCCGGCGCGAAGGAAGCGAAGCTGTCGATCATGGTCGGCGGCGCGCCCGAGACGCTGGAGCGCGCGCGGCCGGTGCTCGAGGCGATGGGCACGACGATCGTGCTCGTCGGCGGCCCCGGCAGCGGCCAGACGGTGAAGGCGGCGAACCAGCTGCTCGTCGCGGGGACGCTGCAGCTCGTGTCCGAGGCGCTCGTGTTCCTGGAGACGCACGGCGTGGACCTCGCGCCCGCGGTCGACGTCCTCGGCGGCGGCCTCGCCGGCAGCACCGTGCTGGCGCGCAAGGGTGAGGCGATGCTGGCCGGGAAGTTCGAGCCCGGCTTCCGCGTGGACCTGCACCACAAGGACCTGGAGATCTACCGCGCGGCCGCCCGGTCGAACGGCGTGTTCTCGCCGGCCGGCGCGCTCGTGGGGGAGCTGATGGCATCGCTGCGCGCCACCGGATCCGGTGGACTGGATCACTCCGCGTTGCTGACGCAGGTGGCCGCGCTGTCCGGCGTCGAGAAGTGGAGCGCCCGATGACGGAGGACGGAAAGCTGCGGCTCGTCGCGAACGTCTCGCTGTTGTTCGCGGAAGTCCCTTACCTGCAACGCTTCGCGCGCGCGGCGAGTGCCGGGTTCACTGCCGTGGAGACGTGGTGGCCGTGGCCCTCGGCGGTGCCTTCCGCGGTGGACGTCGACGAGTTCGTGGCCGCGATCTCCGACGCGGGCGTCCAGCTGGCCGGTCTCAACCTCTTCGCCGGCGATATGCCCGGCGGCGAACGCGGCATCGTCTCCAACCCCGCGCGGCGCGAGGAGTTCGCGGCCAACCTCGACCTCGTCGTGGCCATCGCCGAGCGCACCGGCTGCCCGGCCTTCAACGCCCTCTACGGCCAACGCGCCGACGGCGGTGACCCCGCTGAGGAGGACGCCGTCGCCCGCGAACAGCTCGCCACCGCGACCCAGCGCCTCGGCAGGGTCGGCGGCACCGTCCTGGTCGAACCTCTCGGCCGCGGCCTCAACGGCGCCTACCCCCTCACCACCGCCGCCGACGGCGCGCGCGTCGTCGAGCAGGCCCGCACCGACACCGGCGCGGACACCATCGGCCTGCTCTTCGACACCTTCCACCTCACCACCAGCGGCGACGACCTCGAGCAGGTCATCGACACCCACGCCCCGCTCATCACCCACGTCCAGCTCGCCGACGCCCCCGGCCGCGGCCAACCGGGCACCGGCGAAGTCGACTTCGCGGGCGTGCTCGAGCGCCTCTGGCAGGCGGGCTACCGCGGCAACGTGGCGTGCGAATACAAACCGACGGTGCCGACGGAGGAATCCCTGGCGTGGCTTGAGGGAGTTCCCCGCTTGGGCTGGTGACCGTGGCCAGGCCGCAGCGCCGGCGGGCTTGGGCAGCCGGCTGGTGACGGCGACCTGGCTTCGCCGCGCGGTGGCGTGCGACCGTGTGCCGGTCGCGGCGACCCGGACGGCCGCACGCCTAAGAGGCGCGTGCGGCCAGGTTGTGGTGGTGGCATCGCGGCGGTCGTTTCGGCCGGCGCTGGCGAGGTTTTGGCCGGTGCTGTGGTCTGGATTCGCGCGGTGGCGTGCGAGCGCATGCCGGTCGTAGCGGACGGGTGACCGCGACCAAGGGCGCGTGCGGCCAGGCTGTGGTGGCGGCATCGCGGCGATCGGTTCAGCCGTCGGCGGTGGTGAGGCGTCGGCCAGTGCCGCGGGCCGGCCGACGCCGGCTCTGGTGGGTGAACTCGTGCCGCTCGCGGCGAGTGGGCGCGCTTCAAGTCCGGTCGCCCGCGGGAGAACCGGGCTGTGTGATGACGTGCCACTACCCGCCGGCTACTCCACTGGCAGCGGCGGTCGAGACCAACCCGGCAGCGATTCGCACCGCCGGCGGAGACACGCCGTCAGACGGCGACCCCCGCGCGTTTCGCCGCGTCGGCGAGCAGCATGTCGCGGCAGCCGTGCAGGTCGGCGCGCATCGCTTCTTCCGCGATGGACCCGTCGCCCTCGCGGATGGCCTCGATGATGGCCGCGTGGCGGGCCGTGAGCTCGACGAGGTCGGTGGAGGCGGTGCGGCGGACCTGGGCGATGCAGAGCTGCGCCTCGCCCATCACGGTGCCGTGCATGCGCTGCAGGCGGGGACTGCCGGCGGCCGCGACGAGAGCGCGGTGGAACGCGACGTCGGCCTCGGTGTGGTCGGAGTGCAGCGACTGCTCGGCGGCCAGGCGCATCATGTTGAGCGCCTGCTGGGCGTCGGCGGGCACGTTCTTGGCCTCCGCGAGCGTGCGCACCGCGAGGGTTTCCACGGGCTCGCGGCTGAAGTAGATGTCGCGGATGTCCTCAGTGGACAGCTGCGGCACGATCGAGCTACGCCGGGGGCCGCGGCGGAGCAGACCTTCGGCGACCAGCCGGTCGAGGCCGGCCTTGGCCGTGGGACGCGCGACGTCGAACCGGCTCGCCACCCACGCCTCCGTGAGCCGGAGACCGGGAGCGACCTCGCCGCGGATGATCTGCTGGCGAAGTGCGTCGCTGAGCGACTCGGTCAATGACGGCGATCCGAGTACCGACGACACCGCTGGCACCTCCTGTGGTTGATCCCTCGTGTGCCCGCCGCCCCCTGCACCGGCGCCGCAGCCCCACGTCCCGGCCAGGTCGGGCCGGGAAACGACAGCGCTCCCAGTGTAGGCGAGCGCGCACTGATCCACCCGGACGAGGTACGGCAAGTCCGGCTCTGCAGAAATACTTGTCATACAAGTTTGGTCAGTCAAGTACTTGACTCGACCGGACCAGTGGGGCACTGTGAGCGCTGCTCGACAGGCAGCTCAACAGTGCAGTTGGACTGAGGAGTCCCCATGAAGAAGCTGGTGCTTTCGCTGGCCGCAGGCGTCGCCGTGGCGACCGCACTGAGCGGCTGCTCGAACACGGACACCCCGGTCGGTGCTCCGGCCGGGTCCGCCGCCGCGAGCCAGCCGGCCGCGGCGGCCGTCGCCCCCGCGGCGGTCGACCCCGCGGTCAAGGCGCTCGTCCCCGCCGACATCGCGGCGGCCGGCACGATCAACGGCGGCGCGAACTTCCAGGCCGCCCCCATGGCCATGTACGAAACCGGCACCAAAACGCCCACCGGCGCGGTGGTGAAGCTCGTGGAGCACGCCGCCGGGATGATGGGCCTGAAGGTCGCCTGGCAGCAGGTGCTCTACCCCGACCAGCTGCCCGCCATGCAGGCGGGCAAGATCGTGGTCAGCGGCTCGGCCAGCGCGGCCAACGCCGACATCATGGCCAAGGCCAACGTCGTCGGCGCGTTCAAGAACCTCCAGGGCATCCTGGCGACGGCCGACAAGGCTTCGCAGTTCGAGACGCTCGACGCGGTGTGCGGCAAGAAGATCGGGCTCGGCAAGGCCGCGGCCGCGACCGTCGCGATCTTCAACGACATCGTCAAGCACTGCACGCAGGGCGGCAAACCGGCCCCGCAGATGGTCGGCCTTTCGGCGACGGCGGACATCGTGCTCGCCGTGCAGTCCGGGCGGGTCGACGGCGGCATGATCCCCACGCCGACCGTCGTCTACACCGCGCAGCAGTCGCAGGGCAAGCTCGTGGCCACCAAGGCCAACGACGCGATCGCCGAGCAGATCGACGAGGGCGACGAGGGCTTCACCATCGCCAAGAACCAGCCGAAGCTCGCCGCCGCGTTCCAGGCCGCCGTCAACGCGATGATCAAGGACGGCAGCTACGCCAAGATCCTCACCGGCTTCGGTCTGCCGCAGAACCAGCTGGTGCCCACCGCGACGTTGAACCAGGCCACCAAATGACCACCGAAACCCACCCCGGGCCACGGTTCACCCGCGCCGACCCGATCCCGCAGCAGCACGCCGTACGCTCGCCCGTCGGCCGGATCATCTCCTGGCTGGCGCTCGCGGTCGTGCTGCTGATCATCCTGAACACGCTGCTGCACAACGACAACATCCACCTCTCGGTGATCGGCCGCTACCTGTTCGACTGGCGGATCCTCGAAGGCGTGCTCGGCGCGATCGCGCTCGCCCTCGTGTCGTTCGTGGTGGCCTCGATCATCGGCATCGTCGTCGGGTACATGCGGGTCAGCCGCAACCCGGTGGCGCGCACGGCGAGCTGGCTGTACGTGTGGTTCTTCCGCAGCGTGCCGCTGATCGTGTTCATCCTGATCTTCGGCAACTTCGCGCTCTTCCTGCCGCGGCTCGGGATCGGGCTCCCGTTCACCGATCTCAGCCTCTGGTCCGTCTCGACGAACTCGGTGCTCGTGCCGATGGTCGCCGGCGGCGTCGCGCTCTCGCTCGAACAGGGCGCGTACCTGGCCGAGATCGTGCGGGCCGGCACCCAGTCGGTGTCCGAATCGCAGCGCGAAGCGGCCGCGGCGATGGGGCTGAGCACGTGGCAGATCGAACGCAAAGTCGTGCTGCCGCAGGCAATCCCGGTGATGATCCCGCCCGCCGGGAGCACGTTCGTGATGCTGCTCAAGTCGACGTCGCTGGTCTACGCCATCGCCGGCACGGAGGTGCTGGGCGTCGCCGAGCAGATCGCGTCGCAGAACCTCGCGACGATGGAAATGCTGTTCGTCGCCTCGATCTGGTACCTCGTGCTGACCAGCCTCGCCAGTGTCGGCCAGCGCTACCTCGAACGCCGCGCCAGCGCCTACCGGCGCCGCGTCCGCACGCCCGACGCGGTCATCGCCACGGAAGGAGACGCCGGTGCTCGCAGCGCATGAGAACACGACAGGCGAGGTGCCCGTGAAGCAGACCCGCGCGGACCTGCTGGAGATCGTCGGCGTCGGCAAGAGCTACGGCGAAGCGAAGATCCTCGACGGCGTCGACGTGACGCTCGGCGAGGGCCAGGTCGCCTGCCTGATCGGCCCGTCCGGCTCCGGCAAGAGCACGCTCCTGCGGTGCATCAACGGGTTGCTCACCCCCGACGAAGGCCACGTGCTGCTCGACGGCGAGATCATCGGGCGCGTGGTGCGCGGCGGCAAGCTGCACGACATGCCGCGCAAGAAGCTGCTCGAACAGCGGCGCCGCTTCGGCGTGGTGTTCCAGCACTTCGAGCTGTTCCCGCACCTCACCGCGCTCGGCAACCTCACACTCGCGCCGCTGCTGCACGGCGAGCTCGAACGCGAGGAGGCCGAGGAACGCGGGCTGGCGATCCTCGAGCGCGTCGGCCTCAAGCACCGCGCCCACGCCCACCCGGTGCAGCTGTCCGGTGGGCAGCAGCAGCGCGTGGCGATCGCGCGGGCGCTCATGCAGCGGCCCGACGTGATGCTGTTCGACGAGCCGACCTCGGCGCTCGACCCCGAGCTCGTCGGCGAGGTGCTGCGCGTGATGCGCGAGCTCGCCGCCGACGGCATGACGATGGTCGTGGTCACGCACGAAATGCGCTTCGCCCGTGAAGTGGGCGATCAGGTGGTGTTCCTGGCCGACGGCAAGGTCGTCGAGGCCGGGCCGCCCGCCGAGTTCTTCGACAACCCGCGCACGGACCGAGCCCGTGCGTTCCTGCGTCAGCTGTAACCCTGCTTTCCCTGCAACCAGAGGAGATCCGCGCCGATGCCCGGCACCTACGACCCGTCGACCATGCCGAACGACCTTGAGTTCGTGAAGTACGAGAAGAAGGGCCACGTCGCGTACGTCACGATCAACCGGCCCGAGGTGCGCAACGCCCTGCACACCTTCACCTACCGCGAGCTGCGTCGCGTGTGGCTCGACATGCAGCGCGACCCCGAGGTGCGGGTCGGCATCCTGACCGGTGAGGGCAAGGCGTTCTGCGCCGGGCGCGACATCAAGTTCCTCGCCGAGTACCAGGCGAAGGGCCAGCAGACGCCGCACGAGGACCCGTCGAACCCCGCCTACTACTGGGGTGGTGGCGGCATGCCGTACGACGCGAACCTCGACAAGCCGCTCATCGCCGCGATCAACGGGTTCGCCGTCGGCGTCGGCCTGACGCTCGTGATGCAGTGCCAGCTGCGCGTGATGGCCGACGACGCGTGGCTCGGCGACCAGCACACCAACGTCGGGCGTCTCGGCTCGCCGCAGGCGAAGTTCCTCGCGCTGCCCCGCGCCACGGCGGCATTCCTGACGCTGTGCAACGGCCGGCTGACCGCGCAGGACTGCTACAGCCAGGGCATCGTCAACAAGGTCGCGCCGCAGAGCGAGATCCTGGCGAAGGCCGAGGAGCTCGCGGCCATGGTCGTCGCGGGTTCGCCCAGCGCCGTGCAGGCCGCGACGCGCGTGTACCGCATCTCGTCGCTCAACCCGGCCCTGGACGAGTACACCCGCCAGCTCGACCGCGACGTCGCCGCCACCGACGATTCGAAGGAAGGCAGCCGCGCGTTCGTCGAGCGCCGCTCACCCGTGTGGCAGGGCAAGTGACGCCACTGCAACGCATCCTGGCGCCGCGTTCGGTCGCGGTGATCGGGGCCAGTGACCGGCAGGGCAACCGCGGCGGCACGGCGGCGGCCCTCATGCGGAAGTTCGGCTTCGCCGGTGGGGTGTACCCGGTGCACCCCACCGCCGAGACCGTCGCCGGCTACCCGGCCGTCCGCTCCATCGCCGAGCTGCCGTCCGAGGTCGACGTGGCGATCATCGGCCTCGGCGCGGCCAACGTGTCCGGCGTCGTGCGCGAGCTGCACGAGGCCGGGATCCCCGGCGCGATCGCGTGGGCCGGTGGGTTCAGCGAGAACGGCCCCGAGGGCGAGCGGCTGCAGGCCGAGCTGGCCGAGGTCGTGCGCTCGACGGGCGTGCGGCTGATCGGGCCCAACTGCCTCGGCGTGGTGAACACGGCGATCGGGTTCACGGGCACGTTCGCGACCTGGCTGCGCGGCACTGACGAGCTGCTGACCAGCGGCATCGCCATGGTCAGCCAGAGCGGCGGGCTCGCGGCCAACGCGCACGCCTGGTCGCAGGAGTCCGGCATCGGCTTCCGGTACATGATCAGCACGGGCAACGAGGTCGACCTCGGTGTCGTCGACCTGCTCGAGACCGTGGTCGAGGACCCGGGCACCGAGATCGTGCTGGCATACCTGGAAGGCGTGCGCGACGGCGCCCGGTTCGCGAAGATGCTGCGCCGGGCCCGCGAGCTCGGCAAGCCGGTGCTGGTGCTGAAGGTCGGTCACTCGGCCGCGAGCGCGGCGGCCATCGCCGCGCACACCGGCGCGCTGGCCGGCGAGACGCGGGTGTGGGACGCGTTGCTGGAAGCGGAAGGTGCCGTGCAGGTGCATTCCGTGGAGCAGCTGCTCGAAACCGCCGGTTACCTCCACGGCCGAGCCGGGCTGCCGCCGCTGCGGGGCCGTCGGGTCGTGATCATGGGCCACGGCGGGGGTGCCGGGGTGCTGGCGTCCGACCAGTGTGCGCTGGCCGGGCTGGAAGTGCCTGCGCTGTCGCCGGAAACGCGCGCGGCGCTGGCCCCGACGATGCCGGAGATCGCGTCGACGAAGAACCCGGTCGATCTCACGCCCGAGGCCTACGTGCAGGAGAAGTGGCGCTCGCAGCTGTCGTCCACTTTGGACGCGGTGGCTACTTCCGGGGAAGCCGACGTGCTGCTGACGCAGTTCAGCGTGGGCGAGATCGTGTACCCCGAGGACATCGCCGGGCCGGTCATCGACCTGCACCGCAAGGGTGAGCTGGCGGTCGCCGTCTACTCGCGCGGGGCGACGGCCGAGGCCGTGAAGCTGTACACGGACGCGGGTCTGCACGTGTTCGACGACCAGCGCGTGGCGGTCGAGACGCTCGGCTTGCTCACGGGTCCGATCAGGACGGACGACGAGGTTTCGCGGGCGATCCTGGCCGCCGCGCCGGGGTTGGTGACCCCGGTGGTCGAGGCCACGCTGCCCGCCGCGTCCAGTGGTGACGTGGTGGCGGAGCACGAGGTGCACCGGCTGCTGGCGGAGGCGGGCTTCGACGTGTTGCGCGGCGAAACCGCCCACTCGGCCGAGGAAGCCGGTGCGCTGGCGGAGAAACTCGGTTTCCCGGTGGTGCTGAAAGCGCTCTCGCCGCAGATCACGCACCGCGCGGCGGTCGGGCTGGTGCGCCTGAGCGTCGGCGATCGGGCCACCGCGGAACAGACGTACCGCGAACTCGCGGCGCGCACCGAAGCCCTGGGCGCGGATCTGCTGGGTGTGCTCGTGCAGCAGTCCGCCGTCGGCGGCACGGAGCTGCTCGTGTCGGGATTCCGCGATCCGGTGTTCGGTCCGGTCGTGTCGTGCGGCGCCGGGGGAGTGGCGACGGAGCTGATCGACGACGTCAGCTTCGCGCTGGCGCCGTTGGACGAAGCCGCGGCTCTGGCATTGCTGCGGCGGCTGCGGACCACGGGGAAGTCGAAGGGACTTTCCCTGGAGGAGGCCGGCGCGCAGGCGGTGGCGTTCCTCGTGCGGTTCTCCCGGTTCGTCGAAAACCTGCCGTGGCCGGGCTTCGTGCTGGAGCTGAACCCGGTGTCGGTGACCGCCGGCCGCGCGGTGGCGCTCGACGGGCTGCTGGTCGTGAGTGAGGCGGGACAGTGACGGATCTGCTGCTGGTCGGTGGTGAGGTCGTCGACGCCGGTGCCGGGCTTTCCGGGCGGCTCGACGTGGCCGTGACCGGTTCGGTCATCACGGCGATCGGGCCCGACCTCGATCGTGCCGGTGCCGCGCGCGTGGTGGACGTGACCGGGAGCCTCGTCACGGCGGGGCTCGTGGACCTGCACACGCACGTGTTCGCGCCCGGCTCCGCGCTCAGCCTGGACGCGGACGTCGCCGGCGTGCTCTCGGGCGTCACGACGGTGGTCGACGCGGGCAGCTCCGGCGCGGAGAACTTCGCGGAGTTCAAGGCGCTGCTGCCGTCGTGCCGCACGCGGGTCGTGCCGTTCGTCCACATCGGACGGCGCGGGCTCGCGGTGAAACCCGACGTGACCACCGCCGACGACCTCGACCCCGACGGCGTGCGTCGCGTGCTGGCCGAGAACCCCGGCCTGGTGCGGGGGATCAAGGTGCGCATGGTGTCGCCCGCGTTGCAGGGCCCGGGTCTGGAGATGCTCCGGACCGCTCGCGCGGTGGCGCGGGAGGCGGCGGTGCCGCTGATGGTGCACGTCGGCGACATCGGCGGCCTGGCCGGCCCGCGCGTCGGCCCGGAGACGCTCGATCTGCTCGACGCCGGCGACATCGTCACGCACGTCTACACCGCCAACCCCGGTGGCGTGCTGGACGCCGACGGCGTGGTGCTGCCCGAAGCGCTGGCCGCGGCCGAGCGTGGCGTGCTGTTCGATTCGGCGCACGGCTGCAAGAACCTGTCGTTCGATGTCGCCCGCCGGGTGCTGGACCAGGGGATTCCGCTGCACGCGGTGAGCACGGACATGACGCTCACCGGCCATGGCGAGATCGTCTTCAGCCTCACCGAGGTGCTCAGCCGCTACCTCGCGCTGGGCTTCAGCGTGCCCGAGGTGCTCACCATGGCAACCGCGGGCCCGGCCGCGGCCGCCGGCATCGCCGACCGCGCGGGCCGGCTGGAGGTCGGGCGCCCGGCCGACCTGTCGGTGCTCGACGTCGTCTCCGGCGACTGGTCGGTGTCCGACGCGGTGGGCGCATCGCTGCGCCTGGACCGCGCGTTCGTGCCGGTGCTCACCGTGCGCGGCGGCACGGTCGTGGAGCCGGGCGAGGCGCCGCACAGCTGGGGCTGGGCCCCGACGCCGGCGGAGCCCGCGAAGGTGTGCTGACTTCGTTCAGCCCGCGTCGAGGCGAGCTTCGGCGCGGGTGGGCTGGAACAGCTCGACCGGGTTGGCGGACGGATCTTCGATCAGCACCTGCCGTCCGCCGACCCCGTCGACGACCGGGCCGCGGAACGCCACCCCGGCCGCGCGCAGCCGACCGACCTCGGCGTCGAGGTCCTCGACCTCCAGCGCGAATCGGTTCCAGCCGCCCGGCTCGGGTACCCGGCCGTCCGGCAGGGCCTGTCCGCCACCGGGCCCGCCGCCCGGCGCGCTGAGCAGCAGCCGCAGGTCACCGCGGGCGAGCATCGCGAAGGCCGGGGCGGGGTGCATCACCTCGCTGAACCCGAGGTGGTCGCGGTAGAACCCGATCGCGGCATCGACATCGTCCACGACGTAGCGCACGCTGACTGTGGCCATATGGCAGCCTCCCGAGGAACTCACGATACCTACGCCCGGCTGAAGCGCGCTGCCCATTCGTGCACGCGGTCCAGCAGTTCCGGGGGCGACACCACCTGGAACTCAGCGCCGACGACGCCGAGCGCGAGGGTGGGCCAGTCCAGCGAGTCGGCGGTCATCAGTACCCGGCAGCGGCCGGCATCGAGCTCCTCGACCGTGGTCCACTGGCCGATGCGCTCGCGCACGGTGGCGGCCGGCGCCTCGACGACGACCTCCACCCGGTAGGGCCGCGCGACGTTGTCGAGCCCGGCGCGGACGAACTCGGCGGCGTCGGTCGCGGGCAGCTCGCGCGGGCGGAACGGGGCGCCGGTGCCGTGCGGGTCGCTGAGGCGGTCGACGCGGAAGCTGCGCCAGTCGTGCCGGGTGAGGTCGTACGCGACGAGGTACCAGCGGCGGCCCACCGGTACGAGGCGAAGCGGCTCGACGTGCCGCTCCGTCTGCAGTCCGCCGGCGGCGGTGTAGGAGAACCGCAGCCGTTCGCTGTCGCGGCAGGCGAGTGCGATGGCCGTGAGCACACCGGGGTCGACGCTGGGGCCGGGCGCGCCGTTCCAGCCGAGCGGCACCGTCATCGCGCGCAACGCGTCGACGCGCCGCCGCAGCCGGGCCGGCATCACCTGCACCACCTTCGCCAGTACGCGCAGCGACGACTCCGCGATGCCCTCGACCGAACCCTGCGCGGCGGCCTGCAGGCCCACCGCCAGCGCCACGGCCTCCTCGTCGTCGACCACCAGCGGCGGCAGCGTCGCGCCCGGCGCGAGCTGGTAACCGCCGTCGACACCGCGCTGCGCCTCGACGGGATACCCCAGCTCACGCAGCCGGTCGACGTCGCGGCGCAGCGTCCGGATCGAGACCTCCAGGCGCCCCGCCAGCTCCTGGCCGGGCCAGTACCGGTGCGTCTGCAGCAGCGACAGCAACCGCAGGGTTCGCGAGCTCGTGTTGGCCATGAATCCAGATTCTCTCCTATTGAGGTCACAAAGTGGCCGGAATGGGTTTTACCTTAGGTTTGTACGCAGACACCGACGAGAGGACGAAGCCGTGAACGAGACCCTGACGACCGACGTGACCACGGGCGAGCGCGTGGACCTGCTGGCGATGCTGGGAAAGCACCGCCACTTCCTGCGGTTCACGACGCGCGACCTCACCGATGACCAGGCCCGTCTGCGGACCACGGCCAGCGAGCTGTGCCTTGGCGGCCTCATCAAGCACGTGACGTCGGTGGAACGCGGCTGGGCGGAGTTCATCGTGCAGGGCCCGGCGGCCATGCCGGACTTCGCGGAGATGACCGAAGCCGACTTCGCCGAGCGCGCCAACGACTTCACCCTGCTGCCCGGCGAGACGCTGGAAGGCGTGCTGGCCGTCTACGCCGACGTGGCCGCCAAGACCGACGAGCTCGTCGCCACGCTGCCCGACCTGGGCGCGACCCAGCCGTTGCCGAAGGCGCCGTGGTTCGAGGAGAACGCGAGCTGGTCGGCGCGGCGCGCGTTCATGCACATCATCGCCGAGACCGCGCAGCACTCCGGCCACGCCGACATCATCCGCGAGTCGCTCGACGGCGCGAAGAGCATGGGCTGACCGCGCGCCGGCGGGCGCCACGTCCTCGGGCGCCCGCCGGCCGCGCTACTTCTCTTCAGCGAGCCACGGATAGCGATCCGTGTCCTGCCCGGCGTAATCCGGATCGAGGTAGATGAAGCAGCGGTGGATGTTCCAGTCCCGGATCTCGAACACGTCGCACCATCGGCCGGCCGCCCAGTCGGGCACGCCCGCGCGCCACGGGCCGTCGCGGTGCTCGCCGTGGCTGGTGCCTTCGACGACGACGAGGTCGCTGCCGGAGAAGATCCAGTTCAGCTCGGAGTAGTGGTGCTTGATGGCCTTCAGGGTGCCGCCGACGTCGCCGAACATCCGGCCGATCTCGTCGCGGCCGTCCGCGGTGCCCCACTTGGGGAAGTAGACCTGCGCGTCGACGGCGAACAGGTCGAGAATGCCGCCGCCGCTCGACGTGACGCCGCCGTGGTCGAAGGCTTTGAGGTATTCCAGCGCCACGGACTTGCGCTGCTCATCGGTCATGATCTGCGTGCTCAACGCCATTTCGGCTCCTGCCCTCAGGCGGGCCGCCAGGCGCGGTCCACGGCGCCTGAGGCCCGGTACGCGAACGCGATGATCGGGCCGAGCGTAGCGCCGCCCGCCCAGTAAGCGCGGCCAGAAGCCGAGGCCACGCAGTTGCCGACCCCGAAGAGACCCGGGATGGGGGCACCGAGGTCGTCCAGCACTCGTCCGTCCGGGTCGGTCCGCGGGCCGCCCTTGGTGTCGAGGACGCCGCCGGTGACGAGCGCGGCGTAGTACGGACCGGTGTCGCTGATCGGCCACATCGTCGGGTTCTCGCGGCCGGGCTCCTCCTTGACCGGACCGTTGAACACCAGCTGGATCGCGGTCTCGCCGCGGGTGAAGTCCTCGTCCTTGCCGTTCGCGGCGAAGCGGTTGAACCGGTCGATCGTCCGGGGCAGGTTCTCGGCGAAGTCGTCGGCGAGGGTGAAACCACCGGTCTCGGCGGCGTGGGCCGCGAGCCGCTCGCGGATCTTCACCGTGAGCTCGTCGAGCGTCCGCGCCTTGACGACGTGGGAGTCGTCGCTGCCCGGCGGCACGATCAGGCGGCCGTATTCGTCGCTGGCGGAATGGTCCTGGCTGCGCTGGTCCCACACCTGGACGAGCACCAGGTTCGGGTACTCGCCCGCGGCCGGGTCCCAGCGGAAGAACGTCCGTGCGGCCTCGTTGTAGGGCAGCTTCTCGTTGGCCACGCGCTCGCCCCGCCGGTTCACGAGGATCATCGAGTCGCCGGCCACCGAGAACATGCCGACCAGGTCGGGCCGCCCGGTCTTCTCCAGCGGCACCGGGCACATCCAGGCGTGGTTCATGGTGGCGAACTGCGTGCCCATCGCCGAGGAGATGCGGACGAAGTCGCCCTCGTTGGTCACCGCCGCGCAGCCCGGGTAGGCGGGGACGCCGAGGTAGTCGCGGCGCAGCTCGTCGTCGTGGGAGAAGCCGCCGGTGGCGAACACGACGCCCTTGCGCGCCAGCACCCGCACCGTCTGCCCGGCGGCGGTCGTGGCCTCGACACCGGCGACGCGAACACCGTCCACGACGAGCCGTTGGACCCGGTGCCCCGTGCGCACGTCCACACCGTCGCGCTCGGCGGCCGCGGACATCTGCCTGACTGCGACTTCGCCGCCGTCGGACATCGATTCCCGGGCGCCTTCCGGCACCAGCACGCGTCCCTTCGGAGCCTTGTCCTCCGGCAGTTCCGACCAGTAGTCCGGCACGTCCGGGCAATGCCGGTAGGTGAGCGCGCCGTGCTCGGCCAGCAGCTCGGCGGCGGGGCCGGCGCTGTCGTAGAACGCGCGGGCCATCGAGGCTTCCCAGTCGGTGAGCCCGGCCGTCGGGCTCGCCGGGTCGAACCGCGTCGGCTGGGACAGGCGCGCGACGTAGCGGAGGAAGTCCTCGAACCGGTCCTCGATGCCGAGCGCGCGCATGGGCTCGTTGTTCGGCACCCAGTACCAGAACGCGGCCTTCTTGACCGTGCCGCCGAGTTCCGGTGCCTTCTCGAGCAGGACCACCTCGTTGCCCAGCCACCGGCTGAACAGCGCGGTGGGCAGGCCGGCGCCTCCGCCACCGACCACGACCACGTCGGCTTCGACGTCCGCGGACGTGAGTGTCGCGGGCCGGGCGCTCTCTCGCGGGGCGACTGAATCCTTCGTCATGCACACACCTTGCGGTTTCCCCGCGCGGCGCGGGTGTCTCACAATGGGACAGCCGTGGCGCCCGGCCAGTGGCCCATGATGGGTGCGCCGGGGGTTCGGTCCGTGAACACACTGGAGTGACAACGGATGGGCTACGAGATCGACACACGCGACGGGCTGGCCCGCCTGCGCCACGCCAGGGAAGTCTTCCTGACCGAGCGGCGGCTGCCGGAGGACCTGCCGGCCTGGTTGTCCGCCGCCTGGCGCCGCTCGAGTTTCGCCGAGCTCGACGTCACGCGTGACCACGTACCGCAGGTGCCGGTGCCGCTGGAAACCCCGTTGGTCCGCGCCGCGACCCCGGTCCTGTCCAAACTGGCCGGTGACCTCGTCGGGCTCGGCGCCGCGGTGGTGCTCAGCGACGGCCACGCGCGGGTCGTCGGCTGCTGGGCCGACGAGGAGGCGGTGGGCGCCCACCTCGCCCGGATCGACACCCGGCTGGGTGCGGACCTGTCGGAACGCTCCACGGGGACCAACGGGATCAGCCACGTCCTGGACACGGGCGGGCCGGTCGTGGTCGGGGGACCGGAGCACATTTTCGAGCTGTACCAGAGCACGGTGTGCGTCGGCGCCCCGGTGACCGACCCGGTCACGCGGAAGGTCAGCGGCGCGGTCGCGGTGGTGTGCGAGCTCGACGTGCCGTTGCGGGTGCTGCACGCGCTCGCGACCACGGCGACCGGCGCGATCGAGCGGGAGCTGCTGCACACCGCGTCGGCGCACGAACACCGTCTGCTCGAGGCCTACCTGCGGGCCGGCCCCGGCCGGTACCCGATCGCTGTGCTGGACGGCCGCACCAGGCTCGTCAGCGACGCCGCCGCCGGGCTGCTGCGAGCCCGCGACATCGAAACGCTGGAGTCCTGTGCGATCGAGGCGGCGCGCGATGGCGGGCTGACCACGACCGAACTGATCCTCGACGACGGCGTGAAGGTCCGGCTCCGGCCCGCACTGCCGGGTGACTGCCGGGGCGTGCTCGTGCTCGTCGAGCCGCCGCGGCCGCGTCCGGGACGTCGGCGCGCCAGGCTTTCCCTCTTCGCCGACGCCGGGCTGGCGGGTACGTCGCCGGCCTGGCGTTCGCTCGAGCGGTCGGTGGCGCGGGCGGGCACCCGGCCGGTGCTGCTGCTGGGCGAGCCGGGTGTGGGCAAGACCGGCGTCGCCCGAGCGGCGCTCGGTGATCCCGTCGTCCTCGAGGCCGCCGACGACGAGGGCTGGCTGGCGGAAGTTGCGGACGCGCTGGCGGCGCCGGCAGTGCTGCTGCGCCACGTCGAGCGCCTGCCGGGGAGCCGGGCCGCGCGGCTCGCCGCCCTCCTGACCGCCGGGCATCCCGCCCGGGTGATCGCGACGCTCACGACCGGCACCGGGCCGGACTGCGCGGACGTGCTGCGCACCGAATGGTCACCGGTCGAGATCCTCGTGCCCAGCCTGCGCGAGCGAACGGCCGACATCCCGGAGCTCGCGCAGCGGTTCGGCCGTGGCACGCACTTCACCCAGGACGCGCGGTCGACGCTGCAACGGCACGACTGGCCCGGCAACCTCGTCGAGCTGAAGGCCGTGGTCGCGGCGGCGGAAGCGGAGGCCGCCGGGCCGACCGTCAGCGCACGCCATCTGCCGGGACGCCTGCGGTCCTCACCGGCGCACCCGAGCCTGACGGAGCTGGAGAAGGCCGAACGCCTGGCCATCTCCGACGCGTTGCGCACTGCGAACGGCAATCGCGTGCGGGCGGCCGCGCTACTCGGGATCGGCCGCGCGACGCTGTACCGCAAGCTGCGGCGCTACGGCCTGGAGTGAGCGGGCCTGGTGTGAGCGGGCCCGGTGTGAGCGGGCCTGGTGTGAGCGGGCTGGAGTGAACGGGCCGGGGCTCAGGTGATCCGCGTGTAGTGCATTTCGAAGTCGTGCTTCCAGTCCTCACCCGGCATCGCCATCTCCCACGCGCCGTCGATGCGGTTGCCGTCCGCGCTGAAGGTGCCGGTGAAGCGCTGGCGGAAGTTCAGGGGCGAGAAGTCGGCGGCTTCGCGCAGCAGCGTCCACACGCCGTCGCGGAAGGTCATCGCGTAGAGGCGGCTGACGCCGCGGGCGTCGTAGTAGTGCTGGGTGAACGTGCCGTCCTCGTGGGCGGCCACGACGGAGTAGCTGTCCGGGGCCTCGGGCACGGGGACTTCGGTGCGCTGCGTGAGGTAGCGGCCGTCGAGGATCCGCTCGAAGACCGACCGGGCGACGGGCGGCGGCTGGTCGGCGGGCGCGTGGGGGAACCGGACGCTGACCGTCCAATCGCCGAGGAACGGGTCCAGGTCGTCGGAGCTCACGCGGTGCCTCCAGAGTCAGCCGGTGCGGTCGCCGAAGGATTCCAGGAGCACGCGCAGGGCGTCGGCGAGGGCGGCCTGCGCGGGCGGGTCGAGGGCGTCGAGCACTCGGTGTTCCGTGTCGAGGTGGTCGGGCAGGGCGCGGTCGATCAGCGCCTGCCCTTCGACGGTGAGGGCGACGACGATGCCGCGGCCGTCGGTTTCGCTGCGGCTGCGGGCGATCAGGCCGCGGTCTTCGAGCCGGTCGAGCCGTTGCGTCACGGCGCCGGAGGTGACCATGGCCGTGCGCATGAGCTCGGTCGGCGTCAGGCGGTGGGGCGGGTCGCTGCGGCGCAGCGTGGCGAGCACGTCGAACGACGCCGCGTCGAGGCCGTGCTTGGCGAACGTGCGGGCCAGCTCGGTGTCGATCAGGCGGGACACCCGCTTCAGCCGGCCGATCACGGCCATCGGGGACACGTCGAGGTCCGGACGCTGCGCAGCCCACTGCGCGAGCACGGAGTCCACGTGGTCGGCCATGACGTCAGCCTAATGGGTGGCTTAGCCGTGAGGTACGTCAGCGATCTGTCGAAGTTGCTTAGTGGTGAGCTACTTTGGCCGGGTGGCCGACGTCGGGACCAGCGCCGACACGATTCGCGGCTCCGGCGAGGGGATCCCGGACCGTGAAAAAATCTTGATGCCCGGTATCGTCCGCGCGGTGGCGGAGGCAGTGGTGCGGCGGCGTGGGTTCGCGGTGGTGCTCCTCGTGCTCGCGGTGGCCGCGTCGGCGTGCGCGGCTTCGGACGCGGCGATCGGGCGGCTGGGCGAGGTCGTGCGCACGGCGTCGGGCCCGGTCCGCGGCGCGGTGACCCCGGATCACCGCGTGTTCCAAGGGATTCCGTACGCGGCGCCGCCGGTCGGCGAGCGCCGCTGGCAGCCCCCGGCCCCGCCCGCGTCCTGGACCGCCGAGCGCGATGCCACAGCCCCCGGCCCGCGCTGCCCGCAGGGCACCGCGACCGGAACGAGCGAGGACTGCCTGTACCTCAACGTCTGGACGCCGCCCGTTTCCACGGTGAAACGCCCCGTGCTCGTGTGGATCCACGGCGGCGCCTTCCTCGACGGCGGCGGTGACGGCTACGACGCCACCCGCCTGGTCGTGCGCGGCGGCACGGTCGTCGTCACGATCAACTACCGCTTGGGAGCGCTGGGTTTCCTCGCCGACCCGGCCCTGGGCGCGCAGCCCGGCAACTACGGCTTCCTCGACCAGCAACAGGCCCTGCGCTGGGTCCACGACAACATCGCGGCCTTCGGCGGCGACCCCGACGCCGTGACCATCGCCGGGGAGTCCGCGGGCGGCATGTCGGTGTGCGACCACCTCGTCGCCCCCGGATCCCGCGGTCTCTTCCGCGCGGCGATCGTCCAAAGCGCCCCGTGCCAGGCGCAGGCCACCCTCGCGGCGGCCGGAAAGTCCAGTGTGGACTATTCGACGGCCCTCGGCTGCCCGGACCGCGCGACGGCCGCCGCCTGCCTGCGCGCGCTGCCGGTGGCGAAGCTCGCCACCGCCCCCGTCTACTACTCGCTGGCCGGCATCGAGATCCCCGGCCCGGTCACCGGCGGCACGGTCCTGCCAGCCGACCCGGTCACGGCCGTCCGGCACGGCTCCGCCGCCCCCGTGCCGGTGCTCATGGGCACGACCCACGACGAGTTCACCTACTTCCTCGCCCAGCAGCTCGCGGCCGGCGCCCCGCCCATCACCCCGGCCGGCTACCCCGCCGCCCTCGCGCGCTACTTCCCCGACGCCACGGCCGTCGCGGCCGAATACCCACCGTCCTCCTTCGGCGGCAACGCTTCCCGCGCCTACGCGGCGGCCGTCACGGACTCGTCCTTCTCCTGCGTGGCCGACCAGCTGTCGCGCTCCCTGCCGTCGGTCTGGCGCTACGACTTCACCGACGCCACCTCCCCGGCCGCCACCGGTGTCCCGGCCCCCTTCCCCCTGGGCGCGGCGCACATGTCCGAACTCCCGTACTTGTTCGACCTCGACGGCCACCCGGCCGCCCTCACCCCCGCCCAGAAGTCCCTGTCCGACCAGATGGTCGACGCCTGGGCGGCCTTCGTCCACGGCAGCCCGCTGTCGTCCTGGCCGGCCGGCTCGGTCGTCTCCCTCGCGGCCGACGGCCTTCACCCGGACCCCGGCTTCACCGCCGACCACCACTGCACGTTCTGGCACCGGAACACCCCGTGACTCACTGACGCATCTGCTCTGCGACGCGCGGGTGTTTTCCGTGTCCTTGCACGTTCGGCCCCTTGTCGCCCTCCTACTGTCGAACGGCTTGCGCCAGGGGAGGGAGAGCGATGCCGGGTGAGCGATCGTGCCGATTTCGACGACTTCTTCCGCGCTGACTTCCCGCTCCTCGTCGGCTTCCTGCGCAAGCAGGGCCACGACCGCGCCACCGCCGAGGACGCCGCCCAGGAGGCGATGACGAAGGCGTTGTCTTCGTGGGACGGCATCACGCACCCGAAAGCCTGGGTGCGTACGACAGCCGTCCGGGCCGCGAACAACAACCACCGGCAGCGGAAAGGCCACGAGGACTTCGAACCGGAGAAGCACCCGGCGGTCTCCGACCCCGGCCTGGTCGAGTACGAAGAGCGAACCTTGATCGTGCAGGTGCTGGAGCAGTTGCCGCCGCGGCAGCGCGAGGTCATGGCCTGGTACATCGACGGCTACTCGGTCGAGGAGATCGCAGCGGCGCTGACGATGCGGCCGAGCACCGTGCGATCCAACCTGCGCCACGCGCGCCGGCAGCTCGAACGTCTTTACGCGGGGAGGAGGGAAGCGCGATGACCGACCGGAAGTACGTGCCCGACTGGCTGGCCGCCGCGGACAGCGCCTTCACCGGCGCTCTGCGGGAGGAGCTGGAGCTCGACAAGATGCTCGCGCAGGTCAAGAGCCGGGTGATGAGCCGGGAGCTGGGCGCCGACTCGACCTCGGCGCGCATCCTGCGCGACGGCTTCGATGAGATCGTCGCCCAAGCCGCGCAGGGCGATCGCGAAGCGATGATCCAGGTTCTCGTCGCGGTGCGGCCTCTTGTCGTGCGGTATTGCCGGGCGCGGATCGGGCGGCAGGAAAGGTTCGCGAGCGCGGACGACATCGCACAAGAGGTTTGCCTCGTGGTACTCAGGCAACTGCCTGACTACGACCGCGGCCATTCGTCGTTTCTCCCGCTCGTGTACGGCATCGCACAGCACAAGGTGGCCGACGCGCGCAGGGCGGCCGGCGCCGTCGTCAGCCGGCAGGCGCTGGACGAGCGCATGACCGACCTCATGCGGGTCCTGCCCGATCGGCAGCGTGAGATCCTCGTCCTGCGGGTGATCATCGGCCTGTCCGCCGAGGAGACCGCCGAGGCGCTGGGCCTCAGCGCGGGCGCTGTCCGCGTGCAGCAGCACCGGGCGCTCACCCGGTTGCGCAAGGAGCTCGACCCCGGCTGAGGCACCATGACCCCATGACCGTCACCGCCGCGGCTCTCGAACGCGCGCTCACCTGCGTCGACACCACGCTCCGGCCCACTCTCGCCCAAGACTGGACCCGCAAAGCCGGCGAGCTCGAGTGGGACTGCCGCCAGACCGCGGAGCACGTCGGGGACGTCCTGATGTCCTACGCCGCCCAGGTGGTCAGCCGGCCGCAGGACCACTACGTGCGCTTCCTCGCCAAGGCCGACGAAGGCGCCACACCGGAAGAACTCCTGGAGCTCGCCCTCACCGGCGCCCGCCTTCTTCAAGCGGCCGTCAGCACGAGCGCGGAAGACACCCGGGCCTACCACCCCACCGGCCGCGCCGATCCGGCCGGCTTCGCCGCCATGGGCTGCGCCGAACTCCTGCTGCACGGCGAAGACCTGGCCACCGGACTCGGCACCGAGCTCGACCCGCCCCGCGAGGTCTGCGCGAACGTCGTCGCGCGGCTGTTCCCCGGCGAGGCCCCGGCGTCCGACCCGTGGGACGGCCTCCGCTGGTGCGCGGGCCGGATCGCGTTGCCGGGCAGGTCACGGCGGGCGGAGTGGAAGTGGCGGGGTGCGCCGCTCGGTGACTGACCGTCCCGGAGTGTGAACGGTGGCTGCCTGCAACAGGGGGATCCGGTAGTCTCGACTACCAAGGTCGAGAGGCGCTGCAACGGACCACGTGAGTCCGCCACGCTCGGCCGGCTCCACTGTGAACCGAAGGGCGCCTCCGTGACTACGACGGAGGTGGCATGACCCAGCAGCGCATGACCCAGCAGCGCAGGACCAAAAGCGTGCGGGACCTGCTCGACCAGCGCATCGCTGTGCTCGACGGCGCGTGGGGCACGATGCTGCAGGGCGCCGGTCTGACCCCCGAGGACTACCGCGCCGAGTGGCTCGAGGGACACCCCAAGGACGTCACCGGCGACCCGGACCTGCTGAACCTCACCCGGCCCGACGTGATCCTCGACGTCCACCGCCAGTACCTGGCCGCGGGCGCGGACATCACGACCACCAACACCTTCACCGCCACCAGCATCGGCCAGGCCGACTACGGCCTGCAGGACCACGTGCGCGAGATGAACCTGCGCGGGGCCGCGCTGGCGCGCCAGGCGGCCGATGAGTTCGGCGGCCGCTTCGTGGCCGGCTCCATCGGCCCGCTCAACGTCACGCTCTCCCTCTCTCCGCGCGTCGAGGACCCGGCGTTCCGCGCGGTGACCTTCGACGAGGTCAAGGCCTCCTACGCCGAGCAGATCCAGGCGCTCGCCGACGGCGGCGTCGACCTGCTGCTCATCGAGACGATCTTCGACACCCTCAACGCCAAGGCCGCCATCACGGCCGCGCGCGAGGTCGCGCCGCACCTGCCGCTGTGGATCTCCGTGACGATCGTGGACCTGTCGGGCCGCACGCTGTCCGGGCAGACGGTGGAGGCGTTCTGGAGCTCTGTCGCCCACGCGGAACCGCTGGTCGTCGGCGTGAACTGCTCGCTGGGTGCCGCGGAGATGCGCCCGCACGTGGAGGAGCTGGCGAAAATCGCGGGCACCTACACCGCGTGCCACCCCAACGCCGGCCTGCCCAACGCGTTCGGCGGCTACGACCAGACGCCCGCCGAGACCGGCGGCATGCTCGGCGAGTTCGCGGGCGAGGGCATGGTCAACATCGTCGGCGGCTGCTGCGGCACCACGCCCGCGCACATCGCGAAGATCGCCGAAGCCGTGCAGGGCCTGGCACCGCGCGAGGTGCCCGAGCCGGCGCACCGCTCGCGCTTCAGCGGGCTGGAGCCGTTCACGATCGGCGAGGACACCGGCTTCGTGATGATCGGCGAGCGCACCAACGTCACGGGGTCCGCGAAGTTCCGCCGCCTCATCGAGGGCGACAACCACCAGGCGGCCGTGGACGTCGCGCTGGAGCAGGTGCGCGGCGGCGCCAACCTGCTCGACGTGAACATGGACGCCGACCTGCTCGACTCCGTACAGGCGATGACCACGTTCCTCAACCTCATCGCCACCGAGCCCGAGGTCGCGCGCATCCCGGTGATGATCGACAGCTCGCGCTGGAGCGTGCTCGAAGCCGGGCTGCGGTGCGTGCAGGGCAAGGGCGTGGTCAACTCCATCAGCCTCAAGGAGGGCGAGGGCCCGTTCCTGGAGCAGGCCCGCCGCATCCGCGACTACGGCGCCGGTGTCGTCGTGATGGCCTTCGACGAGAAGGGTCAGGCCGACACCGCACAGCGCAAGGTGGACATCTGCGCCCGCGCCTACGATCTGCTCACGCAGCAGGCCGGCTTCGCGGGCGAGGACATCATCTTCGACCCGAACGTGCTGGCCGTCGCCACCGGCATCAGCGAGCACAACGGCTACGCCAAGGCCTTCATCGAGGCCCTGCCCCGGATCAAGGAGCGCTGCCCCGGCGCGCACACGTCCGGCGGCATCTCGAACCTGTCGTTCTCCTTCCGCGGCAACGACGTGGTGCGTGAGGCGATGCACTCGGCGTTCCTGTTCCACGCCGTGCGCGCGGGGCTCGACATGGGCATCGTCAACGCGGGCCAGCTCGCCGTCTACGAGGACATCCCGAAGGACCTGCTGGAGCTCGTCGAGGACGTGCTCTTCGACCGCCGTGAGGACGCGACCGACCGGCTCGTCGAGTTCGCCGAGACGGTGAAGGGCAGCGGTACCAAGCGAACCGTCGACCTGTCTTGGCGTGAGGGCCCGGTCGGCGCGCGGCTTTCGCACGCGCTGGTGCACGGCATCGTCGACTTCATCGAGGCCGACACCGAAGAGGCGCGTCAGCAGTTCGACCGGCCGCTCGAGGTGATCGAGGGCCCGCTGATGGACGGCATGAAGATCGTCGGTGACCTGTTCGGCTCCGGCAAGATGTTCCTGCCGCAGGTCGTGAAGAGCGCCCGCGTGATGAAGCGGTCGGTGGCCTACCTGGAGCCGTACATGGAGGCGGAGAAGGAGAAGATGCGCCTCGAAGGCCGCATCGAAACGTCCCGTGGCCAGGGCAAGGTCGTGCTCGCCACGGTGAAGGGCGACGTGCACGACATCGGCAAGAACATCGTCGGCGTGGTGCTGGGCTGCAACAACTACGAGGTGATCGACCTCGGCGTGATGGTCCCCGCCGCGCAGATCCTCGACACGGCGGTGGCCGAGAGCGCCGACGTGATCGGGCTGTCCGGGCTGATCACGCCCTCGCTCGACGAGATGGTCAGCGTGGCCACGGAAATGCAGCGTCGCGGGCTGAAGCTGCCGCTGCTCATCGGTGGCGCCACCACGTCGAAGCAGCACACGGCCGTGAAGATCGCGCCGGTCTACGACCACTCCACCCTGCACGTGCTCGACGCGTCGCGCGTGGTCGGCGTGGTGTCCGACCTGCTCGACACGGAGCGTTCCGACGTGCTCGACGTCGCCAACCGCGCGGAGCAGCAGCGGCTGCGCGAACAGCACGAGAACCGCCACGCGACGCCGTTGCTCACCGTCGACCAGGCGCGCGCCAACCGCGAGCAGGTGTCGTTCGACGACGTGCCCGTGCCGGAGTTAACGGGCGTGCGCGTGGTCGAGCCGACGATCGCCGAGCTGCGTGAGATGGTCGACTGGCAGTTCCTGTTCCTGGCCTGGGAGCTCAAGGGCAAGTACCCGGCGATCCTGGACCAGCCCGTCGCGCGCGAGCTCTTCGACGACGCCAACACGCTGCTCGACGAGATCATCGCCAACGGCTCCTTCACCGCCCGCGGCTCGTACGGCTACTGGCCCGCGCACTCCGAGGGCGACGACATCCTGCTCGACGGCGAGTACGCCGGCCGCGGTTTCCCCATGCTGCGCCAGCAGACGAAGAAGCCCGAAGGCCGCGCCAACCGCTGCCTGTCCGACTACATCGCGCCGTCCGGCGACCACCTCGGCGGCTTCGCCGTGGCCATCCACGGCGCCGAGGATCTGGCGCACCACTACGAAGCCGAGCACGACGACTACCGCGCCATCATGGTCAAGGCCCTGGCCGACCGCCTGGCCGAGGCGTTCGCCGAGTTCATCCACCTGGAGGCGCGCCGCCGCTGGTTCGAGCCCGACGCGCAGCCCAAGCTGGAGGACCTGCACGCCGAACGCTTCCGCGGCATCCGCCCGGCGCTGGGCTACCCCGCGAGCCCCGACCACAGCGAGAAGAAGGAGCTCTTCGACCTGCTCGGCGCCCGCGAGCTCGGCATCGACCTCACCGAGTCGTACGCGATGACCCCGGCCGCCGCCGTCAGCGGCCTGATCTTCGCGCACCCCGAGTCCCGCTACTTCACCGTCGGGCGCCTCGGCCGCGACCAGGTCGAGGACTACGCCCGCCGTCGTGGCCTGGACCTGGACGAGGTGGAGCGCTGGCTGCGGCCGAACCTGGCCTACTGACCCGGAAGCACGGCCGGCGTGGGTCGTACCACGTCGGCTGTGTCCGGTTCCGGTAGTCGATCGGGCACGAACGGGACGAAAAGACCGGGCCTGGCGGCCCGAAAGGGCGCCCGGACCTGCGCAAAGGCGGTGCTGCGGCTACGTTCTCCCCGTGCGTGGATTGAGTGCGGTGAGGTTCGGCGCGGTGGCGCTGCTCGTGGTGGTTGCGGCGGGTGCGGTGGTGCTGGCGGCCGGCAACGCGTGGTGGTGGTTCCTCGCCGGGCCGCTGCTGGTGCCGGCGCTCGTCGGCGTGTACGACCTGCTGCAGACGAAGCATTCCGTGCTGCGCAACTACCCCGTGCTCGGCCACGCTCGGTTCCTGCTGGAGGCGATCCGCCCGGAGCTGCAGCAGTACTTCATCGAGCGCAACTTCGACGGCCGCCCGTACGACCGCAGCGTGCGCAGCATCGTCTACCAGCGCGCGAAGGGCACCGACGCGGAGGAGCCGTTCGGCACCGAGCGCGACGTGTACGCCGACGGCTACGAGTTCCTCGTGCCCTCCATGGCGCCGGTCAAGCAGGCGGAGACGCCGCCGCGCGTGCGGATCGGCGGGCCGGACTGCACGAAGCCCTACGACATGGCGTTGCTGAACGTCTCCGCGATGAGCTTCGGCAGCCTGTCGGCCAACGCGATCCTCGCGCTCAACAAGGGCGCCGCGCTCGGCGGGTTCGCGCACGACACGGGCGAGGGCGGGCTGTCCGAGTACCACCTGCGCGGCGGGGGAGACCTGATCTGGGAGGTCGGGACCGGCTACTTCGGCTGCCGCACCTCCGACGGCGACTTCGACGCCGCCGAGTTCTCCGACAAGGCGCAGCACGACGCCGTGAAGTGCGTGTCGCTCAAGCTTTCCCAGGGTGCGAAGCCCGGGATCGGCGGGGTGCTGCCGGGGTCGAAGGTCAACGCCGAGATCGCCCGGGTGCGCGACGTCCCGATCGGGCAGACCGTGATTTCCCCGCCGTACCACCGCGTTTTCTCAACCCCGCGCGAGCTGGTGCACTTCGTCGCGCGCATGCGCGAGCTCGCGGACGGCAAGCCCACCGGCTTCAAGCTGTGCGTCGGCTCGCGGCGGCAGGTGCTGGCGCTGTGCAAGGCGATGGCGGACGAAGAGGTCACGCCCGACTTCATCGTCGTCGACGGTTCCGAGGGTGGCACCGGCGCCGCGCCGCTGGAGTTCGCCGACCACCTCGGCACGCCGCTCACCGAAGGGCTCATCACCGTCCACAACGCACTCGTCGGCACCGGCCTGCGCGACCGCATCCGCTTGGGCGCCAGCGGAAAGGTCGCCACGGGCGCCGATCTGGTGAAGCGCCTGGTCCAAGGCGCCGACTACACCAACGCCGCGCGGGCGATGATGTTCGCCGTCGGGTGCATCCAGTCGCAGCGCTGCCACACCAACAAGTGCCCGGTCGGCGTCGCCACACAGGATCCGCGGCGCGGGCGCGCGCTCGACGTCGGGGACAAGTCGCAGCGGGTTCAGCGCTACCAGCACTCGACCGTCGCCGGTGCCCTGCAGATCATGGCCGCGATGGGCGTGTCCGACCCGGCCGACCTCGCGCCGCACCAGCTGCGCCGCCGCCTCGACCCGCACGTGGTGCGGTCCTATGCCGAGCTGTACGACTGGCTGGAGCCGGGGCAGCTGCTCGCCGAGCCGCCCGAGGAGTGGGCCGTCGACTGGAAGGCCGCGGACCCCGACCGGTTCACCGTGTAGCGGGACGCTCCGGTATGTCCGGCATAGGCCGCACGCTGCGGCCGGGCTAGGGTGAGCGGAGGTTGAAAAGGCAGCCTTCGAGCCCCGGTGTGGATTCGTCCGCGCCAGGGCTCTCCTTCGTGTCGCCTCGAATCGCGCGCGGGTGGTATCGGGACGGCACGGTTCTCGAAAGGCTGGTTGCTCTGTCGAACAGGGAATTGCCGGACACCATGGAGCGGGACACCTCACCGGTGGTCCCGCCGGCCGTTCCGGCCACGCCGGGTTCGCGGTTGCGCGTCCTCCTGATCGAGGACGACGACGGCGACGCCCTGATCGTGGAAGAGCTGCTCGCCGACGCCGCGGTGCCGGCCACCCTCGCCCGCGCCCGGACGCTGGCCGAAGCCCTCGCCGGCCCGGTCGTCGCCGACTGCATCCTGCTCGACCTCCAGCTCCCCGACGCCATGGGTCTCACCGGGCTCACCCGGGTGCGCCAGCACGCGCCCGGCACCGCCGTGGTGGTCCTGACCGGGCAGAACGACGAGACCACCGGGGTCGCCGCCGTCGCCGCGGGCGCCCAGGACTACCTCGGCAAGAACCAGGTCGACGGTCCGCTGCTGGGCAAGGCCCTGCGCTACGCGTGGGAACGCAAGCGCACCGAGCAGGTGGAGCAGCAGCTGCTGCAGCAACAGTTGCTGGCCAGCGAGAACTCGCGTCTGGAACGCGGCCTGCTGCCCACCCCGCTGCTCGCCGACCCGCGCCTGGAGCTGGCGTCGAAGTACCGTCCGGGCCGCAACGGCTCACTGCTGGGCGGCGACTTCTACGACGCTGTGGAGCTCACCGACGGCACCGTGCACCTGGTGATCGGCGACGTCTGCGGCCACGGCCCGGACGAAGCCGCCCTCGGCGTCGCGCTGCGCATCGCGTGGCGCGCGCTGGTGCTGGCCGGCATGCCGATGGCCGACGTGCTCGCGACGGTCGAGCGCGTCCTCGTGCACGAGCGGATCCGTCCGCTGTTCGCGACGCTGTGCACGGTCGTCGTCGCCCCCGACCGCCGATCGGCGCGGATGAGCCTCGCCGGCCACCCGCCCCCGCTGCTGATCAGCCGCGAGGGCACCGGCCGCCTGCTGTCCGGCGAAAAGCTGGGCGTGCCGCTCGGCGTCGTCCCGGACGCGCGCTGGGACCCGCTGGACGTCGACCTGGAACCCGGCTGGTCGCTCGTGCTCTACACCGACGGCATCTTCGAGGGCCGCGTCGGCGGCGGAGCGGAGCGCCTCGGCCACGAAGAGATGGCGCGGCTGCTCGTCGAGCTCCTCGGCGAGGCAGGCCCGGACACCGGCCACGGCGTGGTGCTCGACCGGCTCATCACCTGTGTCGAGGAGCTCAACGCCGGCCCGCTCGACGACGACGTCGCCCTCACCATGCTCACTCACCTCGAAGATCGTGAAGAGGCCGCGGAGTGAGCCGGTACGTCCGAGCGCATCCGCACTGGCCGATCCGCCGCTGGGTTTCGGTGGTCGGCCTCGTCGAGGCGGTGCTCCTGCTGGCGGCGGTCGCCGGCGGGGTCCTCGCGGTGGGCAACCTCAACGACGCCCGCAGCCGTCTGCTCGACCAGAGCGGCCCGCAGCTGTTGCAGGCCAACGCTCTTTCGCAGGCGCTGCTGAACCAGGAGACCGGCATTCGCGGGTTCCTGCTCACCGGCCGGCGCGAGTTCCTCGACCCCTACCTGGCGGGCCGCACGCAGCAGGACGACGCCGCGGCCGAGCTGCGCCGCCTCGGTGCGCTGCCCGGCACCCAGGTCGGCGACGACCTCGAGTCCGTTCTGCGCGCCGCCGGCGCGTGGCAGGACGCGGTCACGAAGCCGACGTCACCCGGAGTCCCGCCGCCCGGAGTCCCGCCGCCCGGAGTCCCGCCGCCCGGAGTCCCGCCGCCCGGAGTCGGCGCGGCCGATGCCGGCAAGACGCTGTTCGACCGGGTCCGGGCCACCCTCGGCACGCTCTCGGCGCACGTGTCCGCCGCGCGTGACGTCGGCCGGGCCGACCTCAACGGCGCCGCCGGCCAGCTCACCGTGCTGCTGCTCGTGATCGCCGGGCTCGTGGTGATCCTGTTCGTCCTGCTGTGGGTCTGGTTGCGCCGCGTGATCACGGTGCCGATCATGCGGCTGGCCGCCGAGGTCCGCGCGGTGTCCGCGACCGACGACATGCACCGGCCCGTGCGCGGCACGGGCCCGCGCGAGCTCGTGGAGCTGGGCTCCGACGTCGACGCGATGCGCCTGCGGATCGTGAGCGAGGTCAGCGAGCTGGAGCAGGCGCACGAGCTGCTCGACACCCGCACGCAGGAGCTCGAACGGTCCAATTCGGACCTCGAGCAGTTCGCCTACGTGGCCTCGCACGACCTGCAGGAGCCGCTGCGCAAGGTGGCGAGCTTCTGCCAGCTGCTCGAACGCCGCTACAAGGGCCAGCTCGACGAACGCGGCGAGCAGTACATCGCCTTCGCCGTCGACGGCGCGAAGCGCATGCAGAACCTCATCAACGACCTGCTTTCCTTCTCCCGCGTGGGCCGCCGCGCGGGCGAGATGACCATGGTGGACACCGGGAAGCTGCTCGACGACGCGCTCGGCAACCTCGAGCCCGTGATCGAAGAGACCGGCGCGCGGATCGAGCGCGACGAGCTGCCCCGGGTCCGGGGCGAAGGGCCGCTGCTCACCGCCGTGCTGCAGAACCTGGTCAACAACGCGCTGAAGTTCCACGGCGAAGCCCCGCCCGTCGTCCGCGTGAGCGCCGAGCGCCAGGGTGACGAGTGGCTGTTCTCCGTGTCCGACAACGGGATCGGCATCGAGGAGCAGTACGCCGAGCGGATCTTCGTGATCTTCCAGCGGCTGCACAGCAAGTCGGCCTACAGCGGGACCGGGATCGGGCTCGCGATGTGCCGCAAGATCGTGGAGTTCCACGGCGGCCGCATCTGGCTCGACACCGAGGTGACCGAAGGCAGCCGCTTCCGCTTCACCTTGCCCGCGCCCGATCCGGCGCCTGAGCCGGAACCAGCACGGACCGAGCACACCGAGCCCCTGATCGAGACCCGGACCGGGAACGAGGACGCATGACCGAAACCATGGCCCCCATCGACATCCTGCTCGTCGAGGACGACCCGGGCGACGTGTTGATGACGCAGGAAGCGTTCGAGCACCACAAGATCCGCAACGCGCTCTACGTGGTGGCCGACGGGGTGGAGGCCCTGCAGTTCCTGCGCCGCGAGGACCGGTACGCCGACGCGCCGCGCCCGGGCCTGATCCTGCTGGACCTCAACCTGCCCCGCAAGGACGGGCGCGAGGTGCTCGCCGAGGTCAAGGCGACGCCGGAGCTGCGCAGCATCCCGGTCGTCGTGCTGACGACGTCGGAGGCGGAGGAGGACATCCTGCGCAGCTACGACCTGCACGCCAACGCGTACGTGACCAAGCCCGTGGACTTCGACCGGTTCGTGGAGGTCGTGCGCCAGATCGACGACTTCTTCGTCACCGTCGTGAAGCTGCCGCGCTGAGCGCCGGCAGTGGCGCGCGCGGCGGCGATCCTGCACGATGGGATCTTGTGACGTCTTCTCCCCGGGATGTGCCCGAGACCGGCGACCTGCTGGTCACGGTGCGGCGGCACGAGCGAGCCGCGGTGGTGACCGTCGCCGGCGAGATCGACCTCGTCACCGCGCCCGAACTCGACGAGATCGTGACCGCCGTGGTCGACGAGAGTCCCGAGGTGCTCGTGGTCGACCTGCGCAAGGTCACCTTCCTCAGCTCGGCCGGGCTCCAGGTGCTGGCCGCGGCGCACCAGCGGCTGGGGGAGCGAAGGCTGCGAGTGGTCTCGACGTCGCACGTCACGACGCGACCGCTCACCAGCACCGGGCTCGACGCGTGGATCGGCCTGTTCACCACCGTCGACGAGGCGCTCGCTTCGGGAACGGAGGCGTGATCGTGGCCCTGCCCGAAGACAACCTCCCCCGGGGTATCCAGCCGGGCGGGACCCCGCTGAGCTGCCGCGACGTCGTGGCCGAGCCGGGTGCCCTGCGCGCGCTGCGCCACCGGCTCACGGCGTGGGTGCGCGCGGCGGGCGTGCCCGAGGACCGGGCGCAGGACATCGTGCTCGCCAGTTACGAAGCGCTGGCCAACGTCGCCGACCACGCGTACGGCGGCGACGGGCGGGGTCTGCTCGACCTCGAAGCCGTGGTGCGGCGGGACCGCGTCGAGATCGTGATCACCGATCACGGGCACTGGCGCGCGCCGGTCGACGACCCGAACCCCGTGTCGCTGCGCGGCCGGGGGCTTCTGCTGCTGCGGGCGAGCGCCGACCACGCCGACATCGCGCCCGGCGTGGACGGCACCGTGGTCACCCTCGGCTGGAACCTGATCCCCGCCCGGTCGCACTGACGGGCTCGGCCACGCTCAGGGGTTGACGGGCTGCGGTTCCGCGGACTGCCCGGCCGCCCGGCGGCGCAGGAGGAACCGTTGCACCTTGCCGCTGGGGTTGCGGGGCAGCTCGGTCACGAACTCCACCCGCCGCGGGTACTTGTACGGCGCCGCAACGGATTTCGCGAAGTCCTGCAGTTGTTTGACCATCGCGGCGTCGCTGTCCGCGCCTTCGCGCAGCACCACGTAGGCCGCGACGATCGACCCGCGCGCCTCGTCCGGCGCCGCGACCACCGCGCACTCCAGCACGTCGGGGTGCGCCATCAGGACTTCCTCGACCTCGGGGCCGGCGATGTTGTAGCCCGAGGACACGATCATGTCGTCGCTGCGGGCGCGGTAGTGGAAGTAGCCGTCGGCGTCGCGCACATATGTGTCGCCGGTGAGGTTCCAGCCGTCTTCCACGAACACGGTCTGGCGGTCGTCGGCGAGGTAGCGGCACCCCGTGGGGCCCTGCACGGCGAGCCGGCCGGGCGTGCCGTCGGGCACCGGGTGGCCCTCGTCGTCGACGATCCGCGCGCGGAACCCGGGCACGGCGCGCCCGGTGGAACCCGGGCGGGTTTCCTCGTCGGCGGCGGAGATGAACACGTGCAGCATCTCCGTGCTGCCGATGCCGTCGATGAGCCAGCGGCCGGTGGCCTGGTGGAAGTCGACGGCCACGCTCTCCGGCAGCGCCTCGCCCGCCGAGACCGCGCGGCGCAGCGCCGACAGCGAGGCTCTTCGGTCGGACGCGAGGATCGCGCGGTAGGCCGTGGGGGCGGTGAACAGCACCGTGACGCCGTGGGCCGCCGCGAGGTCGGCCAGCTCCGGCGGCGTCGCGCGCTCGACCAGCAGCGTGGCCGCGCCCGCGTGCAGCGGGAACACGAGCAGCCCGCCGAGGCCGAACGTGAACGCGAGCGGCGGCGTGCCCGTGAACAGGTCGGTGGGCTCGGGCTTCACGACGTGGCGCGAGAACGTGTCCGCGATGGCGATGAGGTCGCGGTGGAAGTGCATGGTGGCCTTGGGCCGCCCGGTGGTGCCCGACGTGAAGGCCAGGATCGCCACGTCGTCGGCGGCCGTCTCGACGTCGGCGAACGTCTCGGGCTGTGTCGCGCACCGGGCCGCGAGATCGTCGGGGGAGTCGCCGCCGAAGGCGAGCAGCGGCAGGGCGAACGGCAGCAGGTCCTCGGTGTAGCGGTGGTCGGCGAGCGCGAGCGTGGGGGAGGACGCGTCGACGATCTTCGTCAGCTCGTGCGTGCGCAGCATCGGCATGGTGGTCACGGCGACCGCGCCGGCCTTGAGCACGCCGAGCCAGCACGCGGCGAGCCACGGCGTGTTCGGACCGCGCAGCAGCACGCGGTTGCCCGGCACCACACCGAGGCTCACCAGCGTGCCCGCGATCTGGTTGGCGCGGGCGAGCAGTTCGCCGTAGGTCCAGGTGCTCGTCGGCGAGAGCACCGCGGGCCGGTCGGGGCCCCAGTGCGCGACGGCTCCGTCGAGCAGGCGGGTTGCGGCGTTGAGCCGATCGGGGTAGTGCAGTTCGGGAAGCTCGAAGAGCAGGTGTGGCCACTGGTCGAAGGGAGGCAAGTTGTCCCGGCAGAACGTATCCGAGTGGGCACTGGGCGTGAGCTGCACGGCTGACCTCATTTCCCGTGGCGGCCGTCAAGAGAACGCCACTGTAATACAATTTACGATCGTCAGGAAGACGCTAGAGCGGCCGAAGGGGGCCGAGTCATGGCTGCGGTCGTGAAACCCGAGGTCGACACGCGCGATCCGGACGAGGCGCGGACGCGGCTCAGCGACGTGTATTGCCCGCACCGGCTCGACCTCGTCGGCGGCGCGCGCGGGTTCGTGTGCCGGCAGAGCTCGCGCGGGTTCGCCAAGGTGCGGCTGTTCGACCTCGTGTACGGCGGGCCCGAGGTGCGCGTCGATCCGGTGCCGTTCGACGACTTCGTGCTCGTCACGCGTCCGCTCAAGGGCCGCTTCGCTGTCCGCTCGACCGCCGACGGTCTCGTCGGTGCCGGGTCGGGCGCGCTCGTGATGGACGCGTACGGCTCGTACCAGCTGCGGTGGTACGACAGCGCCGAGGTGCTCAACACCGTGCTGGACCGCGACGGGCTCGAACGGATCGCCGCCGAGCTGCGCGGGTGGGACGAGCCGCGGCCGGTGCGCTTCGCGCTCGGCGCGCCCGCGTCGGGCGCTGCCGCCCGCCGGTGGGACACCGCGACCCGGCTGCTGCTGGACGAAACGCGGTCGGCCGACGGGATGGCGGGCAGCCCGCTGCTCGCCGCCCAGCTCTTCCGGCTCGCGGCGACCGCGTTGCTGGAGGCGTACCCGAGCACATTCGGCGAAGCGGAGGCCGAGCCGGCAGGCCAGGTGTCGCCGGCGGCCGTGCGGCGCGCCGAGGCGTTCATCGAGCTGAACGCCGCGGAGGACATCGGGCTGCTCGAGATCGCGGCGGCCGCGCGGCTGAGCGTGCGCGGGCTGCAGGCCGCGTTCAGCCGGGCGGGGCGGCCTTCGCCGGTGGCGTACTTGCGGGAGACGCGGCTGCGCCGGGCGCACGCGGAACTGCGTGAGCGGTCGCCGGAGGAGACGACGGTGGCGTCCGTCGCGGCGCGGTGGGGTTTCGGCAACGCCGGGCGGTTCAGCGCCGAGCACCGGCGTCTTTACGGCTGCGGCCCGTCGGACACCTTGCGCGGCAACGGATAGCCGCGTCCCCCGTCGTGAAAAGCCGGTTCGCGCACGGCGGGGGCCGGGGAACGCACGACGCGTTGACTCACCGTTGCGGTGCCGAATACTCCGCAGCAGATGTAAGCCACGTCACTCGGAGGAGGACACCTATGACCGTCGAACAGCTCGAACCGGCGCTCGCTTCCCACTACGAACCACTGATCAACGGTGAGTTCCGCTCGATCTCCACCGAGACCTTCCCGGCGGTGGACGCCGCCACCGGCGCGCAGCTCGCGACGATCACCCGCGGCGGCGCGGCCGACGTCGACGCCGCCGTGGCCGCCGCCCGCGCGGCGTTCCCCAAGTGGGCCGCCACGCGCCCCGAGGAGCGGTCGCTGCTGCTGCACCGCCTCGCCGACTGGATCGAGGCCAACGCCGAGAGCCTGGCCGCCATCGACACGATGGACATCGGCCGCACGATCTTCGAAACGCCGCTGGACCACCGGATCGCGGTGGGGCAGTACCGGTTCTTCGCCTCGGCCGCCGTCACGCACGACGGCTGGAACCACCCCGTCGCCGGCGGCTGGGCCATCGCCAAACGCGAGCCGATCGGCGTCGTCGGGCAGATCATCCCGTGGAACGTGCCCGCGATCATGACCGCGTTCAAGCTCGCCCCGGCGCTCGCGGCCGGGAACACGGTGGTGCTCAAGCCGGACGAGAACGCGTCACTGTCCACATTGGAACTGTGCACGAAGCTCGCCGAACTTTTCCCACCCGGCGTGGTCAACGTCGTGCCGGGCTACGGTGACGAGGCCGGCGCCGCGCTCACCGCGCACCCGGACGTGGACAAGCTCGCCTTCACCGGCTCCGCGGAAGTCGGCCGGCTCGTCGCGCACGCCGGCGCCGAGCGGCTCGTGCCGGTGTCGCTGGAGCTGGGCGGCAAGAGCCCGAACATCGTGTTCCCCGACATCGAGGACCTCGACCGGGTCATCGACAACGCGACGTTCGCCGCCACCTACTGCAACGGCCAGTCCTGCCTCGCCGGCACGCGCCTGTTCGTGCACGACGACCTGTACGACGACTTCCTGGGCAAGCTCTCCGCGAGCTTCCAGGGGGTGCGCGTCGGCTCCCCGCTCGACCCCGCCACGCGCCTCGGTTGTCTCGTGTCGGAGAAGCAGGGCCAGCGCGTACTGGACTACATCGACGCCGGCCGCTCCGACTCGTCACTGGTCACCGGCGGCGGCCGCACGACGGTGGCCGGCAGCGAACACGGCTGGTTCATCGAGCCGACCGTGTTCGAGACCGAGAACTCCAGCCGCATCGCGCAGGAGGAGATCTTCGGCCCGGTGCTGTCGGTCATCCGCTGGAAGGACTACGACACGCTGATCGACCAGGCCAACGACGTCGAGTACGGCCTCGCCGCCGGCGTCTACACCACCAACCTGAAGAACGCGATGCGCACCGCCGACCGCCTCCACGCCGGCTCCGTGTGGGTCAACCAGTACTTCAACCTCGTCGACGGCTCGCCCTTCGGCGGCTACAAGGGCAGCGGTCTCGGCCGGGAGTACTGCAAGGAAACGCTGGACATGTACACGCAGCTGAAGTCGATCGTGCTGGCGGAGGAACTGCCGCCGCCGCTGTTCGGCTGAGCCGCTTTTCGAACGACCGCTCAGCCGCGGACGACGGGCTTCCAGACGTCGTCGTCCGCGGTTTCGGCGCGCCACCCGTCGACGTGGGTCGCTGGGAGCACGAAGAACGGGCTGTCGACTCGGTCATTTCGCCCTCGCGCCAAGTCGGCCGGGACGCCGCGGGGCCGCGCGGGCCGCCTCTGTGGTTTGTGAAGGGCTCCTTGCGGGAATCGAAGTCCCTCAAGGAGCCCTTCGGCCGGACCTGCAGGCGGTTCAGTTCCGCGCGTCGAGGTACTGCGGGTCCGGCGGCGGGATCGGGGTGTCGGGGACACCCGCCAGCAGCGTGCTCATCGCGTGGAAGTACGGCGGGGCCGCCACCGTGCCACCGAACGCGCCGTGGCCGCAGTTGCCCAGGTGCACCGGGGTGCCGGGGCAGATTTCCTCAGGGTTGCGGCCGTCGGCGAAGACCATGGAGGACACGCCGAAGTTGTCGACGCCGCCGACGAAGGCGACCGACTTCGACTCCTGCGTGGTTCCCGTCTTGCCGATGTCCGGGCGCGTCCAGCCGGCCGAGTGCGCGGCGGCGGCTGACGTGCCGACCGTGGTGTCCTGCGAGAGCCCGGCCTCAAGCGTGTTGGCGACGCCCGTCGGGATCACCTGCTCGCACCCCTGCTGCTTCACGGGCACAGCTTGGCCGTCGCGATCGGTCACCGACAGGATCGGATTGGGCGGGCACCACGTGCCGCCGCTCATCAGTGTCGCCGAGACGTTCGCCATCTCCAGCGGGCTCACCGGGCTGTTGCCGAGGGTGAACGAGAGCAGGTTCTGGAAGTACTGCGACTGCGGCTCGTCGTACTGCGGGTTCTTCGACCGCGCGTCCGACGGGTCGGTGATCGGCGGGTTGCCCGCGTCGTTGGTCGCGAGCGTGGTGCGCAGGCCCAGCTTGCGCGCCATGTCCAGCACGGTGGGCATGCCGACCTGCGATTCGAGCCCCACGAACGCGACGTTCGGCGACGTCGCCAGGCCGCTGGCGAGCGAGATCGGGTCGGGGTAGCTGGTGCCGTCGTTGCTCACCGGGTAGCACGGCGTGTACTTGTTCGCGTTCGGCGGCGTGAAGCAGTTGCTGAACGGGTTGGGCAGCGGCGTGTTCAGCCCGGCCTTGCCCGCCACCATCGCCGCGGCCGAGGTGAAGATCTTGAACGACGAACCGGCGCCGAACTTGTTGCTCGCGTCGGCCACGATGTTCGTGGACGTCTCGCCCTGGGCCGGATCGGTGCCGTAGTTGCGGTTGGCGACCATCGCGAGCACCTGGTGCCCGCTCGCGCCCGGCTGCACCACGGCGAACGTGTTGGCCACGCCGTCCTGCGTCGTCGGCACGTTGGCGTCCACCGCGTCCTTCACGACCTGGCTCACGTGCGGGTCGAGCGTGGTCTTGACGACGTAGCCGGCGGTGTCGAGCTGGTCGATCGTGAACCCGGCCTGCTTGAGGTAGTTCACCGCGTACGCGCAGAAGAACCCGGCGTCGGGCGCTGCGCCCATGCACGTGCTCGACGGCGCGGCCGGGCGCGTGCCGACCACGCCGAGCGGTGTCGCTTTCGCGGTGGCGGCGAAGGAAGCCGGGATGGACTTCGCCGTGACCATGGAATCGATGACGGTGTTGCGCCGCTTGAGCGCGTTGTCCGGATGCGTGTACGGGTTGTAGACGCTGGGGTTGTTCACCATGCCCGCCAGCAGCGCGGCCTGTGGCACGGTCAGTTTGTCCGCTGTGGTCCCGAAATACGCTTCCGCGGCCGCGCCGATGCCGTAGACGGTGCCGGTGTACTCCACCACGTTCAGGTAGTCGGCGAGCACGTCGTTCTTGGACACGGTCTGGCTGATCTGCACGGCCATCTTGGCCTCGCGCAGCTTGCGGGCCAGCGAGTCCTCGCGGTCCTTGTCCTGCGCCGTCTTGTCGTTGCGGTCGACGACGTTGATGAGGTAGTTCTTCACGTACTGCTGCGTGATCGTCGACGCGCCCTGCAGGTCTCCGCCCGAGCTGTCGTTCACCGCCGCGCGCAGCATGCCCTGCGGGTCCACACCGCCTTCGGTGTAGAACCGGCGGTCCTCGATGTCGACGATCGCGGCCTTCATCGCGGGCGAGATCTGCGCCGCGGTGACCGGAATGCGGTACTGCGCGTACAAAGTCGCGATCGTGCCGCCGTTCCGGTCCGTCACCGTTGTCACGAGTGGCGGGTCCGCGTGCTCCAGATCCGCGGAGATCGCGTCGACGGAGTCACTGACCTGATTGGACAAAACACCCGCGCCGATGGCGACCGGTGCCATCGTGCCTGCGACGAGAACGCCTGCCAGCACGCACAATCCGAGGAACGGGGCTACCCCCTTGCCTTTTCCCACGGTCCCCAACCTACGACCGGGCTCGTGTGAATACGGTGGGTAAAGCAGAGTTTGTCATCGAGCCAACCTTCCGAGCAGAGCCGATGCGACGCCGATCGCCAAGGCGGTCGCACCCACTAGGACGCCGAAGTCCAGCCCGAGGTTGGCCGGAGTGCCGATGAGAAGTCCGCGAAGGGCGTCGACCTGGTAGCTCAACGGGTTGATGTGGCTGAGCACCTTCAGCCAGCCGGGCATCAGGTCCACCGGGTAGAGGGCGTTGGACCCGAAGAACAACGGCATGGTGATGGCCTGCCCGATCCCCATCAGCCGCTCGCGGGAGAGCACGATGCCGGCGATCACGATGGAGAAGCAGCAGAAGAACGCCGAACCGAGGATCACGATCACGACCATGCCCAGCAGCCGCAGCGGGTTCGCGGTGAGGCCCACGCCGAGGATGGCCGAGAGCACGAGCACCATCAGCGCCTGCACGAGCGCGCGCAGCCCGGCCGCGAACGCCTTGCCCGCCACGAGCGCGGCCCGCGGTGTCGGCGTGACGAGCAGCTTCGAGAGCACTCCGGCGTCGCGTTCCCAGATGATCTGGATGCCGTAGAAGATGGAGATGAACAACGCCGACTGCGCGAGGATGCCGGGCGCGAGGTAGTCGAGGTAGGGGATCGAGCCGGTCGGGATCGCGTGGATCCGCGTGAACGTCTCGCCGAAGATCAGCAGCCACAGTGCGGGCTGGATCGCGCGGGTGATCAGCTCGGACTGGTCGCGGCGCAGCTTCTGCAGCTCCACCAGGCACATCGCGCCGATGCGGGAGAGCAGGATGCGCAGTTGTTCCAGTGGTCCCGGGTCAGCCGAGACGGCGGGCGGTGCGGCGAGTGGCACGGACATTGCGCATCCCTCCTGTTTCGCTCTGCAGCGCGTCGCCGGTCATCGACCGGAACACGTCGTCCAAAGTGGAGTCCGGGCCGAGCTCCGCCTCGAGCTCGGCGGGGGTGCCGAGCGCGCGGACGCGGCCGGCGTGCATGAGGGCGACGCGGTCGCAGTACTGCTCGGCTTCGTCCATGTAGTGGGTCGTGACGAGCACTGTCATGCCGGTGCGCGTGCGGATCTCGGTGATGCGGTCCCACACCGCCGAGCGCGCCACCGGGTCGAGGCCCACGGTCGGCTCGTCGAGCACGAGCAGCCGGGGTGAGCTCACCAGCGCCTGCGCGAGCTCGAGCCGGCGGATCATGCCGCCGGAGTAGCCGCCCGCGGGCCGGTCGGCTTCATTCAGCAGGCCCACCAGGTCGAGCGCGCGGTGGACCTCGTCGGCGCGGCGGGAGCGGGGGACGTCGAACAGCCGCGCGAACAGTGACACGTTCTCGCGTCCGGTGAGCGCGCCGTCGGCCGAGAGCTGCTGGGGCACGTACCCGATCAGGCGGCGCACGGCCATGCGGCGGCGCGTGACATCGACGCCGAACACGGTGATGGCGCCCGCGTCGAGCGGCAGCAGGGTGGTGATCATGCGGATGGTGGTGGTCTTGCCGGCGCCGTTCGGGCCGAGCAGGCCGAAGATCTCACCCGGCACGATCTCCAGATCGACGCCGTCGACGGCCTTCGTGGTGCCGAACGAGTGGTGCAGGCCGGTGCACCTGACGGCGGGCTCGGGCCCGGCTTCGCGGTCGGTTTCCAGGGCGCTCATGCCTCCTCCTTCAGGGCGTCCATCAGCTTCTCCAGCGCGGGCAGGGCCGCGGTGATCGACACGGTGTCCTCTTCGGACAGCTGCGTGAGCGCGGCCGAGACCAGCCCGGTCCGCGCTTTACGCCAGATCGCCATGCGCTCGCGCGCGGCCTCGGTCACCTGCAGCTGCGCGGCGCGCCGGTCGGCCGGGTCCACCTCACGGCGCAGCAGCCCGGCTTCGACGAGGAGGTTCACGAGCGTGCTCACGGAGTTGCCGGCGAGGCTCAGCTCGCGCGCCGCCGCGGCGACGCCGATGCCGGGCAGCCGGTCGACGACCCGCAGCAGCTCGACCTGCGCGCCGGGCAGCGGAGGGCCGGGCACTTCCGCGCGTACCCGCCGCCGCACGACGCGGCGGATGCCCTGCACGGCGGACATCAGCCGCTCGGCGAGGTCGGGAGGTGGGGTCATGCCTTCGACATTAGCTCTGAGTCAGAGTTATTATCAACGCCAAATGTCTCTTAGGTCTTATTGTTCACGATTTACGCTCGTTGGCCTTCTTGGCGATTTCAGGCGAGCCGGCTGAGCACCATCGAGAAGCCGAGCGCGGTCATCGTCACGGCGATCAGCCCGTCGAGGATCCGCCAGGCGGCCGGTCGCGCGAACACCCCCGCGAGCCGGCGCGCGCCCAGGCCCAGCGCGCTGAACCAGACAGCGCTCGCCAGCGCGGCGCCGACGCCGAAGACCCAGCGACCACCGCCCTGGCCGGCCGCCACGGAGCCGAGCAGGAGCACGGTGTCGAGGTAGACGTGGGGGTTGAGCCAGGTCAGCGCGAGGCCGGTGAGCACCGTGCGCCGCGGGGACACGGGCTCGAGCGCGCTTGTCGTCAGCGCGCCGGGCTTCATCGCGCGCCTCGCCGCGAGGAACCCGTACGTCACCAGGAACGCCCCACCGACGACCCCGATCGCCGTGATCGCCGCCGGCCAGCGCTGCAACACCGCGCCGATCCCGCTCACCCCCACGGCGATCAGCACGACGTCCGACAGGGCGCACACCACGATCAGCCGTTTGACGGCCCCGCCGCGCAACCCTTGCTGCAGCACGAACGTGTTCTGCGCCCCGATGGCGACGATGAGCGAAAGGCCGGTACCGAAGCCGGCGGCGAGTGCGGGAACCACGCCTTCGACCGTAAGGCGGGGCCTTCGGGTTAGGCCAACTAAAGGTTCTTACGTAACATTAGCTGCCGTGATGTCAGATCTCCCTCTCGACCAGGTCCGGACGCTCCTCGCCGTGGTCGACGAGCAGTCGTTCGACCGCGCGGCCGCCGTGCTGCACGTGACGCCGTCGGCCGTCAGCCAGCGCGTGAAGGCGCTCGAACAACGCCTTGGCCGCGTGCTCATCCTGCGGACGAAACCCGTGCGGCTCACCGACTCGGGCCAGGTCGTCGTGCGGTTCGCCCGCCAGCTCACGCGTCTGGAGGAGGACACCCGCGCGGAACTCGGCCTGGTGGGCGTCGTGGGCCCGACGACCCTTCCGATCGCCGTCAACGCCGACTCCCTGGCCACCTGGTTCCTCCCCGCGCTGGCCGCCGTGCCCGGCGTGTCCTTCGACCTCCGCAGCGATGACCAGGACCACACCGCCACCCTCCTGCGCGAGGGCCTCGTGATGGCCGCCGTCACGTCCGCGCCCCACCCCGTGCAGGGCTGCACTTCAACGCGCCTGGGCCTCATGCGCTACCGCGCCATGGCTTCCCCGGCGTTCGTCGCGCGCTGGCTCGCGGACCGCCCCCTGGCTTCCGCGCTGGCCGAGGCGCCCGCCGTGCTCTTCGACCGCAAGGACGACCTCCAGGACCGCTTCCTGCGCAGCCTCACCCGCCGCTCGCTACCGCTCGGCGCCCGCCACTACGTGCCTTCGTCGCAGTCCTTCGCGGACGCCGTCACCGCCGGCCTGGGCTGGGGGATGGTGTCGGAACTTCAGACGCGGGGGTCCTCTTTGGTGGACCTGGCGCCGGACCGGCCGGCGGATGTGCCGCTGTACTGGCAACAGTGGAAGCTGGACTCACCGGCGCTGGCTGCTCTGGCGGAGGCGGTCGAGGCAGCGGCGGCTACCGCTCTGCGGAAGTGACTGTCCTGAGTAGACACCCCGGCCCCAGCTTCACGCACACATCGTGAGGTGGTTGGATCACAGCGTGGAGAGCAATGTGGAGCGGACGAAATCACCCGAGCGGCTCGTGTTCTTCAGCGACGCCGTGGTGGCCATCGCGTTGACGTTGCTCGTGCTGCCGCTGACCGATCTGGTGCCCGAGCTGGCGGCGGAGCACAAGGAAGCCGTCGATGTCGTTCTGGAGCACCGGAACCAGCTCTTCAGCTTCGTGCTGAGCTTCGTGGTGATCGCGCGGATGTGGTGGGGCCACCATCGCATCTTCGAAGAGGTCCGCGCCTACAGCGGGCCGCTGGTGTACGCGAACTTCGTGTGGCTCTTCACCATCGCCGTGCTGCCGTTCCCGACGGAGATCATCGGTTCGTTCGGGACCAACCGCTTCGCCGCCATGTTCTACACGGGCACGATCTTCGCGAGCAGCGCTGCCCAGTCCGCGCTGGTGCTGATCATCCGCCGGGACCGGAACGTGGCCCGCAGCCCCGATTCCGTGACCGACCTGTGGCTCGGTAACAACTTGTTGTCCACGGCCGCGCTGCTGATCGCCTTTGTCGCGGCCGCCGTCGAACCCGTGCTCGGCTACTACGCCCTCTTGCTGCTTATCCCCGCGCCCTGGGTCGCCCGGTGGATCGTCAGCCGCAGGGCCGACCGCTGACGCTCACGCCTGCGGCAACGGCCACAGGTCGTCGTTGAGCATCCGCTTGAGGATCTTGCCCGTGGCGTTGCGCGGGAGCTCCGGCACGAAGTACACATCGCGCGGCACGGCGAAGCGGGCCAGCTTCTGGTGGATGTAGTGCCGCACGTCCTCGGCGTGCATGCGCGCGCCGCCGCGGAGCACGACGTACGCGGCGAGGCGCTGGCCGAACTCCTCGTCCGGCACGCCCACCACGGCCGCCTCGTAGACGCCGGGCAACGCGACCAGCGCCTCTTCCACCGGGCGCGGGAACACGTTCTCGCCGCCGGACACGATCATCTCGTCGGCGCGGCCGGTGACGAACAGCCGGCCGGCCGCGTCCTGGTAGCCGACGTCGCCGGTGGCCATCAGGTCCTTCGAGCGCGGCACGCTGGAGCCGTTGGTGTAGCCGTCGAAGAGCATGTCGTTGCCGACGAAGATCTGGCCCTCGTCGCCGGGCGGCACGGGGCGGCGCTCGTCGTCGAGGATGGCGATGCGGGTGCCCGGCGGGCAGCGGCCGGCGGTGGTCGGCGCGGCGCGCAGGTCGACCGGGTCGGCGATGCTGGCCCAGGAAACCTCGGTGGAGCCGTAGAAGTTGTAGAGGATGTCGCCGTAGGTGTCCATGAACGACGACACGAACGAGCCCGACATCGCCGAACCACTGCTGGCCACGATCCGCAGCGACGACAGGTCGTAGCGGCTGCGCACGCGCTCGGGCAGCTCGTGGATGCGCTGCAACATGATCGGCACGGCGAACAGCGCGTCGCAGCGGTGCTCGGCGATCATCCGCAGCGTCTGCTCCGCGTCGAACCGGCGGATCAGCGACAGCTCCGCCCGCACCGACATCCCGACCTGCAACGCCGCCAGGCCCCAGCTGTGGAACAGCGGTGCCGCGACGGCGATCTTGTCCCGTGCCCGCAAGGGAATCCTCGCGAGGATGCTCGCCGCGGTACTCAGGCCCTTCGGCGTCGGACGGCGCGCTCCCTTCGGCGTGCCGGTGGTGCCGGAGGTGAGCACCACGATCTGGCCCGGCCGCTTGGCCGGCTTCGGCCGCGCCTTGGACGCCTCGTGGATGAGCTCGTCGACAGTCCGGTAACCCTGCTCGGCGTCGTCCCACGTGCTCACGCGGGGGAAGTCGCCCTGCACTCCCGCGATGGTCTGCGCGAACTCGTCGTCGGCCAGCACCGCGGCGGGCTGGTGCTCGGTGAGCACGTCTTCCACCGCGGAGGGCGACAAGCCGGTGTTGAGCAGCACCACGTCCACGCCGAGCTTGCTGCACCCGACGAACGCCTCGACCATCGCCGCGTGGTTGCGGCACATCAGCGCCACGCGCTGGCCCGGCCGCACGTCCAGCTTCGCCAGGGAGTTGGCCAGCTGGTTGCTGCGCTCGTCGATGTCGCGGAACGAGCGGCTGTTGCGTTCGTCGTGCACCGCGATGTCGTCGGCGCCGCGTGCGGTCGCCGCGAGGTAGCCGCCGGCGATCGTGGCGCCCCACTGCGAAAGCGAGTTGAGCTGCTTCGCGACCTTGTCCGGCCGGCCCGCGACGAGCACGCCCGCGCGTACCAGCGTGTTAGCCGTGCGCAGCGTCGTCGCGCGGTCGTACTCCGGCGGCTCGGCGGCTTCGCCGGAAAGCTGCAGCTCGATCCGCCGCGTCAGTTCCTTCAGCATGCCCTTGACCGCCGAGCGGGAAAGCAGGTCGCGGTGCTCGGGCGGCAGCGACGGGAGCATCAGGCGCAGCACGATCTCCGTCGCACCGCCCGCGAGCGCGCGCAGCTCGAACGAGACCCAGTTGCGCTCGTCGGGCAGCCCGCACCACACCACGTGTTCGCCGGGCCGGTACACCACCGCGTGGATGGTGCCTTCCACCAACGTTTCCCGGTCGGGAGCCAGCCTGATCAGGCAGCGCGGGCCACGGCCGCGCAGCGGGGCCTCGGTCACCTCGCACCAGCTGATCGCCGGCAGGAATCTCGGATAGAGCTCGGGGGAGCCGACGATCTGCCACACCGCGTCGGGCGGGTGCCCGACGGTCGAGGTCGCCTCGACCACATCGTCTCGCATTGCGATCCGCCTCACCGCCGCGCGCGTTGCGCTCCCCGGTGGGTACCGGACGCGCGTTCAGGTGCGGGCACGCTACCAGCAATCGGCTCAGCTCCGGTACTCCGAATGACCAGGAATCCGGCGGGACGGGAATTTTCAGACGAGCGCGGCGGGCGTGGCAGGAACCGACGAGAGTGCCGAGCCGAGCTCGTGCCCGACGGCGAGCCGGACCTCGTCACGCAGGCTGGCCAGCTTCGCGACGTCGAGGCCGGTGGCGATGCCTTCGCGGTGAAGCAGGTGGACCAGGTCGTCGGTGGCGATGTTGCCCGAGGCCCCGGGCGCGAAGGGGCAGCCGCCGATCCCGCCGAGTGACGAGTCGAAGCGGCGGATGCCGAGCCGCAGGCCCTCCCACGCGTTGGCGGCGGCGAAGCCGTAGGTGTCGTGCAGGTGCAGGCCGAGCGGCAGGTCGGGCACCGCGTCGCGCACGGCTTCGATCCCGCGGCGCAGCAGGCTCGGGTTGGCCGCGCCGATGGTGTCGGCGAGGTGCAGCACGCCGGCGCCGAGCTTGGCCAGGCGTTCCGCGGTGGCGGCGGTGCGCGCGGGGTCGGTGTCGCCGTCGAACGGGCAGACGAAGGCCGTCGCGATGGTCGCCTCGATGGCGACGTCCGCGGCGGTGAGGATCTCGGCGCAGCTCTCGAGCCGGGCGAGCGCGCCTTCGGTCGGCACGCCGGCGTTGGCCGTGCTGTGCCCGTCGCTCGCGGAGACCACGAGCCGCACGGAGCGGGCGCCGGCCTCCACGGCCTGCTGCGCGCCGCGCTCGGTGAAGACCAGCGTGTGCAGGGTGGCGGGGCTGGTCGCGGGGTCGAGCGTGCGCAGGAGTTCGTCGGTGTCGGCCATCTGCGGCACGCGGCGCTTCGAGACGAAGGAGCCGACCTCGAGCGCACGGAACCCGGCGTCGATGAGGCCGCGGGCGAGGCGGAGCTTGTCGGGGGTGGGCACGGTGCGGGCTTCGTCCTGCAGGCCGTCGCGCAGCACGACCTCGGTGATGAGGACCTCGTCCATGGTGGGTCTCCTTTGTTCTCGGTCTGTGCGGAAGGGTCAGATCACGCCGCCGGCGCGCAGGCGCGCGCGGGCCTCGTCGTCGAAGCCGAGCTCGGCCAGCACGTCTTCGGTGTGCTCGCCGAGCTCCGGCCCGAGCGTCCGCACGCTGCCCGGGTGCTCGCCGAGCGCGGGGACGACGCCGGGGAAGGTGACCTCGACGTCGTTGTCGTCGATGCGCACGGTTCGGCGCTGGTGCATGCCGCGGGCCTCGAAGTGCGGGTCCTTGGTGATGTCCTCGGCGGTGAGGATGGGGCCGCAGGGCACGTCGGCGGCACGCAGCGTCGTCTCGGCGGCTTCCTGCGAACGGCCCTGCGCCCAGTCGCCGATGACCTGGTCGAGGCGGGCGGAGTTGGCGACGCGGCCGGCGTTGTCGGCCAGCGCCGGGTCGTCGGCGAGATCGGGGCGGCCGATGGCGTGGGCGAGGCGGCGGAAGATGGCGTCGCCGTTGCCGCTCACGACGATGTACTTGCCGTCGCCGCAGCGGTAGGTGTTCGACGGCGCGATGCCGGGCAGTGCGGAGCCGGCGGGCTCGCGGACCACGCCGAACGCGTCGAAGTCCGGGACCAGCGATTCCATCAGCGAGTAGACGGCCTCGTACAGCGCGACGTCGACGGTCTCGCCCCCGCCGCCCTCGCGTTCACGGCGCAGCAGGCCCATCAGCGCGCCGATCACGGCATACAAACCGGCGACGGAGTCGGCGAGGCTCACGCCGACGCGCGTCGGCGGGCGATCGGGGTACCCGGTGAGCGCGCGCAGGCCGCCGACGGCCTCGGCGACGCCGCCGAAGCCCGGCCGGTCGCGGTACGGGCCGGTCTGGCCGTAGCCGGACACGCGCACGAGGACGAGGCCGGGGTTGAGCTGCTTGAGCTCGTCCGGGCCAAGGCCCCAGCGTTCGAGCGTGCCCGGGCGGAAGTTCTCGAGGACGACGTCGGCCTTCGCGATGAGCTTGCGCGCGACGTCCTGGCCCTCGGGGGAGCGCAGGTCGAGCGTGACGGAGCGCTTGTTCCGGCCCAGTGTGCGGAAGAGCAGGGAGGTGTCACCCGCGTGCAGGCGCCAGCGGCGCAGCTCGTCGCCGCTGCCCGGGCGCTCGACCTTCACGACGTCGGCGCCGAAGTCGGCCAGCAGTCTGCCGGCGGTGGGCGCGGCGACGAAGTTGCCCAGTTCGACCACCCGCACCCCGTTGAGAGGGCCTCGATTGCTCATGATCACGCTCCAACCACATAGTGAGTTGCAACCTCAGAATACGGGTGTGCGTGTTGCCGTCAAGACGATCGAGGCTGACTACACTCGGCGAAACAGTCGGGTGGGTCACAGAAGCGGGGCGGCGATGGCGGAAGAGCGGGGCGGCACCGCGCCGGTGCTGGTGCTGCGGAAGTTCAAGCAGATCCTCGAGTCGTTCACGATCGAGGAGCCCGAGCTGACCCTGCAGCAGATCACCCGCGCCACCGGCCTGCCGGCCAGCACCTGCCAGCGGCTGGTGCACAACCTCGTGCGCGAAGGCTTCCTCGACCGGTACGACGACACCTACCGCGTCGGGCTCGGCCTCGTGCGCTGGGCCGCGCCGGGCACCTTCGGCCTCGACCTCGTGCGGCTCGTGCGTCCCGTGCTGCACAAACTGCGCGACGACTCGGGCGAGACGGCCTGCCTGTACGTGCGCGACGGTGCATTCCGCACGGTGGTGTCGCTGGCCGAGTCGCGCCACCCCGTGATCCGGCTGTTCGTGGTCGGCATGGTGATGCCGCTGCACGCCGGCTCGGCCGGCAAGGTCTTCCTGGCGTGGGACCGGCTGGCGCTGCGTGATGCCGTCGGGCACGGCCTGGCGCGCTTCACCGAGCACACGATCGTCGACATCGACCTGCTCAACCAGCAGCTCGCCCAGGTCCGCGCCGATGGCTACGCCAGCAGCTTCGAGGAACGCGACCTCGGCGCGGCCTCGCTGAGCGCCCCGGTGTTCGGGCTGACGGGCGAGCTGAGCGCCGTGATCGGCATCGGCGCGCCGACGCAACGCATGACGTCGGCCGACGTGCCGCGCCTGGCCCCGTTGGTGCTCGACGCGGCGTCCGCGGCGTCGGAACGCCTGGGATACCGCGCGGGAATGGCCCGCGACGTCATCGGCTGACTTCGGCGCTGCGGCGGTTGTCTTCGGTGGCAGTGCCGTGAGTGGTGGGTTGGTGGAGCGCGGGCTGCAGCGCCAGGGCGATCTCACCGGCTGAGGCTTCGGCAGGCTTTCGCGGCGGTTGTCTGCAGCAGATGTATCGCGGCTGATGGCGCCGGCGGAGCGGCTGTCGCGGCGCGGGAACCAGGCGAGGCCCGCGACCTGGCGTCATCGGCCAAGGCCACCGCAGCCTGGTCCGTGAAGGTGGCCTTCACCGACGCTGATCCCCTCGACCGCGCTATCCCGGGGCGAGTTCGCGCTGGTCAGCGTGTGGGGGAGCGGCCTCATTGTCCGTTGTGACTGGTTCGCCGGTTTCGTCGCGGAGCGAAGATTTCTTGTCGTGCGATGCGACCGCGCGGATCGCCACCCTTCGTGCTGGTGAGCGGCCTGCCGGGGGCGGATTCGTCCCGATCGGTGGACCCCTCAGGCTGATCCACAACGCTCCGCGACCCTTGACGTCCGCGCGCCTACCGCCACATCATGGGGGCAAGAATCACATCGTGGATCCTGCCTCACGCTTGATCCGCGCGGCCATGACTGTCAAAGGAGACGACGGATGGCGAACCCCCTCGACACGGCGGAGCCGGGGACGGCCGCGGTCGCGGCGCGGCTCGACCGGCTGCCGGTCACCCGCACCCACCGGCGCGCGACCGTCGCCGTCGGGCTCGGTCTGTTCTTCGAGTTCTACGAGGTGTTCCTGACCGGGACGATCAGCGCGGTGCTGGTCAGCGAGTTCAAGCTCAGCAAAGCGGCGCTCCCGCCGCTGCTGGCCTCGACGTTCCTCGGCATGTTCTTCGGCGCGCTGCTGCTCGGCCGCCTGGCCGACCGGTTCGGCCGGCGCGGGGCGTTCCTGCTCAACCTGGCGCTGTACTCGTTCTTCTCGCTGCTCGGCGCGTTCAGCGGCAACGCGATCATGCTGCTGATCACCCGGTTCTTCGCCGGCGTGGGCCTCGGCGCCGAACCGCCGCTGGCCGACACCTACCTCACCGACCTGCTGCCCGCCCGCAAGCGCGGCAAGCTGATCGCGTGGGCGTACACGCTCGCGTTCTGCGGTGTGCCGGTCGTCGGCTTCCTCGCGAAGGGGCTCACGGAGGGGTCGTTCCTGGGCATCGCCGGCTGGCGCTGGCTGTTCGTGATCGGCGCGCTCGGCGCCGGCGTCGTGTTCCTGCTGCGCCGCGGCCTGCCGGAGTCGCCGCGCTGGCTGCACTCGGTGGGGCGCACGCAGGAGGCGGAGACCGTGATCCGGGGTCTCGAGGCCGAGGCGGGTCAGACCCCGGCCAAGGAGCCCGCGCCCGCACCGGTCGAGAAGCCCGTGCGCAAGGCCGCGCCGGTCCGTGACCTGTTCGGGCCGACGTACCGCCGTCGCACGATCATGATGACGATTTTCCACGTGTTGCAGACCATCGGCTACTACGGCTTCGGCACGATGGTCCCCCTCGTGCTCGCCGCGAAGGGCTACCCGGTTTCGCAGTCGCTGCTGTTCACCGCGCTGACGTTCCTGGGCTACCCAGCGGGCTCGGCGTTGTCGCTGCCGCTCGTGGAACGCTTGGAGCGCAAGCACTTGGTGATCGGTTCGGTGCTCGCGATGGCGGTGTTCGGCCTCGCGTTCGGGCTCGCGAACTCCATCGCCCTCGCCATCGTGTTCGGCTTCATCTACACGGCGATCAGCAACGTGTTCTCGAACTCCTACCACATCTACCAGGCCGAGATCTTCCCGACGGGGCTGCGCTCCACGGCGTCGAGCGGCACGTACTCGATCTCGCGGCTGGCGAGTGGCCTGATGCCGTTCGTGCTGGTCCCGCTGCTTGACAGCTCGGGCGCGACCACGCTGTTCGTGGTGATCGGCGCGGCGCTCGTGCTGGTGGCGCTGGACATCGCGATCCTCGGCCCGCGCACCACGGGCCGCTCGGTGGAGAACGTGGCCGGGGAAGGCTGACCGCTCCGGACATAATGGGCCTCGTGGAAGATCTGGTCGAGGAGTACGGCCCGCGGTGGGAATCCGGGCCGTACGAACGGGGAACCGACGGACCGCGCGTGATCCTGGTCGGCACGGACACATCGCCGACGGGGTTGCGCGCGGCTTCGTATGCGGCGGGCCTGGCCCGGCGCCAGCGGGCGCGGCTGGTGGTCGTGTACGTCGCGGCGCCGTCGATGTGGGCCGGGCTGGCCGCGGCCGCCGTGGTCGACGTCGAGCAGCAGACGTTCACCGAGGAGATCGAGGAGTTGCGGTCCGGGCTGAGCGGCCGAGCGGACGAGCTCGGGGTGCCCGTGACGTTCGTGGTGCGCCGCGGCGAGGCCTATCCGGAGCTGAAGGAAGCCGCGCTCCAGGTGAGTGCCGACATGGTCGTGGTCGGAGCGTCGGTGCAGGGCGGGCACCGGCTCGTCGGCTCGGTGGGCAACCGGCTGGTGCGCGCGGGGATCTGGCCCGTGGTCGTGGTGCCGTGACCAGCGGACGTTGACAAGCGCGCGCGAGTCGGTAAAAATTCTGAACCGGTAAGTTTCCTGAACCGGTCGGAGGACGACAGTGGGCACTCGCGACGACCTGCTCGACAAGGCGCAACCCGTGGCCGCGGCGGCCGCCGAGCACGCCGGCGAAACCGAACGGCGTCGCGCGCTGGCGCCCGAGGTCGTGTCGGCGGCTCGGGCTTCGGGCCTGTTCCGCGCGGGGTTGCCGGCTTCTTTGGGCGGCGCGGAGCCTTCCGCGGCGGCAATTCTGCGGGCCGCCGAGCGCGTGGCCGAGGCCGACGCGTCGGCGGGCTGGTGCGTGTCGATCGCGGCTACGAGCAGCCTGCTGGGCGCGTACCTGCCGGAGAAGGGCGGCCAGGAGGTCTTCGGTGACCCCGATGCCGTCGCCGCCGGCGTGTGGGCGCCGCGCGGCAAGGCCGTGGCCGTGGACGGCGGGGTCACGGTGTCGGGGCGCTGGTCGTTCTGCAGCGGCGTGACGCACGCGGACTGGATCTTCCTGGGCGTCGTGCTCGACGGGAAGCTCGTGGTCGCCGCGATTCCCACGGCTGAGCTGGAAATCCACGACACGTGGCACACGTCGGGCCTGCGCGGCACCGGCAGCCACGACGCGAGCGCCGACGCGGTGTTCGTGCCCGACCACCGGATTCTGTCCGTTGTGGACGGTCCGCCCACCGGCGCCGGGCAGCTGCACCGGTTCCCGCTGTTCGGGTTCTTCGCCGCGTCCATCTCCGCCGCCGCCCTGGGCAATGCGCGGGGTGCCATCACGGAGTTCGTGGAGCTCGCCGGGGCCAAGCACCCCAGCGGCTCGCGCCGCTCACTCGCCGAACGCACCGCCACACAGAGCGCCGTCGCCGAGGCCGAGGCTTCCCTGCGCGCCGCCCGCGAGTTCTACTACCGCGCGATCGACGACGCTGGGCAGGCGGCCTTGTCCGATTCCGTTGTGCCGGACGACCTTCGCCTCGCCTTGCGCCTCGCGTGCACCCACGCGGTCCGCACCTCGGCCGACGTCACGCGCTCCCTCTACGACCTCGGCGGCGGCTCGGCGATCTACGAAACGTCCCCCCTGCAACGCCGCTTCCGCGACGCCCACACCGCCACGGCGCACTTCCAGGTGAATCCCGCGACGTTCGAGCTGACCGGCCGCCTGCTGCTGGGCCTGCCCACAGAAACGGCTCAGCTGTGACCGCGGTGGGGGTGGTGACGTCGTGGTCGCCGGTGGTCGCCGACATCAAGGTGGTTCGCCGGGTGATCGGGCCGGCGTTGCTCGGCTTGGCGAGTGGAGTGGTGCAGCGGTGAGCGCGCTAGGCGTTGTGACCCCGTTCTGGCTGGATCGGCCGGCGGCCGAGGCCGTGGACATCGCCGTGGAGGCGGACCGCAATGGGTTCGGGGAGTTGTGGGTCGGGGAGATGGCGACGTTCGACGCGTTCGCGCTCGCGACGGCCGTCGGCCTGCGGACGGAGCGGATCGGGGTGAAGGTCGGGCCGTTGCCGCTCGGGGTGCGGACGCCGGTGGCGCTGGGGCTTGGCGTGGCGTCGGTCGCGGCGCTGGCGCGCAGGCCCGTGGGGCTGGCGCTGGGTGGGTCGAGCCCGGCGATCGTCAGCGGCTGGCACGACCGGCCGTGGGACCACGCGGCCCTGCGGATGCGGGAGACCGTGGCCGCGGTCCGGACCGTCCTCGAGGGACAGCGCCTCTCGGTTCACGGGAAACACGTGCGCAGCAACGGGTTCCGCCTGCGAGAGCCGGCGCCGGTGCCGATCACGGTGGCCGCATTCGGGCCGGCGATGACGCGGGTGGCCGCGGAGATCGCGGACGAGGTCGTGCTGAACCTCGTGCCGCCTTCGCACGTTTCGCGCGTTCGCAAGGAGATCGACGGTCAGGCGCACGCCGCGGGCCGCACGCCGCCGCGGCTGGCCGTGTGGGTGCCCGTCGCGTTGAACCCGGGGGAGGCGACGCTGCGGCAGCTCGCGGCGCAGGCCAGCGTGTACCTGAGCCCGCCCGGCTATGGCGAGATGTTCGCCGAGCTGGGTTACGGCGAACTCGTCGCCGCCGCCCGTTCCGGCGCCAAGCGCGCCTCGCTGGTGGTGCCGCCTTCGCTGGTCGCCGACGTCGGGGCGATCGGTTCCGCCGCCCAGGTGCGCGAACGCATCGCGGCCTACCACGCGGCGGGCGCCGACCACGTCGGCCTCGTCCCGGCCACGGCGGAAGACCCAGCCGGCCGCATGCTGCTGCGCGAGCTGGCCCCGTGACGGCCGGGTCGCACCGCTTCACGGCCGAGTCCGTCGGCCGGGCCCTCGACGTCCTCGGCGAGCGCTGGACGCTGCTGATCCTGCGCGAGGCGTTCTTCGGCGTCCGGCGCTACGCCCAGTTCGCCCGCAACCTCGGCATCCCCCGCCCGACGTTGTCGGCGCGGCTCAAACAGCTCGTGGAACAAGGCGTGTTCGACCGCGTGGTCTACGCCACCGACCCGGACCGCCACGAATACCGCCTCACCACGACCGGCAAGGAGATCTTCCCGGCACTGGTGATCCTCATGCGCTGGGGCGACGACCACCTGCCGACGCCCGACGGCCCCCCGCTCGTGCTGCGCCACTCCTGCGGCGAACCCGTCTCCCCGCGCCTGTCCTGCACCCACTGCGGCGACGAGATCACCACGGCGAACGTGACGCCCGAACCGGGCCCGGGCTACCACTGACCCAGGCCCGGTCGAGACCTCAGCCGCGGGTGAAGATCTGGGACCACTCCCAGCCGCAGCTCTGGCACGTTCCGGCCTGGACCTGGAAGCTGCCCGCGTCGGCCGGAACCCAGCCGTCAGCCACCTTCAGGAAGTAGCGGCCGGCGGGCACGGACCCGAACGAGACGTGGCCGTCGGCGTCGGTGGTCCCCGTCGCGGTGGTCTGGCCCGACAGGATGTCCACCAGGCTCACGGCGGTGTCCGCGATCGCTTCGCCGGGATCGTGGGTGGAGTTCGTGTTGTCGTCGTGGTAGATCCAGCCGCTGGTGGTGCCCGGTGCACCCGGTACTCGCGCCCATAGCCGAACTTCCGGGTTGCTGTCGGGGTTTCCGAGTTCGGGACCGAAGTCGCAGTCGACGGCGAACCCGCCGTACTGGTCCGCGAGAGGCGGAACGGTGCCGGTCTCGGTGAAGGTCCGGGTCTCACCGGGTGCGAACGTCAGCGAGGCCGGATACACGAGGTCGGTCCACGATTGCCAACCCGTGAGCTGGTACTGGCTGCCGCCGATGCGGTCACAGTTCCCGCTGATCCCGGACAACGGCTGGGATCCGGTATTGGTCAGCGTGAAGGTCACCTGCGCCTGGTCGCCAGGTGCATAGGCGTCGCGATCCACCGACGCGCTCGCCGTGAGCTGGTCCGACAGGGGCCGTACCGCGCGCAGCTCGACGTTCTGGTCGCCGCCGGTGACGTCGATGCCGCCGTTGGGGTCGGCGAGCAGCCAGCCGTCGGGCAGTGTCGTCGAGAACAGTTGGTAGTAGCGCGCGGGCAGGTCGGCGAAGGTGAAGCTGCCATCATCGCCCGTCACGGTGTCGAGCGTGGTGTCGCCGTAAATCCTCACCGGTGCTGCGGCGAGCCCCTCACCCGGGTCGAACGTGCCGTTGCCGTTGCCGTCGCCGTAAACGACACCGTGTACGGAGCCCGTGGTGGTGGTCGGGTCGACGAACGGCACGCTCAGGTGCGCGGACTGCACATCCCACGAATCGATGCTGTTGCTGGTGATGTCGAACTCCGGCGAAGCGCCGCCCCAGCTGTAGACGGTCGCGGTGACCGCGACGGCTCGGGTCTCGCCCGCGGCGAGTGTTGTGCCGGGGTAGCCGAAGTCGCCCCAGCTGTTCACTGACGCGTAGGAGCCCACCATCTGGTCGGTGTAGAGGGTGATTGCTGTCAGCGGGTCAGACGAAGCGTTGTGCACCGTCACCGTGATCGGGAACGGCTTTCCGACCAGGTGCACGCCCTCGTCGACGGAAGCCGTGATCACCAGCTTCGCAGGGTCGGCCGAGGCCGTGGGCGTGATGAGGGCGCTGAGGGTCAGCGCGGCGGTCAGTCCGGCGAGCAGCCGGAAGACCCCGCGCGGGGATCTGAGGATCAAGAAGGTTTCCCCCTGGAAACAAGGCCGTCCGTGGGCGTCCCAGGACGCACGCTTGCCGGGCCGGCGTGGTTGCGCAGTTGCGACTGCGATCAAGGGAGAAAGTAGCGCCGCCGGGGAGGGGCGGGCCAGGGGATTTGCCCGGACGGAGCAGCGTCACTCAACGCGAGATGTTCTACAGAAGCTTGACGAACATGGTGTGTGATGTAGAAACTATGCCCACCGACCCCGAGTGAGGAGGCGTTCGCCATGACGGTTGTCGCGCAGGGTGGCGAGGTGGAGGTGCCTGCGGCGGAAGAGGGCGTGAGTTTCGATCGGCGCCCCGAGGGGTACCGGCATTGGCGGCTGCGCGCCGACGGGCCCGTGGCGTGGCTGGAGCTCGACGTGGCCGAAGACGGGGGACTGGTGCCCGGCTACGAGCTCAAGCTGAACTCCTACGACCTCGGTGTTGACATCGAGCTTTACGACGCCACGCAACGACTTCGCTTCGAGCACCCGGGGGTCCGGACGGTCGTGGTGACGAGCGGCAAGGACGGTGTGTTCTGTGCCGGCGCGAACATCCGGATGCTGGCGGCGTCGGAGCACGCGTGGAAGGTGAACTTCTGCAAGTTCACCAACGAGACGCGCAACGGCATGGAGGACGCGACCGAGAACTCCGGCCAGACGTACCTCGCGGCTGTGAACGGGGCGTGCGCGGGCGGCGGGTACGAGCTCGCGCTGGCTTGTGACAAAATCATCCTCATCGACGACAATTCGTCGACTGTCGCGTTGCCCGAGGTGCCGCTGCTGGGCGTGCTGCCCGGCACGGGCGGGCTCACGCGGGTGGTCGACAAGCGCGGCGTGCGCAAGGACCGCGCCGACGTGTTCGCCACGCGAAGTGACGGTGTGAAGGGGAAGACGGCCGTCGACTGGAAGCTCGTCGACGAGCTGGCTCCGCGCCGAGATTTCCTCCGGACGGTCGAAAAGCGAGCACTGGAGCTTGCCGAGACCAGCACACGGCCTGCCGACGCCCACGGCATCGAACTGACGCCGCTCGACCGCAGCGCGACGGAGTCGGGCCTGACCTACCCGCACGTCACCGCTGTGTTCGACCGCCCGGCCGGCACCGTCGAGATCACCGTGCACGGACCTGAAGCAGCAGCGCCCGCGACCACCCAGGAGATCCACGAGCAGGGCGCCGAGAACTGGCTGCTGGCCGTCACCCGCGATCTCGACGACCTCATCCTCCGCCTGCGCACCAACGAATCGAGCCTCGGCACCTGGCTCCTGCGCACGAGCGGCGACGCCGAAAAGGTCTTGGCCCACGAGCGCGCCGTCCTCGGTCGAGCCGGCGAAGACTGGCTGTGCAACGAAATCCGCCACTACACCAAGCGCGTCCTCAAGCGTCTCGACGTCACCAGCCGCAGCCTCATCGCGCTCATCGAGCCGGGCAGCTGCTTCGCCGGCGTGCTGCTGGAGCTCGCGCTGGCCGCCGACCGGCAGTACATTCTGGACGGCCCGCCCCTCGACGACGAAGACTCCGAAGAACGCGCCGCGATCACCTTGTCGGAAGCCAACTTCGGCACCTTCCCGATGGGCAACGGCCTCTCCCGCCTGGAATCCCGCTTCTACGGCGAACAAGACCACCTCGACTGGCTCCACAAGGAGCAGGGCCGCGCCCTGACGCCCCAGGAGGCCGTCGAGCTCGGCCTCGTCACCGACGCCCCCGACGACCTCGACTGGGAAGACGAGATCCGCATCGTCGTGGAAGGCCGCGCCGCGCTGAGTCCCGACTCCCTCACGGGCATGGAGGCGAACCACCGGTTCGTCGGCCCCGAAACGCTGGAGACGAAGATCTTCGGCCGCCTCACCGCGTGGCAGAACTGGATCTTCACCCGCCCGAACGCCGCGGGCCCCGAAGGCGCGCTGCGCCGCTACGGCACGGGCCAGAAGGCGACCTTCGATCGGAAGCGAGTCTGACCGTGCCCGAGAAGATCGACTACTCCGGCAAGATCCCCAACAACGTCGGCCTCGCCGACGACCGCCGGCTGCAGCGCGCGCTGGAGGGCTGGCAGCCGAAGTTCCTCAACTGGTGGGGCGAGATGGGCCCGACCCTGGAGACGCAGGGCGTGTACCTGCGCACCGCGGTGAGCGTGGGCCGCGAGGGCTGGGCCCATTTCGGGCACGTCAACGTCCCGGACTACCGCTGGGGCATCTTCCTCGCCGAGCGCGACCGCGACCGGCGCATCGCGTTCGGTGAGCACGCGGGAAACGAGGTGTGGCAGCAGGTTCCGGGGGAGTATCGCGCGGATCTGCAACGCCTGATCGTGATCCAGGGCGACACGGAACCGGCGTCGGTCGAGCAGCAGCGGCTGCTGGGCCTCACCGCGCCCAGCCTGTACGACCTGCGGAACCTGTTCCAGGTCAACGTCGAAGAAGGCCGCCACCTCTGGGCGATGGTCTACCTGCTGCACGCCTACTTCGGCCGCGAAGGCCGGGAGGAAGCCGAGGGCCTGCTCTTCCGCAACTCCGGCAGCCCCGACACGCCGCGCATCCTCGGCGCGTTCAACGAGGAAACCGCCGACTGGCTCGCGTTCTACATGTTCACCTACTTCACCGACCGCGACGGCAAGTACCAGCTCGGCACGCTCAAGGAATCTTCCTTCGACCCGCTCTCGCGCACCTGCGAGTTCATGCTGAAGGAGGAAGCGCATCACATGTTCGTCGGCACCACCGGCATCGACCGTGTGGTGACCCGCAGCGCCGAGCTGATCCGCGAGCACGACACGCTCGACATCGCGTCGGCCGGCGGCATCCCGCTCGACATCATCCAGCGCTACCTCAACTTCCACTACACCGTCTCGCTCGACCTGTTCGGCAGTGAAACGTCTACCAACGCGGCGAACTACTACACCGCCGGCCTCAAGGGCCGCTGGCACGAGACGCGCCGCAAGGACGACCACCAGCTCACCGGAGACAGCACGTTCCTCGACCGCCCGCGCGCCGACGGCACGTGGGACACCGAAGAAGTGCAGACGCTGCTCGCGCTCAACCTCGACCTGCGCGGCGAGTACATCGCCGACTGCCGAAACGGCCTCAACCGCTGGAACAAGATCGTCGCCGACGCGGGCATCGACTTCCGTTTCGCCTTGCCGCACCCGGGGTTCAACCGCCAGGTCGGCCTCAACGCCGGCCACCACATCACGCCCGACGGCACCATCGTCGACGAGGCCACGTGGGAAGCCAACCGCCGCAACTGGCTGCCGACGGCCGAGGACCTCGCTTTCGTCCGCTCGCTCATGCACCCCGTGTACGAGCGCGGGAAGATCGCGAGCTGGGTCGCGCCGCCGGGCAACGGGATCAACGGTCAGCCGTTCGAGTACGAGTACGTCCACCTTCCCTGAGGCACCCACCGAGGAGCGCAGAATGTCCACTCCGGACACTCCGCCGGTTGTCAGCGCCGACGTGCTCGTGGTCGGCGCCGGACCCACCGGCCTCTACGCGCCTACTATGCCGGCTTCCGCGGCCTGTCGGTCGCCGTCGTCGACTCGCTGCCCGAGCCGGGCGGGCAGATCACCGCGATGTACCCGGAGAAGCAGATCTTCGACGTCGCCGGTTTCCCGTCCGTCCGCGGGCGCGACCTGGTCGAGCGCCTGCTGGAGCAGACCGCGCCGTTCGGGCCGCGGTACCTGCTCGGCCACCGCGCCGACGTGCTGGAGCGCGGCCCGGGCACGTTCGCCGTGACCACGCACCTCGGCACGCGGATCGAGGCGCGCGCGGTGATCGTGACCGGCGGCATCGGCACCTTCACCCCGCGTCCGCTCGTCCCGGCGGCCGCGTTCGAGGGCAACGGCCTGGCCTACTTCGTGCGCCACCTCGACGACTACGCCGGCACCGACGTGGTGATCGTCGGCGGCGGCGACTCGGCGTTCGACTGGGCGCTCGCGCTGCACCCGGTCGCGAAGTCCGTGAAGCTCGTGCACCGGCGCGAAACCTTTCGCGCACATCCGGCGACCGTCGCGGCGGTGCGGGAGCTCGGCGTGGAGTTGGTCGTCAACGCGGAAGTCTCGCGGGTGCTCGGCGGGCCGGAAGTCGCCGGTGTCGAGCTCAAGAGCGGTGAAGGCGCGCGGACGCTGCGGTGCGGGCGGATCATCGCCGCACTGGGGTTCACCGCCAACCTCGGGCCGCTGCTGCGGTGGGGCATCGACGTCGAGAACCGGCGCCACATCCCGGTCGACGCGGCCATGACCACCTCCGTCCCCGGCATCTTCGCCGCGGGCGACATCAACGACTACCCCGGCAAAGTGCGGCTCATCGCCGTCGGCTTCGGCGAAGCCGCGACGGCCGTGAACAACGCCGCGCACCACCTCGACCCGGCCGCGCCGGTGTTCCCCGGCCACTCCACCGACGAGCCCGCCCCCGCTCGCGTCTGAAAACCGTTGGGAGAGAAGAACATGCCGTACGTCATCGCCGAACCGTGCATCGACATCACCGACCGCTCGTGCATGGAGGAGTGCCCCGTCGACTGCATCTACGAAGGCGAGCGCAAGCTCTACATCAACCCGTTCGAGTGCATCGACTGCGGCAACTGCGAACCCGCCTGCCCGGTCGAGGCGATCTCGCAGGACCGGCACGTACCCGACGAGTACGCCGCCTTCGCCGAGGACAACCGCCGCTTCTTCACCGAGGCCCTGCCCGGCCGCGACGCGCCCATCGGCCAGCCCGGCGGCGCGATGTCGTTCGGCCCGGCCGGCGCGGACACGGCGCTGGTCGCGGAGTACGACCTGCGCGCCTGAGCTAGCCGCCGTTCTCGACGAAGGAGTCCCAGTGCTGCTGGGCCTCGTCGCGCCATTCGGCGTGGCGGGTGTGGAACAGCTCGGCCGCCTGCGTGCCGCTCCAGCGGTCGGGTAGGAGGTTGCGCGGCAGGTCCGGGTCGAGGAACGGGAAGCGGCGCCACTCGTGCACCAGGCGGGTCTGCGCGAGGAGCACCGCCTCGCCCGAGCGTGGCGCGAGGCCGGTGAACTCGTCGATGAAGCGCTCGTAGTGGTGTTCGAGCTCGCGCAGGTCCCAGGCACGGGCGACCATCTGCTGTTCGTCGCCGATCTCGGCGTAGCTCGCGACGAACGACATGGCCTGTCCGCCGTCGGTGAGCTCCGCGACGAGCCGGGCGGCCTCGGGTTCCGCGCCGACGTTCGGGCTGATCCACACGCCTGGCGCGGGCGAGCCGAAGCCCGCCCAGCTCAGCCGGGTGCGCATGCGGTGGCGCAGGTCGCGCTGGGATTCGGGCACCGACACGAGCAGCACCAGCCACCTGCGGTCCCACTCGCCGGTCTGCCGGCCGAAGCCGTAGATCCGCTCGGCGCCTTCGCTCAGCAGGCGGCGTCCCGGCGGGGTCAGCAGCCAGCGCACGCGCCGGCCCGCTCGCTCGGACTTCAGCCAGCCCTCGCCGGAAGCGCGGGCGAGCGCCTGGCGGGCGGACTTCTCCTCGACCTTGAACAACGCGAGGGCATCGACCAGCGACGACGTCCAGACCGGCTCCTGGCGAGGCAGCACGTACTCGCCGAGCACTGTCATGAGCAGCGACCGCGCACTGGTGTGCGCCAGTTCGCGCCGCCGCGTGACGGTGGGCCGGGTGGCCGCCACCTGCGGATCACCGCCTTCCGGGAGAAAAACTGGTACAAGCGTCTGGTCAGATTACCCGGTTGACGGTGCTCGAGTGCGTGACCCGGGGGAGAACGGTTGCTCTCCTCGCAAGGCTTCCTGCCTGAACTTCCCCGGACGTTTTCGTATTGATCGCGGCTCAGTTCAGAGCATCGAGATTTCCAGTTCCGCCAGCCGCTCCGGCTCGGTGACGATGTCGACCTCGGTGATCACGCCGCCCTCGATCGTGAACGCCATCGCCACCCGCAGCCGGCCCAGCGGCGCCGCGATGATGCCCGGCCGGCCGCCGACGAGTGCGGGCCGCGAGACGGCGGCGCGGTCGGCGAACCGGCCGGCCCCCGCGGCGATGTTCTCGGCCCCGCGCACGAGCTTGGCGACGTCGCCGTCGGCGCGCAGCACGGCGTCCGGATCGAGCAGGGCCACGAGCGCGGCGAAGTCGCCGCCGCGCGAAGCCGCGAGGAAAGCGTGGACGACCTCACGCTTGCGGGCCAGGTCCGCTTCGGCCCCGGCCGGAGTGCCGCGGACGCGGCGGCGGGCCCGGCTCGCGAGCTGGCGCGCGGCGGCCGGGGTGCGGTCGACGATCGGGGCGACCTCGTCGAACGACAGGCCGAAGATGTCGTGCAGCACGAACGCCAGGCGCTCGGCTGGTGAGAGCGTGTCGAGGACGACGAGCAGCGCCAGGCCGACCGAGTCGGCCATCACGGCCTCGGTTTCGGGGTCGGTGGTGTCGGCGCCGTCCGGAAGCTGCTCGCCGGCGGGCTCCTCGCGGCGGGACTGCCGGGCGCGCAGCACGTCGAGGCAGACCCGGCTGACGACCGTGGTGAGCCAGCCGCCGAGATTGGTCACGGCGGCGGAGTCGGCACGGCTGAGCCGCAGCCAGGCCTCTTGGACGGCGTCGTCGGCTTCGGCCAGGGAGCCGAGCATGCGATAGGCGACCGCCCTGAGGTGGGTGCGATGGGTTTCGAACTGCTCGGCCAGCTCGTTCACGGTCGACATCCTCCTCCGGGTGGGGTGGTCGTCAGGTTGACGTCCGGGGGAGGACAGACGTGACCGGGCGGTCGGCGGCGCGGGGACGGCACGCCGAACGGACGAGGGTCACTAGGGTGGAGGTTTCGGATCGGGGTGGGGAGCGGCCCGGTCGGGTTCTTCGTGCGGTGGAAAGGCTTTTGATTGTCTGTGGCCGGGGATGTCGAGTCGGTGGTCGCGCGGTTGAGGGCGGCGGGTTGTGTGTTCGCCGAGGAGGAGGCGCGCGTGCTCGGCGAGGCGGCGGCGGGGGACGCCGCGGCGCTGGAGACGTTGGTGCGGCGGCGCGTTGAGGGGGAGCCGCTGGAGTACGTGGTCGGCTGGGCGGAGTTCGCCGGGCGGCGGTTCACGGTGGCCGAGGGCGTGTTCGTGCCGCGGCACCGCACGGAGCTGCTCGTGCGGCTGGCGGCGGGGTTCGCGCGGCCGGGCGGGGTGGTGCTCGACCTGTGCTGCGGGTCCGGCGCGCTCGGAGCGACGGTGGCGGCCGAGGTACCCGGTGTGGAACTCCACGCAGCGGATGTCGATCCGGTAGCGGTGCGGTGTGCGCGTTCGAACATCGACGGTGAGGTTTACGAAGGTGACCTGTTCGAACCCGTACCCGAGCGGTTGCGGGGCCGGGTCGAGGTGCTGATTTCGAACGTGCCGTACGTGCCGAGTGGCGAGGTCGAACTGCTGCCGCCGGAGGCGCGGGAGCACGAGCCGCTCGTGGCGCTGGACGGGGGAGCCGACGGGCTCGACGTGCTGCGGCGCGTGGTCGCGGAGGCGCCGCAGTGGCTGGCGCCCGGTGGCCGTGTGCTGTTCGAGACGAGCGAGCGGCAGGCGGAGTCGGCCGTCGCGGCGTTGGGGCGGGTGGGGCTGCGCGCGTGGGTCGAGGAGTCGGAAGACCTCGGGGCGACGGTGGTCGTCGGCGAGCGGAAGCCGTTGCTGCACAAGGAGTAATCGTGGTTCGCCGAGCGGCGGCCCGGGTAGTTGGCCGGGGCCGTGAGAGTGAGGGGCCCCGATGAAGGTCTACGCCGACCGCCCGGTCCGCCGCACCGCGCAGGTGCTCAGCGACGTGTTCGCGGTCGGGCTGCTCGCGTTCGCGCTGTGGCTGGCCGTGCGCGTGTACGACGAGGTCATGCGCCTGCGCGCGCCGGGCGACGGGCTCGTCGACGCGGGTTCGGGGCTGCGCGCCACGTTCGACGCGGCCGCCGACAAGGCCGGCCAGGTGCCGTTGATCGGCCACCCGCTCGCCGACGCGCTGCACTCCGGCTCGGCCGCGGGCACCGAACTCGCCGACGCGGGCCGTTGGCAGATCACGGCCGTCGAGGACCTCGCGTGGTGGCTCGCGGTGCTGGTCGTTTCCGTGCCGCTGGTGTTCCTGCTGGTCTCGTGGCTGCCGCTGCGGTGGCGCTTCACGCGCGGCGCGACGGCCGCGGTCCGGCTGCGCCGCCAGGGCGCCGAAGGACTCGACCTGCTAGCCCTGCGCGCGCTCGTCACGCGGCCCCTGCCGCGCAAGGTCCGGGCCGGCGACCTCACCACGGGCTGGCGCGAACGCGATCCCGACGTCGTCGCCGAACTCGCCGCCCGCGAACTGGCCCACCACGGGCTGCGGCTGCCCGCCGTCGAACGCGTCGGTCCGGTCACCGGGACGAGAGCTCGGTGAGTCGATCACGACACGGATTGGTCGCTTCCCCGTACTGCACTTCCCGGCCCGTGCCGTTTAGGGTCGGGGCATGAAGGTCGGCCTGCTCACCCGGGAGTACCCGCCGGACGTCTATGGCGGAGCGGGGGTGCACGTCGAGTTCCTCGCGCGCGAACTGCGGTCGCTGGTCGATCTGGACGTGCACTGCTGGGGACCGGACCGAGACGACGGCGCCCACGGCCACCGCGACCTCCACGGCTACTCCCAGACCGCGTTCGCGACCATGGACATCGCCGTGTCGATGGCCGACGCGCTGGCCGGGCACGACCTGGCCCACAGCCACACCTGGTACGCGAACCTCGGCGGCCACCTCGCGAAGCTCGCCCACGGCATGCCGCACGTGATCACCGCGCACTCGCTCGAACCGCTGCGCCCGTGGAAGGCCGAGCAGCTCGGCGGCGGCTACCGCGTGTCGTCGTGGATCGAGAAGGACGCGTACGAGGCGGCCGACGCGATCATCGCCGTGAGCGCGGGCATGCGCGAAGACGTGCTCACCGCGTACCCGGCGGTCGACCCCGCGCGGGTGCACGTGGTGCACAACGGGATCGACACCACGCTCTACCGGCCCGACCCCGGCCGTGATGTGCTGGCCAAGCACGGCATCGACCCGGATCGGCCGTACGCGCTGTTCGTCGGGCGCATCACGCGGCAAAAGGGCGTGCCGCACCTCGTGCGCGCCGGCTCCGAGCTCGCCGAGGACGTGCAGCTGGTGCTCTGCGCAGGCGGCGCCGACACCCCGGAGCTCGACGCCGAGTTCCGCGGCCTCGTCGCCGAGCTGCAGGAGAAGCGCACCGGCGTGCACTGGATCCCCGAGATGCTGCCGCGTCCCGAGGTCGTGCAGCTGCTGACGCACGCGACGGTGTTCGTCTGCCCGTCGGTGTACGAGCCGCTGGGCATCGTGAACCTCGAGGCGATGGCGTGCGGCACGGCGGTGGTGGCCAGTGACGTCGGCGGGATCCCCGAGGTCGTCGACGACGGCGCGACGGGACTGCTCGTGCACTACGACGAGAACGACACCGCGGCGTTCGAAGCGGGGCTGGCGCGGCGGATCAACGAGCTGGTCGCGGATCCCGCCCGCGCCGCCGCGCTGGGTCTGGCCGGTCGCGACCGCGCCGTGGGAGAGTTCGGCTGGGCGGCGATCGCCGCGAGGACGGTCGCGATCTACGAGGCGTGCGGGAGGGTTTCGTGATCGACGGATCGGATGTCCTGGGGATCGTGCTGGCCGGTGGCGAAGGCAAGCGGCTCATGCCGCTCACGGCCGACCGGGCCAAACCCGCGGTGCCCTTCGGCGGGGTGCACCGCCTGATCGACTTCGTGCTCTCGAACCTCGTCCACGGCGGAATCCGGCGGATCTGCGTGCTCACGCAGTACAAGTCGCACTCGCTCGACCGCCACATCTCCACCACGTGGCGGCTCTCGTCGCTGACCGGCGAGTATGTGACGCCGGTGCCCGCGCAGCAGCGGCTGGGCCCGCGGTGGTTCCAGGGCAGCGCCGACGCGATCCACCAGAGCCTCAACCTGGTCTACGACGAATCGCCCGCCTACATCGCCGTGTTCGGCGCCGACAACATCTACCGCATGGACCCGCGCCAGATGATCGACGAGCACATCGCGTCGGGCGCCGGGGTGACCGTGGCGGGCATCCGCGTGCCGCGCGCGGAGGCGAGCGCGTTCGGCGTGATCCAGACCGGCGACGGCACGAAGATCGACGCGTTCCTGGAGAAGCCCGCGGACCCGCCCGGTCTCCCGGACTCGCCCGACGAGGCGTACGTGTCGATGGGCAACTACGTGTTCACCACGCAGGTGATGCTCGACGCGCTGCACGCGGACTCGAGGAACGTCGGGTCCAAACACGACATGGGCCGCGACATCATCCCCGCGCTCGTGGACAAGGGCCAGGCGGCCGTCTACAACTTCAGCGGCAACGTCGTCCCCGGCGAGAGCGAGCGCGACCACGGGTACTGGCGCGATGTCGGGACCATCGACAGCTACTACGACGCCCACACCGACCTGATCTCGACGTACCCGATCTTCAACCTCTACAACCGCAAGTGGCCGATCCTCTCGCACCCGGGCCAGCGCGCCGCGGCGAAGTTCGTGGAGGGCGGCAGCGCCGGGCAGTCGATCATCAGCAACGGCTGCATCATCTCCGGCGCGCAGGTCGTGGACTCCGTGCTCTCGCCGGACGTCGTCGTCGAAAACGGCGCGGTCGTCCAGGGCTCGGTGATCCTGGACGGCGCCCGTGTGGGCCGCGGCGCCGTGGTGCGCCGGGCGATCCTCGACAAGAACGTGGTCGTCCCGCCGGGCGCCCACATCGGCGTCGACCTGGCCCGCGACCGCGAGCACTACCACGTGAGCTCGGGCGGAATCGTGGTGCTGGGCAAGGGAGAATCGGCGATCTAGCTCCGGCGCGCCGCGGCCACCAGGGACTGGTGCGTCGGGGCGTCCGGGACGTTCGCCGGGCGATTCTTGGCGAACTCCGCGCGCAGCACCGGAACCACTTGCTCGCCGAGGATGTCGATCTGCTCCAGCACCGCCTTGTGCGGCAGGCCCATGCCGTCGACGGCGAAGAGCTGGCGCTGGTAGTCGCCGGCGTAGTCGCGGAACGCGAGGGTGCGCTCGATGACCTGCTGCGGGCTGCCGACCGACAGCGGGGTCTGGTCCATCGTGTCCTCGAGCGACGGGCCGCCGCCGTAGATGGGGGAGTGGTCGAAGTACGGGCGGAACTCGCGGATCGCGTCTTGGGAGTTCGGGCGCATGAAGGTCTGCCCGCCGAGTCCGACGATGGCGTCGGCGGCCGTGCCGTGGCCGTAGTGCTCGAAGCGGGCGCGGTAGAGCTCGATCATCCGCCGCGTGTGGTCGGCGGGCCAGAAGATGTTGTTGTGGAAGAAACCGTCGCCGTAGTAGGCGGCCTGTTCGGCGATCTGCGGGCTGCGGATGGAGCCGTGCCAGACGAACGGCGGCACGCCGTCGAGCGGGCGCGGGGTGGAGGTGAAGCCTTGCAGCGGGGTGCGGAACTTGCCTTCCCAGTCCACCAGCTCCTCGCGCCAGAGCCGGCGTAGCAGGGCGTAGTTCTCCACCGCGAGCGCGATCCCGTCGCGGATGTCCTTGCCGAACCACGGGTAGACGGGCCCGGTGTTGCCGCGGCCCATCATGAGGTCGACACGGCCGTCGGCGAGGTGCTGGAGCATCGCGTAGTCCTCGGCGAGCTTCACCGGGTCGTTGGTGGTGATGAGCGTCGTGGAGGTCGAGAGCAGGATGCGGCTGGTCTGCGCGGCGATGAACCCGAGCACGGTCGTGGGCGACGAGGGCACGAACGGCGGGTTGTGGTGCTCACCCATCGCGAACACGTCGAGCCCGGCCTGTTCCGCGCGCACGGCGGTCTCGACCATCCGCTTGAGCCGCTCGTGCTCGCTGGGCGTCCGCCCCGACACGGGGTCGCGAGCCACGTCGCCCACCGTGAAGATCCCGAACTGCATGACCGCCTCCCGCTCCCGAAGTTGATGCATCAACTGAACCGGGAGCGGGAGGCGGGTATTCCGTCGGTCAGTGCTTGCGCTTCTCGGCGTCGTCCTGCAGGTCGAACTGCTCCTTGCGGACCTCGCCCTTCACGGTCTGCTCCTCGGTGACCGTCTCGGTGTTCAGCCGCGCGCGCTCGACGGGCACGGTTTCCTTGCTGATCACCGGTTTCTCGGCGTGCAGCACCACGTCCTGCTCCTGCTCGCCGAGCTCGGCGCGACCGGTCCCGCCGCGCGCGTCGGTGATGGGCTCGCGCTCGAGGCGGACCTCCTCGTGGCTCACCGGGACGGTGACCTGCTGCTCCTCGGTGACGACGTACTTGCGCAGCCGCACATGCCCGGTCTCCACCTGCTCGGTGCCCACGTTCAGGCGCTCCTCGGAACGGATCATCTCCTCGCCGCGGGTGCCCGAGCCGGCGTCGGCCACCGAGCGCCCTTCACGAGCCATCGCCGCGTCCTGCGTGCCACGGCCGGCCGCAGTGTCCATTTTGTCCCGGCCAGCCGCCATGTCATGCTTCCCACGGCCGGCGCTGGTGTCCATTTTGCCCCGTCCCGCGTTCGCATCCGGTGCGGTGCGCGGCATCGGCAGGCCGTAATGCTGGTACAGCTCGGCGCTCTCGGTGGACGACAGGTGCCCGTCGGCGTCGATCCGCGGCGCCTCCGAGACCTGGTCCTTCGCGACGTTCACGTGGATCCCGTCGTTGTCGACGTTCGCGCCCGAGAGCGGCACAAAGCTCTCTTTACTGCCGAACAGGCCGGTTTTCACCGTGATCCACTCGGGTTCCCGGGTGGCGTCGGCCAGATAGACGTTGCCGACCTTGCCGATCTTGTTGCCGTCCGGATCGACCACGGCGCTGTCCATCAGCTGCTGGGGTTGCAGGGTGCCGGCCACGGCACTCACGTCCTTTCTCCCTCGGGTTTCGCTGCTGATCTCCACCGTCGGACGTGTCGTCGATCACGGCAACTCTCCGTTGTGCCGGTGGGTTACCCCGGAAAGAAAACGTTTAGTGCACTTCGTCGGGGTAACGCGCGGGCACAGTGGCTGCCCGAACGGTCGCGGACCGCAGCCGAACCTCACCTGATCAGGTAACAACTGTCCGGTGTGGAGCGATTGAGGCGCAGACGCTCCCGTTCCCCTGAAAGGTCCCCTCGAAGATGCGCAAAGCCACCTTCGCCAGACTCGGCGCAGTGCTGACCCTGATCGGCCTCGGTATCGGCATGTCCACGGTGGTCACCTCCGCCGACGCCGCCCAGGAAAGCACCTGGTGCACCCGCAAGGACAACATCGCCATCGTCGGCACCTCGGCCGACACGGGTTACGGCACCACCGGCTACCAGTCCACCACGGACACGTGGTTCCCCACCACCTACGGCTGGACCACCAAGCTGGCCAACGACGTCCACTCGCAGTGGCAGACCAACGTCCAGAACTACTCGCACAACGGCGCGCTCGCGGCCGACTACCTGCCAGGCGGCCGGTGGGCGGGCACCACCGGCGCGATCGCCGACATGCAGGCCAAGCAGCCCGACCTGGTCCTCGTGGACCTCGGCGGCAACGACCTGTGGGCCCAGAACGACCCGGCCAAGTTCCAGGCCGACCTGAACAACGTCATCGACGGCATCCGCGCCGCGCGGCCGGGCGTCGACATCCTCATGTCGATCTACGCCCAGCTCAAGTGGACGCCGAACCCGTACGGCGGCAACACCCAGAAGTACACCTGGGACCAGTACGCGTCGGTGATCTACCAGACGGCGGTCGCGAAGGGCACGGCGCTCGTGGACCTGCGTCAGTACATCCCGCCGGCCGGCTCGGCGAACCTGCCCAACCCCAGCCCGTGGACGTCGGACAACATCCACCTCAACGACGCGGGCAACCTCGCCGAGTACGGCATGTGGTGGGGCTGGACCGCGAGCCTGGGCAGCATCTGCGGCTGAGGTTCCGCTACACGGTCGCGTGGGCGAGCACGAACAGCTCCGCGGGACGCAGGGCGTCGGGGCGCGGCCACACGTCGTGGTCGTGCTGGTGGACGTGCCGGACGGCGCCGAAGCCGTTGTCCCGCAGTAGGTCCGTGAGCTCGCTGGGGGAGAAGTGGCTGCGCCAGGGTTCGCCGGCTCGCTCGGCGACCTGGGAGACGGCGTCGGCGTAGTGCGCGCCGGCGTCGTCCCGCAGCTGCGCGGGGAGCACGTAGTCGGCGACGAGCTGCGTACCCGGGGCGAGGCCGGCGACGGCGCGCAGCGTGCGGGTGATGGCGGCTTCGGTGAGGTACATCGTGACGCCGAGCCAGCTGACGAGTGTCGGGCGGGCGAGGTCGAAGCCGTGCTTGACGAGGGCTTCGACGAGGTCGCCGGTCGCGAGGTCCAGCGGGACGAAGGTGCGGTTCGCGGGGTCGGGGAGATCCACGTTCGTCAGCTGCGCGCGTTTCCACTCCTGCGTCTGCGGGAGGTCCACTTCGAACACGTGGGTGTGCGGCGCGCGGTAGGCGGAGGTGTCGAGCCCGGCGCCGAGGATCACGCTTTGGGTCGCTCGCTGTGCTTCGGCGTAGCGGCTGCGGCAGAGCACCTGGGTGCGGCCGCCGGCGAGGATCGGGTCTTCGCGGTTGTCGCGGTGGTAGGCGAGGAGCTGGCCGCCGTAGCCGCCGAGCAGGGGCGCGGCGAGCTCGTCGGTGAAGATCCTGGGCTCGGCGTCGACGATCAGGTGCGCGGCGCGAGCGGCGGCCGCGGTGAGGGCCGTGAAGCTGGGTTCGGTCACAGGGACGACCCTAGCTTGCAATTGTGCAAGGATAGCACAGATAGACCTTTTTCGCAAGGGCTGCCAGGTTGCGATCCGGCGGCGGTGGCGGAACCCGGAGAGCTGGGTTCGTTGCCGCTGGTCACCGGGTTTACGCAGGTCAGGACGGGTGGCGTAACCCTGGCGTAATGCGGATCCGGGTACGGTCGCGCAGGTGGAAACTTCGTCGCCCCGGCCGCGCGCCGAGCGGGCCCGCCAGGTCGCCGACGTCCTGCGCCAGCGCATCACCGCGGGCGCCTTCGACGACGGCCCGCTGCCCGACGAGCACACCCTCGGCACCCAGCTCGGCGCCACGCGCAACGCCGTGCGCGAGGCCCTCGGCCTGCTTCGCGCCGAAGGCCTCGTGGAGCGGCGCCAGGGCGTCGGAACGCTTGTGGTGCACCCGAAGTACGGCCACGGCCTCGACCGGCTCGCCGGCCTCGCCGAGGCTCTCGACGGCTACGGCGACGTCGTGAACGAGGTCCGTTCCGTCGGCATCGTCACGCCCCCACCGGCGATCGCCGAACGGCTCGGGCTGGTTCCCGGCGCGCCCGCCGTCCACCTGGAACGCCTGCGCCGCCTCGGCGGAGCGCCGCTCTCGCTGGACACCACCTACCTGACCGCCGACATCGGCGTCCCGCTGCTCGACCACGACCTCGCGGGCCGCGACCTGTTCGCCCTCATCGAAGAAACCAGCGGCCGCCGCCTCGGCCGCGCCGACGTCGTGGTCCACGCCATGACCGCGGGCCCGGACACCGCTGCGTTGCTGGGCATCGCGCCCGGCACGGCCGTCTTCGCCCTCGACCGCCTGACGCACCTCGACGACGGCCGCCCCGTGGACGCCGAAACCCTCCACATCCGCGCGGACCGGCTCACTTTGCGCGCGACGCTGCACCGAGGGCCGGCATGACGAGCTTGGCCACCGATGTTCTGCTCGCACTTTTCGGCCTGGTGGGCGGGATCGGCATCACGGCGATCGGGCCCGGGGGTGTGCTGCCGACGATCGCGTTGTTCCTCTTGACGCCGCTTGGGCCGGCGCAGGTGGCGGGGACGGCGATCGTCACGCATGTGGCGACGGGGGTGGCCGGGAGTGCGGCGTATGTGCGGTCCGGGCAGTTGCGGGAGCGGCACACGAGGAGGGTCGCGGGGCTGCTGGCGGGAGTCGCGGTGGTGGGGACGCCGGTCGGGGTCTTGCTGAACTCGCTGGTGTCCGCGCGGTGGTTCGGGGTGGTGCTCGGGGTGTTCGCCGTCGTGGTGGCGGCGTTGGTGGTGTTGCGGCGGCCGGTGGTGGAGCGGGAGCCGGGGACGGGGCGGCCGGTGACAGGGCGGGAGCCGGCGACGGGCTCGATCCTCGCGATCGGGGCCGGGGTGGCGGTCGCGGCGGGGCTGGTGGGCGTGGGCGGGCCGATGCTGACCGTGCCGGTACTCGTGGTGGTGGGGTTGCCGATGCTGGAGGCGCTCGCGGCGGCACAGGTGCAGTCGGTGGTGATCGCGTCGGCCGGGGCGGTCGGATATCTCCTGGATGGCTCCATCGACTGGCGGCTGGCGGCCGTCGTCGGGGTGCCGGAGCTGGCGGGGGTGGTCATCGGCTGGAAGGTCGCGCGCGCGTTGCCGACGAAACGACTGCGGATCGCGCTCGTGGTCGCATTGGTGGCCGTGGCGCCCTACCTGGTGCTGCACGGCTGAAGGGCACCTTGAGAGAAGTCCCTCAAGGTGCCCTTCAGCCAAGAAAACAAACTCAGCGCACCCGGTCGAACGGCAGCTGCACCACCGGACCCGGCCACACCGGCCGGCCGGCCGCGACAGCGTCCACTTCGGACTCCGACAGCGCCCGGCGGTAGAGCCGCGCGTCGTCGAGGGAGCCGGCGAAGTGCATGGCGCCGTCGAGGCGTTCGCCCAGCTGGAGCTGGAACGAGACAGTCTCGCTGACCGAACCGGGCGAGTCCGGGCCGGACGCGGCGAGCACGCCGTCGACCCGGATCTTCAGCTGACCGCCGGTGCGTTCGAGCGCGAGGTGGTGCCACTGCTGGTCGTCGTAGGCCTGCGTGGTGGTCACCGACTTGCTGCCCGCCGTGGTGGTCATCATGGCGATGAGCCGGTGCGACGCGGGTTCACCGCGCAGCCACAGCTGCGGTGCCGTCGTGCCCATGCCGCCGAGCCACAGCAACGCCTGCGGGTCCTTTGAAGCGCCGTAGTTGAACGACGTGGTGAAGGTGAAGTCACCCGACCCTGGCAGCTGGGTGGGCGAGAACGGCACCCGCACGAAGTCGTCGACGCCGTCGAGCTGCAGCGCGCCGTGGGACGCCGAAGCGCCGCCGAGCACGTACGCGACGGCGCCCGGCCGGGAGACGTCCGGGGTCGTCGGGCCGGCGGAGCGCTGCCACCCCAGGTAGTTCTCGTCGAAGCGCGCGAAGCGGATCTCGTCGCGGGCGTCGACCGCGCCGCCCTCGTACATCAGGCCGATCTTCGCGTCGCGCTCGGCCGGGCCGCTCAGCTGCACGAGGTCGGAGTAGCCAGACCAGTCGCTGGTCACCCGGGTGCCCTGCTCGGCGTCCTCCCAGGTGCGGCCGTTGTCGTAGGACGAGCGGATCATCATCCAGCGCCGCCGGTCGGTGTCCGACGGCGAGGCGAACAGGATCCGCTCCCCGCCCGGACGCTGCAGGCGCAGCAGGGAACCCTGCACCATCGGCGTCACCAGGTCGGGGATGGTCGTGAAGCGCCTGCTGAACGTCTGGCCACCGTCGCGGCTCAGGGCGTAGTCGCGGTTGCCGACGTCGGTACCGCCCTGTTCGCGGCCGCCGGCGTAGATCGTGCCGTCCGGCAGTTCGACGACGCTGATCTCGGAAGGCTTCTGCGCATACGTGCCGCCCACCGGGTGCGGGTAGCTGTCGACGGCGCCGACGTGCCAGCTGCGCCCGGAGTCGTCGCTGTAGATCAGCGCCGCGTAGTTCTCGATGGAATTGGTGCCGTCACTGCGTTCCGCGTTCACGCCGAACACCAGCCGGCCCGCGTGGCGGCCCTTCGTGAGCTGGATGCCGTGCACCGGACCCGAGGCGTACCACGAGTCCCACGCCGGCAGCTTCGCTTGCGCGCTGATGTCCACCGGCGCCGACCACGTCAGGCCGTCGTCGTCGCTGTACTGCGAGTGCGGCGTCCGCGGACACGGCACATCGCACGCCTTGTCGTCGTCGCGGCCCTTGTTGTACGTGGTGATCAACACGATCCGACCCGTGCGGCTGTCCACAATGGGCACCGGATTGCCGTGCGTGTCACCACCGCCGGGGTTGACGACCTGCAGCGGCGACCACGTCTGCCCGCCGTCGGTGGAGCGCTTGAGCACAAGGTCGATGTCGCCGGTGTCGCCGCAGTTGTCGCGCCGGCCTTCGGCGAAGGCGAGCAGGGTGCCGTGCGTGCTGCGGACGATGGCGGGGATGCGGAAACAGGCGTAGCCCGTGTCCTGGTGCGGGTTGAAGAGTACCTGCTGGTCGAACTGCGGAACCGCGAGCTGCGATGCGACGGGCGCCGCCTGTGCGGCTGCCGGTACGAACACGCCGGACACCAGCACCGCGAACGCGAGTGCCCAGCGGATGATCGGTCTCATGTCCCGTTCTTCCCTTCGGCTAAGTGAAACTCCCCAGTAGAACGGCCACCCCACGCGGGGCCAGGAGCACCGCTTCCGTCGGGTGGCCGGGATCGGTGAGCAGATCGGGCGCGGGCGAGGGCAGCGTGACCGTGACCGCCTCGACGCCGTGGTTGAGCAGGAACAGGTACTGGCTGTCCTCACCGTGCCGGACCACGGACTGGACGCCCTCGGGCAGGCCGGGCAGCACGGCCGAAACCCCGGCCTCGGCGGTGATCCGGTCGAACAACGCGCGCATCGCGGCCGCGTCGGGCCGGGTGGCGAGGTACCAGGCGACGCCGGCGCCGAAGGCGTTGCGCGTCACGGCCGGGCGGCCCGCAAGCTCCCCGGGGCCGAAGGTCGCCACCGCGGCAGCGCCCTCGGTCTCCACCCACTCCGACCAGACCGTGGCGGAAGCCTTCTCGAGGGAGGCGCTGTCGAACGAGAGCCCGATCGAGCCGCCCTCGGGCAGCGGCCAGAACTCGTCGACCCTCAGGCCCAGCACGGCGCGCAACGGTGCCGGGTACCCGCCCAGGTACGCGCGGTCGTTCTCGTCGACGATGCCGGAGAAGAACGACACCACCAGATGCCCGCCACCGGCCACATAGGACCGCAGGTTCTCCGCGACGCCGGCGTCCATCAGGTACAGGTTCGGCACCACCACGAGCTTGTACCCGGACAGTTCCCGGGTCGGGCGCACGACGTCACACGTCACGTTGGCATCGAAGAGCGGCGCGTAGTGGGCCAGGTGCGCGTCGAGCTGCCGCAGGTCGTCCGACGGGTGCGAGTCGAGCTCGAGAGCCCACCAGCTGTTCCAGTCGTGCAGGATCGCGACGTCGGCTTTCACCCGGCTGCCCGCGAGCTGCGGCACCGACGCCAGTTCACGGCCGAGGTCGGCCACTTCGCGGTACGTGCGCGTGTCCCGCCCGCCGTGTGGCACCATCGCGGAGTGGAACTTCTCGGCGCCGCCGGCTGTCTGGCGCCACTGGAAGAACAGCACGGCGTCGGCCCCGCGTGCCACGGCCTGCCAGCTGCCCAGCCGCATCGAGCCCGGTGGTTTGGGGCCGTTGCGCGTGCGCCAGTTCACCGCGTTCGGCGCCTGCTCCAGCAGCAGCCACGGCTGTCCGTCCTTGGTGGACCGAACGAGGTCGTACGCGAAGGCCGCTTCGACGTGCCCGCGCGGATCGTAGGGGTCGGGATAGGAGTCGAGGCTCACCACGTCTTCGTGCGGTGTCCAGGAATGCCAGTCGAGCGCTTTCTGCACCCGGCCGACGAAGTTCGTCGTCACCGGCACGTCCGGCGTCACCCGCGAGAGCACCTCGCGCTCGGTGAGGTAGCAGCCGAGCGACGCGTCGGAGGAGAAGCGGTGGTAGTCCAGCTGCTGCGCGGGGTTCGGGAACGTCGGCGCCACCCGCGGCGGCTCGATCTCGGCCCAGTCGTCGTAACGCTGCGACCAGAACGTGGTGCTCCAGGCCGCGTTGAGCGCCTCGACGCTCTGGTACCGCTCGCGCAGCCAGGCGCGGAACGCGGCGGCCGAGACCTCGCAGTAGCACGCGCGGATGTGGCAGCCGAACTCGTTGCCGATGTGCCACATCTTCAGCGCCGGGTGCCCGGCGTAGCGCGTGGCCACCTGCTCGACCAGCCGCGCCGCGTGCTCGCGGTACACCGGGCTCGACGGGCAGAACTGCTGTCGTGCACCCGCCGAAAGCCGGCTCCCGTCCACGCGCACCGGCAGGATTTCGGGATATCGGTGGGAAAGCCACGGCGGCGGTGAGGCCGTCATGGTGGCCAGGCACGCGTCCACACCACCGGCCGCGAGCTTGTCCAGCACCGTGTCGAACCAGCCGAAGTCGTACTCGCCGGGCCGCGGCTCCACCTGCGCCCACGAGAAGATCCCGACCGTCACCATCGAGACGGACGCCTCGGCCATGAGTTTGAGGTCCTCGTCCCACACCTCGGGGGACCAGTGCTCCGGGTTGTAGTCGCCGCCGTAGTGGATGCGGTCCATCTAGAGCAGCCCCGCTTCCGCCAGCTTCTCCTGGATGCGCAGCAGTTCGTCGCCGTTGAGCGGCAGCTGCGGCGGCGCCATCACGGCGTTGTCGATGAACCCGCGCATCTTCATCGACGCCTTGAACGCACCCAGCGCCGCCGAGCCGCGCCCCATCCGGCTCTGCGGCGCGACGTCGGTGATGGTGAACAGCGAGAGCAAGCGGTCCTGCTCGCGCCGGGCCGCGTGGGGGTTGCCGGAGCGGACGTGGTCGTAGATCAGCACGTAGCCGACCGGGTCGACGTTGCCGAGCCCGGGCACCGCGCCGTCCGCGCCCAGTGCGAGCGCGGAATCCACGAGCAGCTCCGAGCCGGTGAACACGGCGAAGGTGTCGAGGCCGCGTTCGCGCCGTTCCTTGAGCACGAAGCGGAAGCCGGCCTCGTCGCCGCTGGAGTCTTTCAGACCGGCGATCACGCCATCGGCCGCGAGGCTCAGCACGAGCTCGCGGTCGAGCTTCGTGTGCACGGCCACCGGGATGTCGTAGGCGAAGATCGGCAGCGCCGTCTTCTCGTGCAGCAGCCGGAAGTGGCGGTCGATCTCGGCCACGTGCGTGCGCGTGTAGTACGGCGCGGTGACCACGATGGCGTCGGCGCCCGCCTCCTCGGCGGTCTTCACGTGTTCGGCCACGCGCAAGGTCGTCATGTCGATACAGCCGGCCAGCACCGGCACGCGGCCGGCGACTTGGTCCACGGCCGTCTCGATCGTCACGCGGCGCTGCGCGTCGGGCAGGAAGGCGACCTCGCTGGACGAGCCGAGCACGAAGATGCCGTGGACGCCGGCGTCGAGCTGGAACTCGACGTGGCGCCGCAGCGACTCGGTGTCCACGGTGAAGTCGTCGTTGAACGGCGTGCACAGCGGGGGGATGATGCCGGCGAACTTCGTCGCGGTCATGAGGCGTTCACTCCGGTGGTGATCTCTGGGTGGATGCAGCGGTAGCTGTGCCCGGCGGCCTCGGTGAGCGGCGGCAGGGCGAGCGCGCACTCGTCGGTGGCTTTCGGGCAGCGGGTGTGGAACGCGCAGCCGCTCGGCGGCGCGGTCGCCGACGGCACGGGTCCACTGAGGACGATCGGTTCGACCGGGTGCAGCAGGCTCGGCGTGGCCGAAAACAGCGCCCGTGTGTACGGGTGCCGCGCGTCGCCGGGCAGGTCCTCGGCGGCGGCCTCTTCGACGATCCGCCCGAGGTACATCGTCACGATCCGGTCGCTCATGCGCCGCACGGTCTGGATGTCGTGCGACACGAAAACCATGGCGAGACCGAGCTTCTCGCGCAGGTCGATGAGCAGGTTGAGGATCTGCGCGCGCACCGACACGTCGAGTGCCGACGTCGGTTCGTCGGCCACGAGCAGCGCCGGCCGCAGCGCCAGTGCCCGCGCGATGGCCACGCGTTGACGTTGCCCGCCCGAAAGCTGCGCCGGCAACGCGTCGGCGACGCTGCTCGGCAGGCCGACCAGGCCCATCAGCTCCCGCACGCGCTCGGCGCGTTCGGCGGGCGTGCCCACGTGGTGCACGTCGAGCGGGTCGCGCAGGATCTTCGCGACGGGCAGGCGCCGGTTGAGCGCCGTGGCCGGGTCCTGGAAGACCAGACCGACTTGCCGGCCGAGCTCGGCCGGGCGCATTCCCGACAGCGGTTTGCCGCCGTAGCGGACGGTTCCGCGCGTCGGTTTCTGCAGCCCGACGAGCACCTTGGCGAGCGTGGACTTGCCGCAGCCGGACTCGCCGACCACGCCCACCGTCTCGCCCGCGGCGATCTCCAGGTTCGCGTCGGTGAGCGCGTAGACGTTGTCGCGCCCGAACAGGCTCGCCGCGCGGACGCGGTGCACCACGTGCACGCCGTCGACTTCGACGAGGGTCATACCTGCGCTCCTTCCACGACGGCCGGGGTCGTGCGTTCGGCGGGGTAGTGGCAAGCGACGAGGTGCCCGTTCGCCTCGGGCTCGGGGGCGACCTCGAAGCAGTGGCCGCGCGCGGCCGGGCAGCGGTCGGCGAACCGGCAGCCGGGCGGGAAGTCCGCCGGGGCGGGCACGACGCCCTTGATCTGGGTGAGCGTGGCCTCGTTCTCCTCCAGCGACAGCACGGCCGACAGGAGCCCGCGCGTGTAGTGGTGGCGCGGCGAGCCGACGACTTCGGCCGTGGCGCCTGTCTCGGCCACTTGCCCGCCGTACATGACGACCACGCGGTCGGCGACGTCGGAGACCAGCGCGAGGTCGTGCGACACCAGGATGAGCGCGAAGCCGAGCTCTTCCTGCAGGCGCAGCAACAGTTTGATGATCTGCGCCTGCACGGTCACGTCGAGCGCCGTGGTCGGCTCGTCGGCCACGATCAGCTGGGGGCTGCGCGACAGGGCCATGGCGATCAGCACGCGCTGGCGTTGCCCGCCGGACAGCTCGTGCGGGTAGGACCGCAGCGTGCGGCCGGGATCCAGGTTCACCAGCTCCAGCAGCTCCTGCGGCGTGCGGGTACCGCCGCGGCGAGTGAACTGCTTGAGCTGTGCGCGGATCGTCATCGCCGGGTTCAGGGAGCTCAACGCGTCCTGGTAGATCATCGAGATGTCGTGGCCGAGGTGGCGCCGGCGCGAGCCTGCCTTCATGGTGAGCAGGTCCTCGCCCTCGAACAGGACCTCGCCTGAGAGCCGCGCGGCCGCCGGTTGCAGGCCCATGATCGACAGCGCGGTGAGCGACTTGCCGCAGCCCGACTCGCCGATCAGCCCCAGCACCTCGCCGGAACGCACGGTGAAGGACACGCCGTCGACCACGTTCACGCCGTTGTGGCGGTCGGGGAAGCTGATCGCGAGGTCCTTCACCTCCAGCACGGCCCTGCGCCCGGTGAGATCACGTGCCTTCGCCGCCAGCCGTTCCCCGGCTTCGAGCAGGCCCGCGAGCGGCAGCACGGGCGCGGTGTTCTCGGCCGCCTTCTCCGCCTCGATCTTCTTGGCGACCTCGCCGGCTTTCGCGTTGCGGGCAGAAGGCGCGGCCCATGCGTCGGAGATGCCTTCGGACAGGATGTTGAGCGCCAGCACTGTGATCAGGATCAGCAGGCCGGGGAACAGCGTGGCCCACCAGCCGCCGGTCAGCACGAGGTCCTTGCCGTCCGAGAGCACGGAGCCCCACGACGGGTTCGGCGGCTGGATGCCCGCGCCGATGAACGAGAGCGACGCCTCGAACACGATCGCGTCGGCCACCGTCACCGTGCAGTACACGAGGATCGGCGCCGCGCAGTTGACCGCGACGTGCCGGGCGAGGATGAACAGCCGTTTGGCGCCGATCACGCGCTCGGCGTCCACGTAGTCCTCGCCGTACTGCGCGAGCACGTTGGCCCGCACCACCCGCGCGACCGGGGCCATGTTGAGGAACCCGATCGCGAGGATCAGCACGAGGATGCCGCGGCCGAACACCGCCACCAGCACCGCGGCGAGCGCGATGCCGGGGAACGCCATGATCACGTCCATCACGCGCATCACCACGGCGTCGGTCCTGCGCCCGGACGTCGCGGCGAACGAGCCGATCACCACGCCCGCGATCAGCGCGAGCACCGTGGCGCCGAGGCCGATCGCGAGCGACCAGCGCGTGCCGGCCACCAGGCGCGAGAAGATGTCGCGGCCCGACTGGTCGGTGCCGAACCAGTGCTCGGCGCTCGGGCCGCCCGTGTCGGTGCTGAGCGCATCGGGGTTGTGGGTCGCGAGCAGCGTGCCGAAGATCGCGACCAGCGCGAGCACCACGAGCAGGCCGAGCGCGAGCCACGACGTGGGCGGGAGTTTCCGGAACCGCACGCCGGGCCGCGAGAGCCGGTCGGTGAGGTTCGCGTGCAGGACGGGGCGCATCAGGAGTGGCTCCGCAGTCTCGGGTTGGCGATGAGGTAGAGCACGTCGACGATGAGGTTCACGAGCACGAAGCCCACGGCGATGGTGATCACGAAGCCCTGGACCTTCGCCGTGTCGCCGTCCTGCACGGCCTGGATCATGTTCTGGCCCATGCCGGGCAGCGCGAACATCGTCTCGATCACCACCGCGCCGCCGAGCAGGTAGCCGACGCGCAGGCCGAGCACGGTGAGCGGGTTGACCAGCGCGTTGCGCAGCACGTTGCGGCCCACCACGACCACGGGCGGCAGGCCGCCGCCGCGGGCCGTGCGCACGTAGTCCTTGTCCAGCTCCTCGACCATCGACGTGCGGATCACGCGCGTGAGCTGCGCGGCGACCGGCAGTGACAGCGAGATCGCCGGCAGCGTGAGCGAGTTGAGCCAGCCCGAGACCGAGTCGGCCGGGCTCACGTAACCGCTGGTGGGGAACAGGCCCTTGCCCACGGCGAGCCACTGCACGAGCAGCAGCGCGATCCAGAACGCCGGCGCCGCGACGCCCGCCAGCGTGACCACCCGGATCAGGTGGTCGGGCCAGCGGCCGCGGGAACAGCGCCGACGTCACGCCGAGCACGACCGACAGCACGAGCGCGATGACCAGGCCGAACAGCGTGAGCTGCACGGTGAGCGGGAGCGCGGTCGCGATGGTCTGACCCACCGGCTCCTTGGTGATCACACTGGTGCCGAAGTCGCCTTGCAGCAGGTGCCACACGAAGTGCACGTACTGCAGGGGCAGGGGATCGAGCAGCCCGTTGGCCTGGCGGAACTGGTCGAGCTGCGCCTCGGTCGCGTTCGCTCCGTTGAACGCGGCGAGCGCCGGGTCCACAGGGGAGAACTGCATCACGATGAACACGAAGAGGATCACGCCGAGCAGCAGCGGGATCAGGGCGAGGATGCGAGAGGCCAGCATCCGCACGACGACGATCACGGTGGCGGTTCCTCCCGCGTCAGACCGGCTTGGCCTGGTTGAGGTAGATGCCGGGGTAGCCCTGCGCGTGCACGCCGGTGATCGCCTTCGGGTCCCATGCCGTGCCGAGCTGGGTGAACACGATCGGGTAGATCACGGCCTGCTCGGAGATCAGGTCCAGCAGCTGCTTGTACAGCCCGTTGCGCTTGGTCTCGTCCGGCTCCGCGGCCGCCTGGTCCTGGAGCCCGAGCAGGGCCTGGGTGTCGGCGTTGTTCCAGCGCGCGTACTTCGTCATCATCAGCGACTGCGCGTCGTAGTAGTAGCGGATGAGCAGGTCGGGGTCGTTGCCGAACTGCATCGGGTTGTTCGTGGTGGACACGACCTGGAAGTCGTTGCCGTTGTCCAGCTTGGAGAACAGCGCCTTGGTGTCCTGGGAGTCCAAAGTGGTCTCGACGCCGATCGCGTCCCAGCCCTCTTTGATCACCTTCACGCAGTCGAGCACCAGCGAGGTGTTGGTGGTGGACAAGGAGATCTTCAGATTGCTGACGCCGGCCTCGGCCAGTAGCTGCTTGGCCGTCGCCGGGTCGTAGACGAAGCTCTGCGACGCCGGCTGCGACTGCGGCAGCTTCGGGTTGATGAACGACGTGCCCGCGGTGCCGGTACCGCGCAGGCCGATTTCGATCATCTTCTTCTTGTCGATGGCGTAGTGCAGCGCCTGGCGCACGCGCTTGTCGCCGAAGGGTGCGTGGGCGGTGTTGAACATCAGGTACAGGTTGTTGCCGCCGTCGGCGAACTCGACGGTGCGCCCGGCTTTGCGCAGCTGGTCGGCGTTGGCGGCGGGGATGTTCTCCACGATCTGCGCGTCGGGCTTCGCGCCGGAGATCGCGGCCACCCGCGGGGCAGAGTCCACAATGGACTTCCACAGCATTTTTTGGTACGCGGCGGGGCGGGGACCGTTGTAGTCGGCGAACTTCTCGAACGAGGTGTGCGACAGCGGCGCCTGCTCGGTGACGTTGTACGGCCCGGAACCCACGACCTTGCCGCCGACGGCGAGCGGCCAGTTGTTCTCGTACACGTGCTTCGGGAGGATCTTGCAGATCTGGATCCGCTGCAGCGCGTACGGGAAGGGGAACTTCAGCGCGAACTCGACGGTGTGGTCGTCGACCTTCCTGACTTCTTTCAGCCACTGGGCGAAGAAGCTGTGGATCAGCACGTTCTCCTTCGCGTCCAGGGTGCGGGCGTAGGTGAACACCACGTCGTCGGCGGTCACGGGCTGCCCGTCGTGCCACTTGGCGCCGTCGCGCAGCTCGAACTTGATGCTGGTGCCGCTCACGTCGGCCGGCAGTGCCTTCGCGAGGCCGGGGAACGGGGCGCGCGTGACGGGGTCGCCTTCGACGAGCGATTCGTAGCTGTGCAGGATGGCGGCCATGGAGAACGCCGAGGCGGTCTGCAACGGGTCCCAGGACTGGTTGTTGCCGTAGCCGATCACTGCGGTGAGGGAATCGGTGGAGCTGCCCGTCTTGTTCGTCGACGCGGGGCCGCCGCACGCGGCCAGCGTCGAGGAGAAGGCGGCGGTGGCGCCCACGAGGCCCGCGTAACGCAGCAGCGTGCGCCGGTCGAACGCGGGGCCCGTCCCCATGGCGGTTCGGGACATCGATGTCTCCTGACTGTGTGTTTCGCCCACCAGAAGTCATGAGAAGTAGGACGTGGGACGTCCTATGACTTCGCCGAACCCTAGAACTCAGCCGGGTACCGGTCAAGGGGACGGCGCGTTTTCGCCACCGGGCCGGGATCTGCCGGGGATTCGATGAGGTATGACGTAGGATGTCCTCCGATGGCGACGTGCCAGCGAACGAAAGAAACATCCGGGGAGACTGTTTTGGCGCGCCCGCAACGCAGTGAAGAGATCACCAAGCGGATCATCGACCTGATCATCGACCGCGACCTCCCACCGGGCGCGCCGATGCCCACGGAACTCAGCCTGATGGAAGACATCGGGGTGAGCCGCAACTCGATCCGGGAGGCGATCAAGGCGCTGCAGGCGCTCGGCATCGTCGAGATCCGCCACGGCTACGGCACCTTCGTCGGCTCGGCCGGCTCCGAGGCCCTGCAGACGTGGCTGCTGTTCCGCACGCGCACCCGCGGCGCCAGCGACGCCGGGCGCCTGCGTGACCTGCTCGAGGTCCGCGAGATGATCGAGACGGAGCTGACTCGGCGGGTGGCGTCGGAGCATCGCCCCGAGCTGATCGCCGAGCTGGAGGCCTGCGTCGCGCGGATGCGCCGCAAGGGGCCGGATGCCGCGGTCGCCGACCGGGAGTTCCACGACCTCATCTGCGCGGAAGCGGGCTTCGACCTGGCGCGCGAGCTCACAGGGCTGTTCTGGGACGTCTACCGCGCGGCCGAGGGCGAGCTCGGCGGACCGGTGTCCTCGGCGGCGAGCACGGCGAAGCGGCACCAGGTGATCGTCGACGCCCTGGTCTCCCGCGACGGCGACGCCGCGGCGGAGGCCGTGCACCGGCACTTCGACGAGGTGCGCAAGCGCGCGAAGGCCGGCCGTTACGGGGGCTTCGGCGAGGCGCGCCCGGTCGAGGCGGATTCCGCGGCGGCGACTTCGTAGCGCGGTTGGCGGCGGTGCCATGGGGTCCGCTGGGCGCTCAGGCACCTCGTCGAGGAGACCGGCCGGCCCGCCGACCTCCTCCCGGAACTGATCGACGGTGCGACCGGGCGTTGATCGGTTCGTAGACTGGGCGGCCGACGAGGAGGTGCGCCCTGGACGCAGTCGAGGTCGAGATGCTGCCGCAGTCCGCCGCGGCCGACGAGGTGCCGGCGGCCGAGGTCGCCGCCCTGGTGAACGCCGTCTACGTGACCGCCGAGGCCGGCCTGTGGGCGGGCGACGCGGACCGGACGAGCGCGGCCGAGGTGGCGGGGCTCGTCGCGGCCGGCGAGATCGCCGTGGCGCGCCAGGCGGGCCGCGTGGTCGGCTGCGTGCGCGTGCGGACGGTCGCCGACGGCGTGGGCGAGTTCGGCCTGCTGGCCGCCGCGCCGCAGCTGCAGGGCGCGGGCATCGGGCGTGAGCTGGTGCGGTTCGCCGAAGACCGCTGCCGTGCGCTGGGCCGGCGGCGGATGCAGCTCGAGCTACTGGTGCCGCGGTCGTTCACGCACCCGTCGAAGGAGTTCCTCGCCGCCTGGTACACGCGGCTGGGCTACCGCCTCGAGGAGAAGTCGACGATCGAGGAGGCCCACCCGCACCTCGCGCCACTGCTGGCGACGGAGTGCGATTTCCTCGTCTACCGCAAGGACCTCTGACCGTCGGGTCTTGACACGGAGTGTGGCCTTCCGGACACCGCCTCGTGGCCCGGCGGCCGTCCGCTGGACTTCGTGCACCTGCCGATGTCCGGCGGTGACGAGCCGCCGCCGACCTCCGCCGCGTTCTACGCGCCGCTGCGCCGCCTGCGTCAGGGATCGGCCGTCGTGGTCGCGGGGATCGCGCACGAGCGGCAGGACGAGCAGGCCCAGCTGACGGTGCGCGACCACGTCGAGACTGCGCTGGGCCGGCTCGTGGACCTCGCCACGTCGTGCGGCCTGGGACGGCGCTCGCCCGCGCAGGCGGAGGGCGCCGTGGCCCGGATGCGGTCGTTGCTGTGAGGGTGTGACCACGCGTCCGTCCGGGGTATTGAGGACCTGTGACGACACGACTGGACTGGGTCGGCCTGCTGCGCCACGGGCAGAGCACCGGCAACGTCGCGCGCGAGGCCGCCGAGGCCGCGGGCCGCGAGGTCATCGACATCGCCGAGCGCGACGCCGACGTGCCGCTGAGCGAGCTGGGCCTGCGCCAAGCGCGGGCGGCGGGGGAGTGGCTCGCGGGTGAGCCGCCGCAGCTCGTAGTGGCCTCGCCTTACCGGCGCGCCGTGGACACGGCCCGCGTCGCCCTCGACGTGGCCGCCGCCGGGGGCGTGGAGGTCCCCGGCGGCCTGCGCGCCGACGAGCGCCTGCGAGACCGCGAACTCGGCGTCCTCGACCTGCTCACCAGCCGCGGCGTCGCCGAACGTTGGCCCGACGAACTACGCCGCAAGCAGCGCCTCGGCAAGTTCTACTACCGTCCACCCGGCGGCGAGTCCTGGGCCGATGTCGTGCTGCGCCTTCGCTCGCTGCTCGCCGACCTGAGCGCCGAGACACCGGGCCTGCGCGTGCTGTTCGTGGCGCACGAGGTGACGGTGTTCGCGCTGCGCTACGTCCTGGAAGGCGTGCCCGAGCCGGTCCTGCTGGCCGCGGCCGCCCGCACCGACATCCCCAACGCGTCGGTCAGCGCCTGGGAACGCGGGCGCGACGGCGGCTTCCGGATGACGGTGGCGCAGGACGTCGGGCACCTCGTGGACGTGCCGCTGGTGTGAGTGACACCCAGCGAGCGCGTGCCCGGCGCGGGATGATGGCACACCAAGATCATCGGCAACCGGAAGGGAAATCATGAAGCTCGACCTCGACGGCAGGACGGCGCTCGTCACCGGGTCCACGCAGGGGATCGGCGCGGCGATCGCCGCGGGGCTCGCGAAGGCGGGTGCGCGCGTGGTGGTGAACGGGCGCGGCGACGCGGGCGTCGCGCAGGCGATCAGGGAGCTCGAGAGCCAGGTACCGGACGGCGAGTTCGTGGCCGGGGCCGGCGACGTGACCACTGACGAAGGCGCGCGCCAGGTCCTCGACCGGGCGGGGCGCGTCGACGTCCTCGTGAACAACCTCGGCATCTTCGGCGCGCAGGAGCCGCTGGAGATCACCGACGACGAGTGGCGGCGCTACTTCGAGGTCAACGTGCTCGCGGCCGTGCGGCTGACACGCCTGACGCTGCCCGCGATGACCGAGCAGGGCTGGGGCCGGTGCTCAACATCGCGAGCGACTCGGCCGTCGTGATCCCCGCCGAGATGATCCACTACGGCATGTCGAAGACGGCGCTGCTGGGCGTGTCGCGCGGCTTCGCCAAAGCGGCGGCGGGGACGGGCGTCACGGTCAACTCCGTGATCGCCGGCCCCACGCACACCGGTGGCGTCGAGGACTTCGTTTACCAGCTCGTGGACAAGAACCTGCCGTGGGAGCAGGCGCAACGGGAGTTCATGAAGACCCACCGCCCCCAGTCGTTGCTGCAGCGGCTGATCGAGCCGGAGGAAATCGCGAACCTCGTGGTGTACCTGAGCTCACCGCTCGCCTCCGCCACCACCGGCGGCGCCCTCCGCGTCGACGGCGGGTACGTCGACTCGATCCTTCCGTAAGGCCCCGTCAGCGCCCTCGGGGCTCACCGAGCCGGTCGCGCACCTGGCGCTCGACGAGCACGGGCAGGAAGCTGCGCACGCCGGCGTCGTCGAAGTGCTGCCGCTGTGCGGTGATCGTGCGGTTGATCTCGGGTTCGCGCGCGCTGCCGTACTCGTCGACGAGCCGTGACTTCAGCGCGGAGAAGCTCTCCTCTTCGCCCTTCACCATCAAGTCGTCCATGCCCTGGTGGGTCATCGCGTCCCTTTCCGTGGTTTCGGCCCTTCATGACTGCTGCCCGCCACGGGCCCTCCTCAAACGGCGGGCGAACGTGTGGACCTGTCGCAAACGCCTGGTGTCAATTTCGACCACCTGGTAGAAATTCAGGCGACGCGGCGCCCCGGGCGCCGAACCGCGAAGCCAAGGAGCTGGAATGGGCAAGCCTTCCGTGCAGCTGTACTCGGTCCGCGACGCGTTCGCGGCCGACCCGGCGGACACCCTGCGGCGCCTCGCCGCGATCGGGTTCACGCAGGTCGAGCCGTACGGCGTCGTCGAGAACGTGGCCGCGCTCGGCGCCGGTCTGCCGGCCAACGGGCTGAGCGCCCCGACGGCCCACGCGAAGCTCATCGGCGAGGACCAGCACGCCGTGTTCGCCGCGGCGAAGCAGCTCGGCATCGCCGTGGTCATCGACCCGCTCGTGAAGCCCGAGCAATGGCAGAACGCAGCGGACATCACGGCCACCGCGGAAGTGCTCAACGCCGCCGCGAAGGTCGCCGAGGAGCACGGCGTGCAGGTCGGGTACCACAACCACTGGTGGGAGCTGGAGTCCCGGATCGACGGTCGCCACGCGTTCGAGGTGTTCGCCGATCAGCTCGACCCGGCCGTCGCCCTGGAGGTCGACGCCTACTGGGCCACGGCGGGCGGGGCGAACGCGCCCGAGCTGCTCGCCCGGCTCGGCTCCCGGGTGCACGCCATCCACGTGAAGGACGGCGCGCTCGCCACCGACGCGTCCGGTCAGGTCCCGGCGGGCCAGGGCAGCGTCCCGCTCCCCGAGGTTCTCGCCGCGGCGCCCGACGCGTTGCGCGTGGTGGAGTTCGACCGTTACGACGGTGACATCTTCGAAGGCATCGCCGCCAGCTTCGCCTACCTCACCGAGGGCGCGAAGTGACCAGCGGCCCCGTCGGCGTCGGCCTGATCGGCGCGGGGGTCATCAGCGACACCTACCTCGAGAACCTCACGGGCTTCCCCGACGTGCGGGTGCTCTCCGTCGCCGACCTGGATGTGGCTCGCGCGCAGGCGCAGGCGGCGAAACACGGTGTGCCGCAAGGGGAAACCGTCGCGGAGCTGCTGGCGAACCCGGAGATCGAGCTGGTCGTGAACCTCACGATCCCGGCCGCGCACGTCGAGGTCGGCCTCGCGGCGCTGGAGGCGGGCAAGAGCGTGTGGGCGGAGAAGCCGCTCGCCCTCGACCGCCAGACGGGCCGCAAACTGCTCGATCGCGCGCGGGAGAAGGGGTTGCGCGTGGCGAGCGCGCCGGACACCGTGCTCGGCGCCGGCCTGCAGACGGCCCGGCGCGCGATCGAGGCCGGCCGCATCGGCGAACCGCGCACGGCGCTGGCGCTGTTCCAGACGCCGGGACCGGAGAGCTGGCACCCGGCGCCGGAGTTCCTGTTCCAGCACGGCGGCGGCCCGCTGCTGGACATGGGGCCGTACTACCTCACGGAGCTCGTGCAGCTGTTCGGCCCGATCCGCAAGGTGACCGGCGCCGGCGGCCGTGCGCGGGACACGCGCGTGATCGGCTCGGGTCCGCGCGCCGGCACGGAGTTCGCGGTGACCGTGCCGACCACGGTGACCGCGCTCGTCGAGTTCACCCGCGGCGGCAGCGCGCAGATCGTGCTGAGCTTCGATTCCGCCTTGGCTCGCACGGGTTTCGTCGAGGTGTCGGGCGCGCTCGGCACCGCGGTACTGCCGGACCCGAACCGCTTCGACGGCCCGACGAAGCTGCACCTGCTGGGTTCCGCCGAGCCGGAAGAGCTTGCGCCGCAAGGACACGCCGCCTCGCGCGGCACGGGCGCGCTGGAGCTCGCCCGCGCGATCCGGGCCGGGGTGCCGGAACGCGCGTCGGGGGAGCTGGCCTACCACGTGCTCGACGCGATGCTCGCCATCGACGAGTCGATCACGCGCGGCCAGTCCGTGGAGGTGGCCAGCACCGTCGAGGTCCCGCCCGCCCTGCCGGACGGCTGGGACCCCTACGCCCGCACCCTCTAGCCGCGCCCTGCCGAAACCGCCCCATTGCGGCGTTGGGTGCGCTGAACGCACCGAACGCCACATTGGGGTGCTTCGGGCCGGGCGGTCAGGCGTCGGAGTCGAGGGGGACGGTGAGCAAGGTGCGCAGGTAGAACCGCAAGGAGCCGACGAGGTCGACGTCGCCGGGGGTGGTGAGCCATTGGACCTGCAGCCCGTCCATGAGCGCGATGAACGTGAGCGCCGCGAAGTCCGGGTCCACGCCCTCGCGCAGCTCGCCCGTCGTGGCCAGCAGCCGGAACGAGCCGATCACGCTTTCGCGCGCCTGCCGGTAGTGCTCCACGAAGTACTCGTGCGCGGGGTGGTCGGGCGCCACGGCCTCGGCCGCCAGCCGCGAGTACAGGTCGACGATGCCCGGGTGGCGCACGTTGTGCTCGGCCAGCGCGACGAAATGCCGCAGCACCTCCAGCCCGGGCGGCACGGTCAGCTGCTCGCGCTCGGAGTCCTCGGCGTCACGCCGTTCGAGCACGGCGGCGAGCAGCGCTTCCTTGGTGGGGAAGTAGTACAACAGCCCGGCGTGGCTGATGCCGACACGCTTGGCGATCTCCCGCAGCGACGAACCGTGGTAGCCGGCCTCGCCGTACACCACGGCAGCCGCGGAAATGATGTCCTCGCGGCGGATCCGGCCCTTCAGGTAACCCCCGGTCACGGGAGCACGCTCGGTTCGGCCCCGGTCACGGGAGCGTGCTCGGGTTCGGCGGCGTGCATCTCCCCATTCTGCTGCATCTTTGGCCTCGGCTTCGCCGGGGCGTGCCAGATCGCGGTGTTGTTGGCCTCGGCTTCGCCGGGGCGTGCCAGATCGCGGTGTTGTTGGCCTCGGCTTCGCCGGGGCGTGCCAGATCGCGGTGTTGTTGGCCCCGGCTTCGCCAGGGCGTGCCAGATCGCGGTGTTGTTGGCCCCGGCTTCGCCAGGGCGTGCGAGATCGCCTTTGAGCCGGCTTCCGGATGGGGGCGGTCGGATCGGCCGGGGGCCGATCGCACCGCCCC